>JAJSZB010000479.1:0-4687 GCA_050613715.1 Streptomyces sp. IBSBF 3018
CGCCGCCAGTGCCTTCGACGCCCACCTCCGGGACCACCGGCAGTGGGCGGGCGACCACCCCGCGCCGCCCGCCGTGCTGCACCGCGCGCTCAGCTTCTGGACCCGGCTGCACGGCCTGCTCTCCCTCGAACTGGCCGGCCAGTTCGAGGGGATGGCGCTCGACCCCGAACTGTTCTACGCCGCCGAGGTCGAGGACCTGCTGCGCCGCTGAGCCTGCGGCGCCGTCACGCCCGTGCGCCGCCGTCCACCCGCAGGACCACGCCGGTCACGAACGACGCGCGGTCGCTGAGCAGCCACGCCGCCGCCTCGGCGATCTCCGCCGGGTCCGCCGAGCGCCGCAGCGGCGTGTGCGCGACCAGCCGCTCGACCAGGCCGGGCGAGTCGGCATCCCAGTCGCGGATCATCCGCGTGGCGGTGTTGCCCGGCGCGATGGCGTTGACGCGGATGCCCTCCGGGCCGTACGTCACCGCGGCCGACTCGGTCAGGCTGTTGAGCGCCCGCTTCATCGCGCCGTACGCGGGCAGTTCGGGATTGCCCATCAGGCTGCCGACGGAGGAGTTGTTGACGATCGCGCCGGTCCCGGAGGTGGCGCGGATCGCGGCGACCTCGGCCGTCATCGCGACCCAGGGCCCGCGCAGGTTCACCGCGTAGAGGAGGTCGAAGTCGGCCTCCGGCACCTGGTCGACCGGGCCGGGCGGGGTGAGCGCCGCGCCGTTGTTGAACGCCGCGTCGAGCCGGCCGTAGACCCGCACCGTACGGTCCACCGCCGCCCGTACGGCATCGGCGTCCGCAAGATCGCACACCACGTGGTCCGCGACGCCGCCGGCCGCCCGCACCTCCTCCGTGACCGCCTCCAGCTCCTGCCGGGTCCGGGCCGCGAGCATCACCCGGGCCCCCTCGCGGGCGAACAGCCGCGCGGCCGCGGCGCCGATGCCCCGGCCGGCCCCGGTCACGAAGACGACCTTGCCGTCCAGCAGCCCGGCCCCGCCGCTCGCACCGACCCCGCCGTTCGTACTGCCCGTGCCACGCGCACGCCCTCCGCCGTCCGCACTGGCCCCGCCGCTCGTCCCGTTCGTCCCGCTCATCTCGTTCACATCGTTGTTCTCGTCCATGACACCGAGCCTGCGGCGGTTCGCGGGGCCCAGCCAGGCACCGGCGGTACCTGGCTCCGGCAGGCGTCCGTGCGCACACTGGAGGCGTGGACAGAGCAGAACTGGCCGCGTTCCTGCGCAGCAGGCGCGAGCGGATCACGCCCGCGCAGGTGGGGCTGCCGGCCGGCGCGCGGCGCCGTACGCCGGGGCTGCGCCGCGAGGAGGCGGCGCAGCTGGCGTTCATCTCGACCGAGTACTACACGCGGCTGGAGCAGGCCCGCGGTCCGCGGCCCTCGCGCGAGGTGCTGGCCGGGCTGGCCCGCGCGCTGCGGCTGACGGACGCCGAGCGCGACCACCTGCACCACCTCGCCGGCGCGCCGCCGGCCCCGCCGCCCGGCCCCTCGCGGGTGGTCCGGCAGAGCATCCTCGACCTGCTGCAACGTCTCCCGCAGGCCGCGGCGATCGTCACGTCGGCGATGTACGAGGTGATCGCCTGGAACGACCTCGCCGCCGCCCTCATGGAGGACTTCTCCGCGGTGCCGCGGCGCGACCGTAACCTCCTGCGGCGGACCTTCCTCGGCCCGTACCCCGACGGCAGGCGGCTGTTCGGGGTCTCCGACGCCGACCGGTTCGGCCGCGTCGCGACCATGGACCTGCGGGCGGTCGCCGCCCGCTACCCCGACGACCCGGAGCTGGCCGAACTGATCCGCGAACTCCTGGCCGGCAGCGAGGAGTTCGCCCGGCTGTGGGAGTCGCACGACGTGACCGACCAGCTCGCCCTGCACAAGACCTTCCGGCACCCGGTGGTCGGCCCGGTCACCGTGGACTGCGACGCGCTCGACATCGCCGACCGCGACCAGCACGTCGTGATCTACACCGCCGCGCCCGGCTCGTCGTCCGAGGAGGCGCTGCGGCTGCTCTCGGTGATCGGCACGCAGCGGATGGAGGACCGCCGGGGGTAGCCGGGCGGGTCGGGGGCGGGCCGCGTGCCCCCGATCCGGCCGCGCTGTCACATCACCGCGGCCCGCGGGGTCAGTCCTTGTGAAGCACCGCTACGTACCGATGCACACATCCACAAGGAGACGACGACGATGGAACCCCGCCTCAACTTCTACGCCAACCCCGTCGCGGCCACGTTCGCGAAGTACATCAACTCCGCGGGCAAGGCCGTGACGGACTCGACCCTGCCGGCCGCCACGCAGGAGCTGGTGAAGCTGCGCGCGAGCCAGATCAACGGCTGCGGCTTCTGCACCGACATGCACTTCAAGGACGCCGTGGCCGCGGGCGAGACCGCGGTGCGGCTGAACATGGTCGCGGCCTGGCGCGAGGCGACGGTCTTCACCGAGGCCGAGCGCGCCGCGCTGGAGCTGACCGAGCAGGGCACCCGCATCGCCGACGCGGCCGGCGGTGTCACGGACGAGGCGTGGGAGGCCGCGGTCAAGCACTACGACGAGGACCAGCTTGCGGCCCTGGTGTCGCTGATCGCGCTGATCAACACCTACAACCGGATGAACGTCATCGTCCGCCAGCCGGCCGGCGACTACCAGCCCGGCCAGTTCGGCTGACGGCTCCGGGCCGCCGCGCACAGCCAGGCGCCCCGGCCCACGGCCCTGCGGGCCCCATCCACGGCCTGCGGGCCACCGGCGGCGCCCGGCCGCGGGCCGCCGCGCCCTCGTGGGCCATCGACACACTCCCTCGTAAAGCCCGGCTCTCTTTATGAGAGTCCACTTGCGCGAGGTGGTGACGGCTGTCTATTCTCATGAGAGTCAGCTCTCATGAAGCTTTCGCCATGCCGTCCCACCTCGCACGAGGAGCGTCTCCATGACCCGCACCACGCACACCGTCACCCTCGACCAGGGCTCCCTGGACATCGCCGTCGACCGGGAGGGCGAGACCGGCCGCCCGTTCCTGCTGCTGCACGGGGGCGGCGGCCCGCAGACCGTCGCGCCGTTCGCCGCGCTGCTGGCCGGCGAGCACCCGGCACGCGTCCACGTCCCCGTCCACCCGGGCTTCGGCGGCACCGCGCGCCCCGACTGGCTCACCGACGTGCGGACCCTCGCCCAGGTCTACGCCCGCCTGCTGGAGGTCCTCGACCTGCGCGACGTGGTCGTGGTCGGCAACTCCATCGGCGGCTGGACCGCCGCGGAGCTGGCCGCGCTGGGCAGCGACCGGATCGGCGCCGTCGTGCTCGCCAACGCCGTCGGCATCGAGGTGCCCGGCCACCCGATAGCCGAGACCTTCGGCCTGACGCCGGTCGAGCTGTCCCGGCTGTCCTTCTTCGACCCGTCGAAGTTCCGCTTCGACCCGAACGCGCTGACCGACGAGCTGCGCGCGGTCCTGGCCGCCAATCAGCAGGCGCTGCGCGTGTACTCCGGCCCGTTCGAGATGGCCGACCCGACGCTCCCCGACCGGCTGGCCAAGGTCGCCCACCCGACGCTCGTCGCCTGGGGCGAGGGGGACGAGATCGTGGACGCGCAGTACGGGCGCGCGTACGCTTCAGCCGTTCCGGGCGCCGAGTTCCGCCTGCTGCCCGGCACCGGACACATGCCGCAGGTCGAGACGCCGGCGGAGTTCCTGCCGGTGGTCTGGGACTTCGCGCGGGCGCACACGGCGGGTTGAGCCGCCCGGAGCCGTATGGGATGGGGTACCATCTTTTCGGTACGCAGTACCGCGATGTGAGGTGACGGCGGCCTCTGACGGCCCGCCGCGCCGCGCACCCCCGCACCGGGGGACGGCAAAGGTGGGCGCCATGGGCAGGGAGACCGCACGCGAACGCCTCGCGCGCGCGGCGTTCGAGCTGTTCGACGAGCAGGGCTACGAGCGGACCACCGTCGACGAGATCGCCGAGCGCGCCGGTGCCGGGCGGACCACGTTCTTCCGCCACTACCGCTCCAAGGACGACGTGATCTTCCCCGATCACGACCGGATGATCGAGCAGGTCACGACCCGCCTCGCGACGTCCGACAGCGCCACCGCCCTCGTCGCCGTCGCCGAGGCGGTCCGCCAGGTGCTGCTGCACTACGTGGGCGAGGGCGACCTCGCGCGCCGCCGCTACGCCCTCACCAGCAAGGTGCCCGCGCTGCGGGACCGGGAGATCGCCAGCGTGGCCCGCTATCAGCGGGTCTTCCGCGAGTTCATCGCACAGTGGATCGGCGGCACCCGGCAGGGAGCGCTGCGGGCCGAACTCATGGCCGCCGCCGTCGTCTCCGCCCACAACCATGTGCTGCGCCGCTGGCTGCGCGGCGAATGCACCGACGCCGTGGGCGAGTTGGACGACGCCATGCGCGAGGTGACCACCCTCTTCTCCGGCTCCCGGGCCGGCGGCGCGACCGTCGTCGCGTTCACCACCGACCAGGACATCGACGCGCTGCTCCCGGCGCTGCGCCGCCTCATCGAGGACGGCGCGGCGGGAACGGCCGCGGACCGGCGACCCGATGAGCAACTCGACGAGCAACCCGACGGGCGACCCACAGACGGGCAACCCTCCGTACGAAGGAGTACGACGTGAGCTTGAGGATCGTAGTGGCTGTGAAGTATGTGCCCGATGCCACGGGTGATCGTCATTTCGCTGAGGATCTGACGACTGATCGTGAGGC
>JAJSZB010000047.1:0-17728 GCA_050613715.1 Streptomyces sp. IBSBF 3018
GGGGGGGGGGGGGGGGGGGGGCGGCCCCCCCGCCGCCCCCCCCCCCCCCCGCGGGGGGGCGCGCCCCCCCCCCCCCCCCCGACGGCCAAGGGGTCGTTGGGGGCGACCTGGCGGAGTGCGTGGGACGCCGAGGCGTGCACGGCGGACCGGGTGGGCTGGGTGGGCTGGGCGGTCCGGGGGGAGATGCCGGGGCTGGCGGAGGCCGGTTCGCCGCGGTCGTCGCGGGCCCCGACCCTGGGCTGCCCACGGAGCGCGTCCGGCACGCGGCCCCGGCTTCGGCCCGGGTCGTGGGCCTGGCCCGCGTCTCGATCCTGGGCCGGGTCAGGACCCTGCTCCTCGTCCTGCGTCAGGTCGAGCGCGACGGACAGCGGGTCGTCCGGGCGGTGGGCGCGGCGCGGCTGGTCGGCGCGGCGCGGTTCGTTGGCCAGGGCGAGCGCGTCGTCGAGGGCGCGGTCGGCCGCGTCGCCGCCTTGGGCGGTCATTGCGCGGGTTCCGCTTCCGCGCCGCCGCCCCGCCGGTCGCGGTCGGCGCCGCTCCCGCTGTCTCCGCTGTGGCCGCTGGTGGGGTCGGTACGGCCGGCGCCGTCGCCGCCTGCCGCGCTCCCGGCCTGCTCGGTCTGCTCGGTCTGCTCGGCCTGTTCGGTCTGCTCGGCCTGCTCTGCCTCGGCCCAATCGCGGGCCAGGGCCGCGGCTTTGCGCGCCGCTTCCCGTACGGCGGCGGGTCCGCCGCCCGCGTGCGCGGCCGCGTAGCCGACCAGGAACGTGGTCAGCGGCGCCGCGGGGCGGGCCACGCCGTGCGCGGCGTCACGGGCGAGGTCGAGCAGGACGCCGGTGTCGACGTCCAGGTCGATGCCCAGTTCGGTCTTGGCTGCTGCGATCCATTCGTCCAACACAAGGCCATCGTCCCCGATCCGGTGCCCGCGCAGGGACAGGCTCACCCCGCCGATTCCCCGCCGCTTTCCGCGCGAGGCTCCGCGTCGGGTGGCCTGGGGGGTTCCGCGTCCGGGCCTTCGCGGAGGCCCGCGTCGGGTGCACCGGCGGGTTCCGCGTCGAGGCGCGCCCGCGCCGCGGCCACGTCCTCCCAGGTGTCGCAGTCGAACGACGCGTCGCCGGTCGGATCGGCGACCCTGCGCAACGTCAACTCGCCGGTGAGCAGCCGCAGCGGCAACCCCGTCAGGCTCCCGTGCTCGGCGCCGAGCAGGGCGAGTTCGCGGCGCAGCGGCTCGACGCGGTAGGCCGCGGCCAGCGGCTGGTCCCGCCCGTTCGCGTCCACGAGCATCACGCCGTCCCACTCCTGCTGCTGCCGTTGCGCCCGCGCGGGCCCGGGTTCTGCCTGCGCACGCCCGAGTGCGGCGGGGCGAGGCCCCGCGGCCCGTGGTCCGGGCTCGGGCTCGGCGTCGGCGTCGGCGTCGGCATTGGCGTCGGCATTGGCGCGGTCTTCGTCCAGCGCGTCGAGGGCGCGGAGCAGCGCGTCGACCGCAGTCCGCGTCAGGAACGGCAGGTCGGCCGCGAGCACCAGCACCACCGCGGGCGCCGCCCCGAGCGCGGCGTCCGCGGTGCGCAACGCGGCGAGTCCGGCGGCGAGCGCGGGCAACGGGCCGCCGCCCGCCGGCGCTTCACGGGTCCACCGCACCGGCCGTACGGTCGGGCGGCGCGGACCGACGACGACGGTGGCCCGCGCGCCCGCGCACGCCGCCAGCACCCGGTCGAGCAGCCGCTGCCCGCCGACCGTGAGCGCGGGCTTGTCCGCGCCGCCCAGCCGCCGCGCCGCGCCACCGGCCGGCACCACCGCGTCGTAGCTCGTCGTCACCCCGCGAGTATCCCCCGCCCGCCCGGCGGCCCCACTCCGCCGAGGCCGCGCACCCGCGCACCGACGCACCGACGCACCGACGCACCGACGCACCGACGCACCGACGCACCGACGACGATCCGCCCGGCCGACCGCCGGGAGAGCCCGCGCGTGCCGGCCGGGCGCCATGCCCTGCTCGACACACCGCCTCACACGCGCCGACCGTCCACGGCCGTCCACGGCGGCCCGCAGCCGCCCGGGGACCGCCCCAAGACCGCCCCGGGGCTGCCCGAGCCCCGGCCTCGCGGGCGCGCCGCGCGCTGCCCCGGCCCCGCGTGGGGCCACGCCGTGCGCGTAACCCCGGCCGCGCGGGGACGGCGCGGAGCCGTCCCCGCCACCGGGACGCGACGGTCACACCGTCGCCAGCAGCACCGCCGGGTTCTCGACGCAGTCCGCGACGAACCGGAGGAAGCCCCCCGCGGTGCCGCCGTCGCACACCCGGTGGTCGAAGGTGAACGACAACTGCACGACCTGCCGCACCGCCAGCGCGCCCTCGTGCACCCAGGGCTTGGGGGCGATCCGGCCGACCCCGAGCATCGCGGCCTCCGGGTGGTTGAGGATCGGCGTCGAGCCGTCCACGCCGAACACGCCGTAGTTGTTCAGCGTGAACGTCCCGCCGGTCAGCTCCGCGGGCGTCAGCGTCCCGGTCCTGGCCGCCTCGGTGAGCCGCCGGAGCTCCGCCGACAAGCCCGCCGTGGTCCGGGTGTGCGCGTCGCGGACGACGGGCACGACCAGGCCGCGGTCGGTCTGCGCGGCGAATCCGAGGTGCACGGCCGGCAGCCGTACGATCTCGCCGCGCTCGGTGTCCACCGTGGCGTTCAGCTCGGGGTGGCGGGCCAGCGCCGCCGTGACGATCCGGGCGAACAGCGCGGCCACCGATATCAGTTCGGCGTTCGCCGCACGGCCCGCCGCGTTCATCGCCGCGCGCACGGCGAGCAGTTCGGTGGCGTCGGCGTCCACCCAGCAGGTGGCGTCGGGGATCTCGCGGCGGCTGCGGGACAGCTTCTCCGCCACCGCACCCCTGATGCCGCGCAGCGGAATCCGTTCCTCCCCGCCCGTGGTGGCGGCCGGCGCCGGTGCGGGCGTCCGGGCTGCCGCCGGGGCCGCGGTGTCCTGCCGCGCCGCCGCGGCAGGGCCGGAGATCGCGCGCTCGACGTCGGTCCGCAGGATCAGCCCGTCCGGGCCCGAACCGGTCAGCGACCGCAGGTCCAGGCCGTGTTCGCGGGCGATCCGGCGCACCAGGGGTGAGATCACCGCGACGGGCCCGTCCGCGACCGCGGGTGCCGCGGCGGCCGAGCCGTCCACGCCTGCCGCGCTCGTGGCGGCGCCGGCCGCCTGTGCGTCCGGCGCCTTCGCGTCGTCCGACACCGGGCCGGCCGTCCCCGCGCGGGCCGTCCCCGCGTCGGCCGTGTGCGCGACGGCCGCGCCGACCGCCCGCACCCGGGCGCGCCGCCGCGTGGTCGCCGGACCGGTGCCGTAGCCGACCAGCACATTGCCGGAGCCCTCTTCGGCGGCCCGCGTCCCGTCGCCGGAGGCGCCGCCCGGACCACCCGAACCGCCCACGCCGGGGCCTGCGCCCGGGTCCGTACCGGAGGAGCCCCCCGCGGGGTCCGCGGCCGCGCCTGAGCCGACCGCGACCGTCACCAGGGGGCGGCCCACCGCCAGGGTGTCGCCCTCCTCGCCGAAGCGCGCGGTGACCACGCCGCCGTACGGGCAGGGCACCTCCACCACGGCCTTGGCGGTCTCCACCTCGACCACCGGCTGGTCCACCGCGACGACCTCGCCGACCTCGACCAGCCAGCGGACGATCTCCGCCTCGGTGAGGCCCTCGCCGAGGTCCGGCAGCGTGAACTCCCTGACGACGGCCATCACCCCTCCTCCCACTGCAGCCGCCCGACGGCGTCCAGGATGCGGTCGACGCCGGGGAGGTGGTGCTTCTCCAGCATCGGCGGCGGATAGGGGATGTCGAACCCGGCGACGCGCAGCACCGGCGCCTCCAGGTGGTGGAAGCACCGCTCGGTGATGCGGGCCGCGATCTCGGCGCCCGCGCCGCCGAAACCCGACGACTCGTGGACGACCACCGCGCGCCCGGTGCCGCGCACCGCCGCGGCCACCGTGTCCTCGTCGAACGGGACCAGGCTGCGCAGGTCCACCACGCCCAGGTCCCAGCCCTCCTCCTTGGCCGCCTCCGCGGCCTCCAGGCACACCGGCACCGAGGGGCCGTAGCTGACGAGGGTGGCGGTGCGGCCCTCCCGGCGCACCGCGGCCCGGCCGATCGGGGCGACCTCGGCGGGCCGCTGCGGCGACCAGTCGGCCTTGGACCAGTACAGCCGCTTGGGTTCGAGGAAAACCACCGGGTCGTCGGAGGCGATGGCCGCGCGCAGCATCCCGTAGGCGTCCTCGACGGTGGCGGGGGTGACGACGTGCAGCCCCGGGGTGTGCAGGTAGTACGCCTCCGAGGAGTCGCTGTGGTGCTCGACGCCGCCGATGCCGCCGCCGTAGGGGATGCGCACGGTGATGGGCAGCGGCAGCGCGCCCCTGGTGCGGTTGCGCATCCGGGCCACATGGCTGACGAGCTGCTCGAACGCCGGGTAGGCGAACGCGTCGAACTGCATCTCCACGACCGGCCGCAGCCCGTACATGGCCATGCCGACGGCGGCGCCGAGGATGCCGGCCTCGGCGAGCGGGGTGTCGGTGCAGCGGGTGTCGCCGAACTCCGCGGCCAGCCCGTCGGTGATCCGGAAGACGCCGCCGAGGGTGCCGACGTCCTCGCCGAGCACGTGGACGGCCGGGTCGGCGGCCAGGGCGTCGCGCAGCGCCTGGTTGAGCGCCTGCGCCATCGTGGCGGGCTTGCGTGCGCCGGCGTCCTGGACGCGCCCGGCGCCGGGCGCGGTCGCGGGGGACACCCCTGGGGACGCCGGGGACGCCTGGGATGCCTGGGACGCCGCGGTGGATGTCGCGGTGGAGGGGGAGGCAGGCGTCATGACCGGTGCTCCGCTTCCAGTTCGGCCAGCAGCTGTGCGCGCTGCTCGCGCAGTTGGGGCGTGGGCTCGGCGTAGACGTGGGCGAACAGGTCCATCGGGTCCAGCTCGGGCGCCGTGTGCATCCGCTCGCGCAGGTCCGCGGCCAGCTGCTCGGCCTCCTGCGCGGCGGTGTGCCGCAGTGCGTCGTCCAGCAGCCCGCGGTCGTCCAGCGCGCGCTCCAGCACCGTGACGGGGTCGTGCTCGCGCCACGCGGCGACCTCGTCGTCGGCGCGGTAGCGGGTGGCGTCGTCGGCGTTGGTGTGGGCGTCGATCCGGTAGGTGACGGCTTCCACCAGCGTCGGGCCGCCGCCCGCGCGGGCGCGGTCCACTGCCTCGGTGAGCACCTGGTGCATCGCCGCCGCGTCGTTCCCGTCGACCAGGCGGCCGGGCATGCCGTACCCCACGGCCTTGTGGGCGAAAGTGGGCGCGGCGGTCTGCTTGGCGAGCGGCACGGAGATGGCGAACCCGTTGTTCTGCACCAGGAAGACGACGGGCGCATGCCAGACGGCCGCGAAGTTCAGTGCCTCGTGGAAGTCGCCCTCGCTGGTGCCGCCGTCGCCGACCATGGCGAGTGCGGCCACGTCGTCGCCGCTGAGCCGGGCGGCGTGTGCGAGCCCCACCGCGTGCGGGAGCTGGGTGGCCAGCGGGGTGCTCAGCGGGGCGACACGGCTGGCCTTCGGGTCGTAGCCGGTGTGCCAGTCGCCGCGCAGCAGGGTGAGCGCCTGGACCGGGTCCACACCGCGGGCCACCACGGCGAGCGTGTCGCGGTAGCTGGGGAAGAGCCAGTCCTGCGGGCGCAGGGCGAGCGCGGCGGCGACCTCGCACGCCTCCTGGCCGGTGCTCGACGGGTAGACCGCGAGCCGGCCCTGCTTGGTGAGCGCGGTGGCCTGCTGGTTGTAGCGGCGGCCGCGCACCAGGTGCCCGTACAGCGTGCGCAGCAGCGCGGGGTCCAGCCGGCCGGCGGCGGGGGTGCCGAGCAGCCGGTACGGCTCCTGGTCGGGCAGCAGCGGCGCGGCGTCGGTGCGGGGGCGCCAAGCAGGGGTGTCCAGCACGGTCATCGCGAGCACCTCCTCGGGATCGGTGACCGTCATCGGTCGGGTGTGAGCGGGTCCCGCTCTCCCAACCGATTGTTCGGTCGCCGGAGGCATTTTGGCTACGGGGTGGTTTCGCCTGTGGACAAACGGTTCTGCACAGCCTGAGATGGAGCCAGTACGTCTATGGTATGGAGCCCCCGGGGGATGGCGAGAGAACAGATGGCCCGAGATGACGCCGACGACGCAGCGGTCCGACCTCTGGACCCGATCGACCGCACGATCCTGCGACTGCTCCAGGAGGACGGCCGCGCGTCGATACGCTCCGTGGCCGAACGCGTACACGTCTCCCGGGCGAACGCCTACGCCCGCATCAACCGGCTGATCGAGGACGGGATCATCCGAGGATTCACCGCCCGGGTCGATCATGAACGCGCCGGCCACGGAGCGTCGGCGTACATCACGCTCAAGATCGTCCAGAACTCGTGGCGGACCGTCCGGGAGAAACTCGTCACTCTTCCGGGTGTCGTCCACATCGCACTGGTGAGCGGCGACTTCGACGTGCTGCTGCTCGTGCACACGGTCGACAACCGCAGCCTGCGCGAACTGGTGCTGACCCGGCTGCAGGCCATCGAGGAGGTGCTGAGCAGCCGTACGCTGCTGGTCTTCGAGGAGACCGACCTCGTGCTCGGCGACTGAGCCGGGCCCGGCGGTCCCCGCGGCTACTTGCACAGGCCGTCGAACGCCAGCCGGACCACGGCCTCGGTGACCTGCTCGCCGGTCACCGCCCCGCGGCCGTCTGGGCGGTACCACTCGACCAGCGAGTTGATCATCCCGAACAGCAGCCGGGTGGCCAGGCGCGGTTCCACGTCGCCGCGCAGGTCGCCCTCGGCGGCCGCGGCCTTGACCAGCCCCGAGACGCGCTGGTCGAACTCCCTGCGGCGTTCCATCGCCCAGCGCTCGGTCCTGGTGTTGCCGCGCACCCGCAGCAGCAGCGTCACATAGGGCAGCTCGTCCATCAGCACCTCGGTCATCCGCCGGGTGACGTGCTCCAGCCGCTCGACCGCGCGCCCGTCGACCGAACCGCGCTCCTCCAGGATGCCGAAGAGCCCGTCCAGGGCACGCCCGACCGCCCGGTTGAGCAGCTCCTCCTTGCTCTTGACGTGGTGGTAGATCGAGGACTTGGAGATGCCCGCGGCGCGCGAGAGGTGCTCCATGGACGTGCCGTCGTATCCGCGCTCGTTGAAGACCGCCACGGCCACGGCGAGCAGCGAGTCCGGCGTGTAGGTGTCGCGCTTGGGCATGGTCATCAGGAGATCACACCACCGGCCTGCGCGTACGCCCTGCGGCGCAGTTCGGGGCAGGGCGCGTAGCGGCCGGTGGGGTACCAGGTGTGGAGGTTGCGCAGAAGCGCGCACACATAGGGCGCCGACAGCGCCTCGCCCCAGGCCAGCGGGCCCAGCGGGTAGTTGACGCCCAGGCGCATCGCCGTGTCGATGTCCTCCGGCGACGCCACCTCCCGGGCGACGGCGTCCACCGCCAGGTCCACCAGCATCGCCACGGTCCGCGCCACCACCATGCCGGGCACGTCCCTGATGACGCTGACCTCCTTGCCCATCGCCTGGAACAGCCCTGTCGCCTCCTCGACCGCGGCGGCGTGCACCCCGGGCGACGGCGCGATGCCGATCCTGTCCGCCGTGCGGTAGTCGAGCGCCAGGTCGAAGGAGACGACCGGCTCGCCGTGCGGCCCCGCGTCGGCCAGCCGCAGCGGCGTCCCGGAGGGCAGGACGAGCGCGCCCGGCTCCCGTCCCCGCCGCCGCTGGGCGCCGGAGTCCTCGTCCTCCCGCACGTCGCCCTCCCGCACCTCGTCCTCCCGCGCCTCGTCCCTCCGCACCTCGATGCCCGCCTCCTCGGCGAGCGCAGCCAGGGCACGTGCGGGCCCCAGGTCGCCGCGGACGGCGACGAACCGCGGCGGCAGCGCGGGCTCCGCGGTGTGCGGTTCGGGAGCCGGCTCACCGCCGGTCCCACTGCTTCCGCCGGCTCCGCCGGTCCCCGCGGCGGAGCCCTCGTAGGGGAACCAGCCGCGGCCGGTCTTGCGGCCCAGCCGCCCGGACTCGACCAGCCGGCGCTGGGCCAGCGACGGGGTGAACTTCGGGTCGCGGAAGAAGGCGTCCCACACCGACCGGGTCACCGCCTCGTTGACGTCCTGCCCGATCAGGTCCATCAGCGCGAACGGGCCCATGGCGAAGCCGCCGCTGCCGGTGAGCAGCGCGTCGATGGTGGCCGGGTCGGCGGCGCGCTCCTCGTAGACGCGCAGCGCCTCGGCGTAGAAGGGCCGGGCGATGCGGTTGACCACGAAACCGGGGGTGTCGGTGCACCGCACCGGGGTCTTGCCCCAGGCCGCGGCGGTGGCGTGCGCGGTCGCCACGGCCGCGGGATCGCTCGCGGCCCCGGCCACGACCTCGACCAGCGGCATCAGCGGCGCCGGGTTGAAGAAGTGCAGCCCGACCAGCCGGCCGGGCCGGCGCAGCGCCCCGGCGACCGCGGTCACCGACAGCGAGGAGGTGTTGGTGGCCAGCAGGCAGTCCGGCGCGACGGTCTCCTCCAGCTCGGCGAACAGCCGCTGCTTGACCGCGAGGTCCTCCACCACCGCCTCGACCACCAGGCCCGCGCCCGCCAGTTCGGCCGGTGCCTGCGCCGCGCCGAGCCGGGCCGACGCCTCCTTGTGCGCGTCCGGGGTCAGCCGGCCCTTGGCGACCAGCCGGTCCAGCCGGCCGCGGATACCCTCGACCGCGGCCGGCGCCCGCCCCGGCGCCGCGTCGTAGAGCAGCACGCGGTGGCCGGCGAGCAGCGCGACCTGCGCGATTCCCTGTCCCATGGTGCCGGCGCCGACGACGGCCACCGTGCGGGTGTTGTCCAGTGCGGTCACGGGCGCGGGCTCCTGACATCGGCGTGAGCGGAAGTTTTCCACAGGCCGGGAACGCTCCCTTGTCCCGACCGAACATTCGGTTAATCTAGCGGTGTTCCCACTTTCCCACCGTCCCGCCCAGCTCGACGAGGAGTTGGTCCCATGTCCGCCGATCTGTCTTCCGTGCTCCTGATCGAACGCCATCGCGGCACCCTCGACAAGGCACTCGAGGCCATCAGGACGCGCGATTACTGGTCGCCCCACCCCGAGCACCCCAAGGCGTACGCGAACGCCGAGGAGGGCAAGGCCGCCTTCGAGGCGCTGCTCGGCGCCCGCTTCTCCCTGGACCAGCCGGGCACCGACGGATGGACCGGCGCCGAGCGCTCGCCCTACGGCACGGACCTGGGCGTGGAGTATCCGCACCCGGACCCGGACGTGCTGTTGCCGGCGATGCGCGCCGGGATGGCGGCGTGGCGGGACGCGGGCCCCGAGGCGCGCGCCATGGTCTGCCTGGAGATCATCTCCCGGATCAACGCCCGCACCCACGAGTTCGCCCACGCGGTGATGCACACCTCGGGCCAGGCGTTCACCATGGCGTTCCAGGCCGGCGGCCCGCACGCGCAGGACCGCGGCCTGGAGGCGGTGGCGTACGCGTACGTCGAGCAGGTCCGCACTCCCGAGACGGCGGAGTGGAGCAAGCCGCAGGGCAAGCGCGACCCCCTGGTGCTGCGCAAGTCCTTCACCGCGGTGCCGCGCGGCATCGGCCTGGTGATCGGCTGCAACACCTTCCCGACGTGGAACGGCTACCCGGGCCTGTTCGCCTCCCTCGCCACCGGCAACGCGGTGCTGGTCAAGCCGCACCCGCGGGCCGTGCTGCCGCTCGCCCTCACCGTCCGGGTGGCCCGCGACGTCCTCGCCGAGGCCGGCTTCTCCCCCGACCTGGTGTGCCTGGCCGTGGAGCGGCCGGGCGAGGGCCTGGCCAAGACCCTCGCGCTGCGCCCCGAGGTCAAGGTCATCGACTACACCGGCTCGACCGCCTTCGGCGACTGGCTGGAGGCCAACGCCCGGCAGGCGCAGGTGTTCACCGAGAAGGCCGGGGTGAACACGGTGGTCGTGGACTCCACCGACGACTACCGCGGCATGCTCTCCAACCTCGCCTTCTCCCTGTCGCTCTACAGTGGCCAGATGTGCACCACCCCGCAGAACCTGCTCATCCCCCGCGACGGCATCACCACCGACGCCGGCCCGCGCTCCTACGACGAGGTGGTCGCCGACCTGGCCGCCGCCGTCGACGGGCTGCTCGGGGACGACGCCAGGGCCAACGCCCTGCTGGGCGCCCTGGTCAACCCCGAGGTGAAGGCACGGCTGGAGGCTGCGCCCGGGCTCGGCGAGGTCGCCCTCGCCTCCCGCGCGGTGACCCACCCGGACTTCCCCGACGCAGTGGTGCGCACCCCGGCGCTGGTGAAGCTGGACGGCGCCAAGCCGGACGCGGAGGCGGCGTACATGTCCGAGTGCTTCGGCCCGGTCGCGTTCGCCGTCGCCGTGGACTCCACGGACGAGGCGCTGAAGCTGCTGCGCCGCACGGTGCGGGAGAAGGGCGCGATGACGGTCGCCGGGTACACCACCTCACCCGAGGTGGAGCGCGGCCTGGAGGAGGTGTGCTGGGAGGAGAGCGCCCAGCTGTCGCTGAACCTGACCGGAGGGGTCTACGTCAACCAGACCGCGGCGTTCTCCGACTTCCACGGCTCCGGCGGCAACCCGGCGGCCAACGCGGCGCTGTGCGACGGCGCGTTCGTCGCGTCCCGCTTCAGGATCGTGGAGGTGCGCCGCCCGGTCTGAGTCCCGGGACACTTCCGGTCGGGCCGTCGCAGCCCGCGGCAGCCTGCCCGGCAGCGGGTCGTAGCGCGTCGCGGCAGACGCGGCAGGTCGTGGCCCACCGCAGCAGGCGCGGCAGGTCTCGGCAGGTCTCGGCAGGTCCAGGGCAGAAATCAGGACGCGGCCGGCGCCGGGACGAGCGGGGAGCGGGACGTGGCCGCCCAGTGGTAGAGCGTCATGCCCACACTGGTGGCGAGGTTGTAGCTGGAGACCTGCGGCCGCATCGGCAGCGCCACCAGCGCGTCGGCCCGCCGTCGCAGCTCCTCGCCGACGCCGTGCCGCTCCGAGCCGAAGACGATCAGCGCGTCGTCGGGCAGCTCGGCGGCCCGGATGTCGGCGCCCTCGGGGTCCAGGACGACCAGCGGCCCCGGCGGCAGGCGGTCGGCGGATGCGCGCTCCACGGCGGTCGCGTAGTGCAGCCCGGCGCCGGAGCGCACGGCGTTGGGGTGCCAGGGGTCGAGGTCGCCGGTGGTGACGACACCGGTGACGCCGAAGCCGGCGGCGAGCCGGACCACCGCGCCGACGTTGCCCAGGTTGCGCGGCTGGTCCAGGACCACGACGGGCGCCTGCCGCGGGGCGCGGGCCAGCGCGTCGAGGTTGGCGGTGCGGGAGCGGCGGCCGGCCAGGGCGGCGACGCCGGTGGGGTGCGGCCGCGGCACCAGCTCGCGCAGCGCCGCGGCCGGCAGCTCGGTGAGCCGCGCGTCCAGCTCCGCGGCCAGGTCGGGCGCGAGGTCGGCGGCCAGTGCCAGGGCGGCGGCCCGGTCCGAGGTGGCCGCCGCACGCACGTCGGCGCCGAAGCGCAGCGCGTGCTTGAGGGCGTGGAAGCCGTCCAGCAGCACCGAGTCCGGCGCCGCTGCCGCCGCGTGCCAGCGCCGTACCGCCTCTTCGGCGGGCGGTGCGGGACGGGCGGCGGCCTGCTGGTCGGTCATGGCGCCAGCCTACGGTCGACGCCGCGCCGGGCGCCCGGGCCGCCGCCCTGTCCCGGCACCCGGACCGACAACCGGTCCGGCACTCCCGGTCGCCGCCGCGCCCGGCGCCCGGACCGACGCCCAGATCGCCGCGCCGCCCGGCGCCCCGGGCCGGCAAAGCCCCGGGGGCCGGGCGTCGGGCGGTTACGGCGTCAGGCCACGGCGTTCGGCGGCGGCGCGCTGACCGAGGGTTCCGCCACCGCGGCCGCAGCGGCCTCGACGTCCGCGGCGTGCCCGGCCGGGGCCGGCGTCCGGTCGCTCCCGCGGACCAGGCCGACCACGCTCCGGCCGAGCCAGCGCAGGAAGCCCGTGGGCAGGAACACCGCGTCCGCGGCGATCATGGCGAGCGAGAAGAACGGCAGGCCGAGGACGATCGCGATGGAGGCGTGCTCGACCATCATGCAGGCCAGCAGCACGTTCTTGACCCGCCGGTTGAACAGGGTGAACGGGAAGGCGACCTGCACGATCACCGTGCCGTAGGTGATGAGCATGACCATCACGTCGTTGCCGGCCAGCGCGTGGGACAGGGCCGGCCAGGGCGTGAAGTCGTCCAGGTGCAGCGGGTAGTACAGCGCGGTGCCGTCCTGCCAGCGGCTGCCCTGGATCTTGTACCAGCCGGCGGTGGAGTAGATCAGGCACACCTCGGCGACGATCACCAGCATCGCGCCGTTGTGCACGATGTTGCCGATGACCTGCAGGAGGGTGCGCGGCTCGCCCGGGGCGTAGCGGCGCACCGCCCACCACAGGGCCTGGCCGATCCAGCAGCCCCAGAAGATCAGCGCCCAGCCGTTGCTGAGCTTGTCCGCCAGGGTCGCGGCGACGAGGGCGGCGCCGAGCACCACCCACAGGCCGATGCCGACCGGGTCGAGGTCGGCGGCAGCCCCGCCGCCACCGGCCCCGGACCGCGCGGGCGCGCCGGTCTCCGTCGCGTCCGGTCCCGCGGCCTCCGCCGCCGCAACGCCCTTCGCCGCCGCCACGCCCTCCGGTGCCTCCGCGCCCTCGGGCGCCTCCGCACGCTCGGGCGACTGCGCCGCCGCGGCCTCACCGGCCTCCGCGCGGGCGGCCTTTCGGGCCGCGCGCCAGTGGTCGATCGACCAGACCTGCCCGCAGCGGGTGAAGGCCAGGTAGATCGCCATGATGTGGATGACGTTGTCGCCGCCGTCGCCCATGAAGACGTTGCGGTTCTGCAGCGAGAGCACGGCGATCATGAACAGCAGCGAGGCGGTCCGGGTGCGCCAGCCCACCAGCAGCGCCGCGGCGGACACGATCGCCACCGCGTAGACCAGCTCGAACCAGGCGCGGCCGTCGTTCCACAGCAGGACCGTGAACGCGTGGTTGCCGGCGATCAGCCGGCGCGCGAGGTCGAGCCCCCAGGGGCTGTCCGGGCCGTACAGCTCGTCGCGGTGCGGGAACTCCCGCAGCAGGAAGAACAGCTGGGTCAGCGCGAGGCCGATCCTGACGATCGCGATCTGGTACGGGGCGACGGCGGTGCCGGTGACGCGGGCCAGGCCGCGCGAGAGGGAGCGGTCGATGCCGGCGCTCCAAATCGCGAACGGTGTCTGTCCCGCGGCGGGCGCGGCGCGGTCGTCGGCCAGGTGGCTGTGGGGGGCGCTCACGAGGCGTTCTCCTGCCCGGAGGCCGTGGTGGTGCGGGTGTCGACCGGCCACCACGGCAGCTGACGGTACTGGGTGCTGGTGCTGTTGGGTCCGGCGATCCACTTCGGCTGGGGTACGGGCGTGGTCGCGGCGCGCAGCTGGACGCGCGTGACGACACCGCCGTCGAGGTGGCTGCCGAACCGCCGCTCCACGATCCTCAGCAGGTAGGTGCGGCTCAGGTCGCTGCGGTCGCCGCCGGTGGCCTGCTCCTGCGCGTCGTGGGTGTCGGTGTAGAAGCCCCAGGCGCGGCGCAGCTCGTTCTGCCGGCTGTGGCTGGGCACGGGGTCGTGCCGCATCGCATCGATGTCCTGGCCGGTGAGGTCCACCCAGCCGGTGGTCTCGGTGGCGCCGGCCGCCTTGCTGACCTCGGCGCGGGCCTGGACGTGGATGTTCTGCTGCAGCGGGTCGGGAGCGAACAGCTTCCAGTTCTGCTCGAACTCCGGGTAGATGTAGTCGCTGACCGCGGTGGAGTGCTCCTTGCTCAGCGTGTTCGACGGCGCCACGTGCAGAAACACCATGGCCAGGTGGTAAAGGGCGGCGACGGTGACCGCTCCCACCGTCACCGCCACCACTATGCGTGCCGGCAATGACAGCGCGGCCACCCGCGCGGGCGGTTCATCCAACGGGTCCATGCACTCCGCCTCCCCTGTTCCCCAGATCCCCGCGCCCGCGCGTCCCGGCCGGGACGCTGACGCGAGCACGCTACCCACCGAGGCGGGGCGGTGACCATACCGAGTTATCCACAGCCTCGGGAATGGCTTGACACCCCATCTCGCGCCCTCGACCATGGAAGTGACCGAACGATCGGTCGGTCGGCTGGGCCACCGGCCGGGCGGCGGTCGGCACACACCTGACCAGAGGGCGATCGAGGAGGCTCCGATGACGACGACGGCCGAGCCCGCGGCGGGCGCCGGGCGGCAGACCGCGCCCTCCGGCGCGCCCGGGGACGCCCCCGGCGAGCCGGCCGCGGCCTTCGACGCGGCGGTGGCGGCGGACTCCAGGATCGAGCCCCGCGACTGGATGCCGGACGACTACCGCGCCACGCTCGTCCGCCAGATGGCCCAGCACGCCCACTCCGAGATCATCGGCATGCAGCCGGAGGCCAACTGGATCACCCGCGCGCCCTCACTGCGCCGCAAGGCGATCCTGATGGCCAAGGTCCAGGACGAGGCGGGCCACGGCCTGTACCTCTACAGCGCCACCGAGACACTCGGCGTCAGCCGGGACGAGCTGCTCGACAAACTGCACGCCGGCCGCCAGCGCTACTCCTCGATCTTCAACTACCCCACCTTGACCTGGGCGGACGTCGGCGCGATCGGCTGGCTGGTGGACGGCGCCGCGATCACCAACCAGGTCCCGCTGTGCCGCTGCTCCTACGGCCCCTACGCCCGGGCCATGGTGCGCATCTGCAAGGAGGAGTCCTTCCACCAGCGGCAGGGGTACGAGCTGCTGCTCGCGCTCAGCCGCGGCACGAAGGCCCAGCACGCCATGGCGCAGGACGCGGTGAACCGCTGGTGGTGGCCGTCCCTGATGATGTTCGGCCCGCCGGACGAGGAGTCCGCCCACTCCGCCCGGTCCATGGCCTGGAAGATCAAGCGCCACTCCAACGACGAGCTGCGCCAGCGCTTCGTGGACATATGCGTCCCGCAGGCCGAGGTGCTCGGCCTCACCCTGCCCGACCCGGATCTGGCGTGGAACGAGGACCGGCAGGCGTACGACTACGGGCCGATCGACTGGAGCGAGTTCCAGGAGGTGCTGCGCGGCAACGGCCCGTGCAACGAGGAGCGGCTGAACCGCCGCAGGTCCGCGCACGAGAACGGCGCATGGGTACGCGAAGCGGCCGCCGCCTACGCGGCCAAGCACGAGGAGGCAGGCGCATGAGCGGGGAGTCCGGCGGCACCCGGCCCGGCGACGGGCAGGGCGGGGCCGAACAGACCGGCGCGGAGCACTCCGGCCCGGCCCGGCCGGGCGGCGAGTGGCCGCTGTGGGAGGTCTTCGTCCGCAGCCGGCGCGGGCTGAGCCACAGCCATGCCGGGAGCCTGCACGCCCCGGACGCCGCCATGGCGCTGCGCAACGCCCGCGACCTGTACACCCGCAGGGCCGAGGGGGTGTCGATCTGGGTGGTGCCGTCCGCCGCGATCACCGCGTCCTCGCCCGACGAGAAGGACCCGTTCTTCGAACCGGCCGGCGACAAGGCGTACCGGCACCCGACGTTCTACGAGATCCCGGAGGGGGTGAAGCACCTGTGAGCACGCCATCGGTCCCGTTCGCGCAGCCCGTCGCCGCGGGCCTCGATGCCGCGGGCCTCGACGCCGCGACGGCGGCGGCCGTGCTCGCGCTCGGCGACGACGCGCTGGTGCTCGCCCAGCGGCTGGGGGAGTGGGCCGGGGACGCGCCGGTGCTGGAGGAGGACGTCGCCCTCACCAACATCGCCCTCGACCTGCTCGGCCAGGCCCGGACGCTGTTGTCGACGGTCGGGGACGAGGACGCGCTGGCGTTCGGCCGCGAGGAGCACCAGTTCCGCAACGTCCAGCTGGTGGAGCAGCCGAACGGCGACTTCGCCCGGACCATCGCCCGCCAGCTCTTCTTCGCGGTGTACCAGGAGCTGCTGTACACCGCGCTCGCCGGGGCCGGCGGACCCACCGCGGCGCTGGCGGCGAAGGCGGTCCACGAGGTGGCCTACCACCGTGACCACGCCGAGCAGTGGACGCTCCGCCTCGGGGACGGCACCGAGGAGAGCCACCGCCGCATGCAGAGCGCCCTGGACGGGCTGTGGCGGTACACCGGCGAGTTGTTCCAGCCGCTCGACGGCCTCCCCGTCGACCTGCCGGCCCTCCACGAGCCCTGGTCGCGGCGGATCGCCGACATCGCCGGCCGGGCCACCCTGACCGTGCCGCAGGGCCCCGACCACACCCCGTGGGCGGCCGGCGCCGGGCGGCAGGGCGTCCACACGGAGTCCTTCGGCAGGCTGCTGGCCGAGATGCAGTATCTGCACCGAGCGCACCCGGGGGCGTCATGGTGACCACCGACGCCACCCTCCCCGCGACGCCGCCCGCCGCCGAGCTGACGCCGCTGGAGCGCCGGCTGCTGCGGTTGGCCGGGCAGGTCCCCGACCCCGAGCTGCCGATGATCTCGCTGGCCGAGCTGGGCGTGCTGCGCGGCATACGGGTCGTCGGGCCCGGCCGGGTGCAGGTGGAGCTGACCCCGACCTGGACCGGCTGCCCGGCGCTGGAGGCGATGGCCTCCGACATCACCGGCGTGCTGCGGGAGGCCGGCATGGCCGAGGTGTCGGTGCGTACCGTGCTCACCCCCGCCTGGTCGACGGACGCGATCAGCGCGGAGGGGCGCCGCAAGCTCGCCGAGGCCGGGGTGGCGCCGCCGCGGCCGCAGACCCTCGGCGGACCGGGACCGGGCGGACCGGGCGGGTCCGGCGGCTCGGGACCGGTGGCGGTGGATCTCGCGATCCGCTGCCCGCACTGCGGGTCGACCGACACCAGGCTGCTGAGCCGCTTCTCCTCCACGGCGTGCAAGTCGCTGCGCCGCTGCGAGTCCTGCCGCGAGCCGTTCGACCACTTCAAGGAGGTGTGATGTTCCATCCGCTGCGGGTGGCCGAGGTGCGGCCGCTCACGGACGACTCGGTGACCATCTCCTTCGAGGTGCCCGAGGAGCTGCGCGCGGCCTACCACTACGCCCCCGGCCAGCACATCGCCATCCGCCGCAGGGAGGGCGGCGCCGAGATCCGGCGCACCTACTCGCTGTGCGACCCCGCGCCCGCGCCGGGCGAGGTCGGGCCGCGGCGGCTGCGGGTGGGCGTGCGGCTGGTGGAGGACGGCGAGTTCTCCACCTACGCGCTGAAGGCGCTGGCGGCCGGGGACACGCTGGACGTGATGACGCCGGCCGGGCGGTTCGTACTGGAGCCCCGCCCGGGCAGGTACGCGGCGGTGGTCGGCGGCAGCGGCATCACGCCGGTGCTCTCCCAGATCGCGACGGTGCTGGCGCGCGAGCCGGGCGCGAGCTTCTGCCTGGTGCGCAGCGACCGGACCGCCGCGTCGACGATGTTCCTGGACGAGGTGGCGGACCTCAAGGACCGCTGGCCCGACCGGCTGCACCTGGTCTCGGCGCTGTCCCGGGAAGAACAGCAGGCCGGCCTGCCCTCCGGGCGGCTGGACGCCGACCGGCTGACCGCGCTGCTGCCGGCGCTGCTGCCGGTGCCGGAGGTGGACGGCTGGTTCCTGTGCGGGCCGCTGGGACTGGTCGGGGCCGCCGAGCGCGCGCTGCGCACCCTGGGCGTGCCGCGCTCCCGGGTCCACCAGGAGATCTTCCATGTCGACGAGGTCCCGGCGGCGGCCGCGGCCGGCGCCGCCCCCCCCCCCCACGGCCCCGGCCCCCAGTACGCCAACCTGGTCCGCCCCATCGGCAG
>JAJSZB010000047.1:17738-28911 GCA_050613715.1 Streptomyces sp. IBSBF 3018
TGTCGGGTGAGAAGTTTTTTTTTTTTTTTGGCGGGGGGGGGGGGGGGGGGGCCGCGGCCCCCCCCGCCGCGGCGATATCCGGCGGCGGCACGGTGAAGGCCACGCTGGACGGCCGCAGCGGCAGCTGGGCTGCGCGGGGCGGCGAATCGGTCCTGGAGACCGTGCTGCGCAACCGCTCGGACGCGCCCTACGCCTGCAAGGGCGGGGTGTGCGGCACCTGCCGTACGCGACTGGTCTCCGGTGAGGTGCGGATGGACCGCAACTTCGCGCTGGAGCCGGAGGAGACCGAGGCGGGCTACGTCCTGGCCTGCCAGTCGCACCCGGTCACGCCGGTGGTCGAGGTCGACTTCGACACGTGAGACGGCCGGAGGTCGTCGACGCCTGAGGCGCGAGAGGTCCCGGGCGAGTCCCGGGACTCCGGGCTGCCGCCCGGGCCCCCGAGGACGTCAGAGGCCGCAGCCGGAGCAAGCGGGGGGCGCCGCGGGGCGTCAGAGGACGTAGCCCTCGCCGTTGTCGGCGACGACCGGGCGGCCGGCGGCCTCCCAGTCGAGCATGCCGCCGTTGACGTTGACGGCGTCCACGCCCTGGGCGACGAGGTACTGGGTGACCTGGGCGGACCGGCCGCCGACCCGGCAGACGACATGCACCCGGCCGCCGTCCGGCACCTCGGCGATACGGGCGACGACCTCGCCCATGGGGATGTGCACCGCGCCCTCGGCGTGGCCCGCGGCCCACTCGTCGTTCTCGCGGACGTCCAGCACGATGCCGTCGGCGGGCACGTCGGACACGTCGACGGCGGGAAGCTGGGAGTGGAACATCGGACGCGGCCTCCTGGGGCACGGGCGCGTCCTGCTCGGGCGCGCCTACGGATGGTGTGGCGGCCGGGCCCGGAAGCCGTGACCGCTCAACGGCTCAACGCGAAAAGCTACCTCAGGCTTCCGCGCCGCCGGGCTCCGTACCGCCGGAACCCTCGGAACCGACAGAACCGCCGGAATCCCCGGCCTCCGCGTCCGCCGGGTCGGATTCGGCCGCACCGGGAGCATCCGCCCGGTGGGATTCGGCCGCACCGGCCGCACTCGCCGCACCGGCCGCGTCCGCTCGGCGGGGCTCGGCCCCACCGGGCGCACCGGCCGCACTCGCCGTACTGGCTGTACTGGCCGCGTCCGCCCGCTCGGGGGCGGAGCCGCCGACCTGGGACGCCGGCTCCGCGGGCCCGGACCCGGCCCGTTCAGACCCGCCCTGCTCGGTCCCCGTCTGCTCGGCCGCCGCCGGGGCGGTCCCGGCCGGCTCAGGGGCCGGGGTCCCGGCGGAAGCGGCCCCCGGCTCCGCACCGGAGGCGCCGGAAGCGCCGGAAGCGGCTGCCGCCGCGGCCCGGCGGCGCTCGGCGCGCCCCGGGGGCTTGCGGACCAGCTCCTCCAGCCGGGCCTCGCGCTGCGCGACCTGGGTGAGCAGCTGCTCGGCGATCTCGTTGAGCAGCGCGTCGGGGTCGTCGGGGGCCAGCTTCATCATCTGGCCGATGGCGCTCTGGTCCAGCTCGACCGCCTGCGCGGCCAGCTTCTCCTTGCGCTCGGCGAGCCACTCCAGCCGGGCGTAGAGCACCTCGGCCTCGCTCGGCGGCGCCTCCTCCGGCACCGGACCGGCGTCCCACTCCTGCGACAGGGCGCGCAGGGCGTCCTCGTCGGCGTAGGCGTACGCCTCGTTGACGCGGGCGATGAAGGCGCTCCTGCGCTCCTTCTCCGCGTCGTCCTGGGCGAGGTCCGGGTGGGCCTTGCGGGCCAGCTCGCGGAAGAGCCGCTGCGCCTCCCGGCCCGGTCGCACCCGGCGCGGCGGGTTGGGGTCCTCCACCGGCCGCACCCCGTCGGCGCCCAGCATGCCGCCGAACAGCTCCTCGACCCCCGGCATCGGCATGACGAGCGCCCGCGCCTCCCAGGCCCGCTCGATGTCCTGCCGGTCCCCGCTGTGCGCGGCGACCGCCTCGGCGATCAGCGCGTCCAGCTCGTCCAGGCGCGCGTACATCGGGCCGAGGCGCTGGTGGTGCAGCCGGGAGAAGTTCTCCACCTCGACCCGGAAGGTCTCCACCGCGATCTCGAACTCGATCAGCGCCTGCTCGGCCGCCCGCACGGCCTTGGCAAGGCGGTCCTCCCCACCGCCGACGCCCCCGGCGGCGGACGCGGCTGAGCCGGCCGACCCGGCGGATGCGGCTGACCCGGCTGACGCGGACGAAGAGGTGGTGGACGAGGCGGTGGACGATTGGGCTCCGGAGGTGTTCGTCACCCGGACAGCCTAGGCCCTGCACGGTCGATCATGGCCGGGCGTCCACCCTGTGCACAGGGAGGCGAATGTTCCACGTGAAACACTCCGGTGTTTCGGCGCGGGGCCGACCCCCTGCCCGTTCGGGCCCGCCACCACGCCCGCCGCCGCGTCCGCCATCGGGTCCGCCATCGGGTCCGCCACCGCGCCCGCTCCTGCGACCCGCTCCGGCACCACCCTGAAGGCGCGTCAGCAGACGACCCGTCATCGTCCCACAAGTGGGGGGCAATCCGGCTATTCGGTCGCCTCCACCCATGGTTTCGTGCTTGCCTTGGATTCAGGACCCCGTGACCCTATTCAGCGCCGAACCGCAGGTGCACGACGTTGGACGAGAGCATCCGGCCTCCTTCGGCCACCGACAGCGATCCGCACACCGACCGTTCTACCGGCAAGGAACAGCGCGAACCCCGGGAGGCGCACGCCCGGCCCGCCGCGGCGACAGCCGCGCTCCCGGCGGGTACGGCGCCCGGCGCCCCGGCCGACGCGGCCGCCGACGTGGCCGCGCCCGGTTCCGGCCACCCCGCGGCCCACCCCGCCCACGACCGGGAGGACCCGGCACGGCGGCGCGAGGACGCGACCGACGACGCCGAGGGCCCCAGACCCGAGGGCCCCTCGCCCGAGGACCGCAGACCCCAGGGCCGCAGACCCGAGGACCCCCTGCCCGAGGACCCCGCGCCCCAGGGCCGCAGACCCGGGAGCCGCGGGCCCGACGCCGGCGTGGCCGCGGTGCTGCGCCTGGCCGTGCTCTGCGTCGATCCCGACGGCCGGATCTCGTACTGGAACCGCGGCGCGGAGGAGCTGTTCGGGCACCGCTGGGAGCACGTCTTCGGGCAGCGGGCGTCGGGGCTGCTGACCGCGCTGCAGCCGGTGAGCACGCGCGGAAGGCGTCCCGCGGTGCCGCGCCACGACACCCTCGACCTGCTGGACGACCTGACGGACCCCGCCTGGGCCGGAGCCCTCGCCGCCACCGACCGCGACGGCACCCTGCGCGACGTCCTGTGGTGGACGTACCGCCTGGTGGAGCCCGGTGGGAGCAGCCTGCTCGCGATCGCCGCGCACGCCAAGCCGCTGCGCACCGGCAGCCTGCGGATCGCGCTGGGCGGCCGGATGCTGCCGTACGTCCCGGAGGGCCCGCAGCGCCAGGACATCGCGGTCGCCGCGGTGCTCGCCCCCGCGCCCGACGTACGCGCCCCGGACGCCTCCGGTCCCGACGCGCCCGGGCGGGCCGCCGCTCCCGGTCCTGCCACGGACCACGGACGCCCCACCGACGCGCGAACCGCCGCCGACGCCGACGCCGAGCGCGCGTACGCCGCGGCCGCGCGGCTCCGCGACGTCCTGCCCGGGGCCCGGCAGGGCCGCCAGGACCGGATCGTGAGCCGGATCGCCGCGCTGGGACACCCCGCGCTGGAGATCGACGCCGGCACGCGGCTGCCGGTGCTCCCCCATGACTACGTACGCGCCGCCGCGGCCGAACGCGCCGAGCGGGCCGCCCGCCGCGAGCTGCTGCCCGGTCCGCGCGCCGACCGCCGTACCGTCGGAACGCCGGCGACCACGGCCCCCGGCACGGCAGCCGGCACCGGCCACGCGGCACCCGACGCCCCCGCCACGCCTGGTGCGTCCGGTGCGCCCGGCCACACCCCCGCCACGCCCGGCACCACGCCCGCCGCTCCCGGCCACACGCCAACCGCTCCCGCCGACCTGTCCAGCGCCTCCGCGCTGACCGCCGTCCCCGCGCCGAACATCGCGCCCTTCCTCAAGCCGCTCGACCCGCAGTTCCCCGGCGCCGGCCCGGCCCCTGGCGCCGGCTTCACCACCGCCGCAGGAACCGTCCCGCTGCCCGGCGGCCCCGGCACCATCGGCCCCGGCGCCCCGCGCAGGCCCGCCGATCCGGCCGGGCCGAACAGCGCAACCGGTCCGACCGCTCCGGCCGATCCGACCGCCCCCACCACCCGCACCGAGCCCACCAGCCGCACCGATCCCGCCGACCCCCCGCAGGGCCCGGTGATACGCGCCACCGGCACCGCCCTGGACGAGCAGCTCGACCTGCTGCGCAGGACCGGAGCGGTCGTCGGCTCGACCCTCGACCTGCACACGACCGCCCGCGAGCTGTGCGCCGTGACCGTGCCGCGCTTCGCCGACTTCGCCGCCGTGCTCGTCGTGGACCAGCTGTTCTCCGACACCGAGCCGCCGATGGACGACAAGCCGGGCGACACGGTCCTGATCCGGCGGGTCGCGATCGCCCGCCAGGAGCTGCCGCACGAGTGGGAGACCGCGCTGCCGGAGGGGGAGCTGCTGACGCTGCCGGCCGGCGGGATCGTGCCGGCGCTCGGCGAACCGGTGCTGGTGCCCGTCGTGGACCCGGCGCTGGCCTCGGACATCGCCCTCGACCTCGGCGTGCCGACGCTCGGGCCGCTGCTGGCCGGCCACTCGCTGATCGTGGCGCCGCTCACCGCGCGCGGGACCGTGCTGGGCCGGGTGGCGTTCGTCCGCGGGCCGGGCCGCCGCCCGTTCGACCCGCGGGACGCGGCCACCGCCGCCGAGGTGACGGCCCGCGGCGCCGTCCACATCGACAACGCGCGGCTGCACCGGCAGGAGTCGCGCGCCGCGGCGACGCTCCAGCGCTCGATGATGCCGACCAGGCCGCCGCGGCTGCCGGGCGTGCGGATCGCCCACCACTACATGCCCGGCGACCGGCAGGCGCAGGTGGGCGGCGACTGGTTCGACGCCATCCAGCTGCCCGGCGGCCGGGTCGCGCTGATCGTCGGCGACGTGATGGGCCACGGCCTCCAGGCGGCGGCGGTGATGGGCCAGTTCCGCACCGCGGTGATCACCATGGCCGCGCTCGACCTGCCGCCCGCCCAGCTGCTGCGCCACCTGGACAACCTCGCCCACCGGCTGGGCACCGAGCACCTGGCGACCTGCGTCTACGCGGTCTACGACCCGATCGAGCGGACCCTGACGCTGGCCAACGCGGGCCACATCCCGCCGGTGCTGGCCGGCTACGACGGGCACAGCGAGCTGCTGCAGATCCCCGGCGGCGCGCCGATCGGCGTCGGCGGGGTGCCGTTCGAGACGGTCGAGATCCCGGTGCCGGACGGAAGCTGGCTGGTGCTGTGCACGGACGGCCTGGTGGAGGTGCGCGGCCAGGGCATAGACGCCGGCCTCGCCGCCCTGTGCTCGCACGTCATCGAGCCCGAGCAGACCCCCGAGGACGTGTGCGGGCAGATCCTCGCCCGGGTGCACTCCGAGGACCGTACGGACGACGTGGCGCTGCTGGTCGCGCGGTTCGAGGGCATCGCGCCCGAGGACGTGGTCCGCTGGACGCTGCGGCTGGACCAGGCCGAGGTGGCCTCGGCCCGCCGGCTGACCCGCGGCCAGCTCGCCGCGTGGGGCCTGGAACGTCTCGCGGAGACCGCGGAGCTGCTGGTCAGCGAGCTGGTCACCAACGCGATCCGGGCCGCGTCGCACGTGGTGGAGCTGCGGATGATGCGGGTCGGCAAACTGCTGGTTGAGGTGAGCGACGACAACCACAACCTGCCGCAGTTGCAGCGCGCGGACGGCGACGACGAGACCGGGCGCGGGCTGGCCCTGGTCTCGCACCTGTCGCGGCGCTGGGGTACCAGCCGCGAGGCGGTCGGCAAGGTCGTCTGGTTCGAGCTGCCGCTGCCGACGGGCTGACGCGTCAGCCGCCCGTCGGGCCGACGCCGGGCCGCTCGCCTCGCGTCGCGTCGCGCCGCTCCCGTACGGGAAGCAGGTTCGTTGTATTATGCAACTCTCATGGGACGCCGACGTTCGAGTGCTCCGCGAGGGACCCGCGGGTGGAAGCGACAAGGAGTGGCGCGATGACCGGGACGCCAGCAGCGATCTCCGCGGCGGCCGCGGACACGGCAGGCGCGGACACGGCCGGCGCGGCCGGCGACGCCAGTACGGCCGTGGGAACGGACACCGAAACGGCCCCGGCCACGGGCCCCACCTCCCCGGAACCGCCGGCCGCGCGGGCCACCCCGCCGACCCGGCAGTCCTCGCTGAACAGCATCCAGCGCGAGCTGACCGCGTTCGCCCGCCGCGCCCGGGCCACCGCGGCCCGCATGCACCCCGACCTGTCCCTGGTCTCGTACACGATCCTCGCCCACCTGGAGGAGCAGCAGGGCTGCCGGGCGACGGACCTCGCGGCGCACTACCTGCTGGACAAGTCGACGGTGAGCCGCCAGGTGGCGGCGCTGGAGCGGCTGGAGTACATCGAGCGCCGCACCGACCCGACCGATCAGCGCGTGCAGGTGCTGCACCTGGCGCCCAAGGGCGTCGAGGTGCTGACCGCGGCCCAGCTCAACCGGCGGGCGGCCTTCGACCAGCGGCTCGCGGACTGGGAGCCGGCCGACCTGGAGCGCTTCGCGGCCTATCTGCGCCGCTACAACCAGGACGCCGCCAGGCCCGGCCCGGCGGCGCAGGCCGACGCCGCCCCCGCCGGATGAGCGGAGGCGGCGTCCGCCCGTACGGGAGCCGCGACCGGGCCCCGTACGGGCGGAGCGGACCTCAGAGGTTGACGCCGAAGTCCTGCGCGATGCCGCGCAGACCCGAGGCGTAGCCCTGGCCGACCGCGCGGAACTTCCACTCCGCGCCGTTGCGGTACAGCTCGCCGAAGACCATGGCGGTCTCGGTCGAGGCGTCCTCGGTGAGGTCGTAGCGGGCGATCTCCGCGCCGCCGGCCTGGTTCACCACGCGGATGAACGCGTTGCGCACCTGGCCGAAGCTCTGCTGGCGGGTCTCGCCGTCGTAGATGGAGACCGGGAAGACGATCTTGTCGACCTCGGCCGGCACGCCCGCCAGGTTGACGTTGATCACCTCGTCGTCGCCCTCGCCCTCGCCGGTGAGGTTGTCGCCGGTGTGCTCGACCGAGCCGTCCGGACTCTTGAGGTTGTTGAAGAAGACGAAGTGTTTGTCCGACACGACCTTGCCCGACGTGTCGAGCAGCAGCGCGCTCGCGTCGAGGTCGAAGTCCGACCCGGTGGTGGTACGCACGTCCCAGCCCAGACCGACGCTGACCGCCGTGAGACCGGGGGCCTCCTTCGTCAGCGAGACATTGCCGCCCTTGGAGAGGCTGACACCCATGGTGGATCTCCCTGCTCGGTTCGGCGCGGGCCGCGCCGCTTGACGATTCCTTTGCCCAATGGGACCAACGGACACCACCCTGCCCCGGTTCCCCGCCCCCTGCCACCGGCGCGATGCCGCGTGTCGCCGCCCGTCCGCACGGGCAGAACCCGTCCGCACGGACAAAAGCAGAACCCCCGCCCCGGAAAGATCCGGGACGGGGGTTCTGCCGTGGTGCGCGAGGGGGGAGTTGAACCCCCACGCCCTTGCGGGCACTGGAACCTGAATCCAGCGCGTCTGCCTATTCCGCCACCCGCGCATAGGTGCTGTCGTTCGATTCTCACACATCCGGTGGACTGTGCCGTCCCGGTGGTGTGGGAGCGCCTCCCGACACGCAGAAGATTAGCACGCCGCCAGGTGCCCGATCACATCGGTTTGGCCGCACGGGGTACGGGACACTGGGGACGGGGGAACCGGGGACCGTCACCGGACGGCACCTCTACCATCGCAGTGGGGCAGGGGGTCCACGGGCACGGCGGGTGTGAGGGTTGACACTGGCCTGCCCGCCGGGATCGGGGAACCAGCCGTTTTTCCCGCGCGTGGATACGATCAGTAAGCAGTATCGAAATGACCCGATGGAAGAGCCCGAGGAGGGAGGTGCCCGGTGGGTGTGATGAAGCGCTTTGAGCAGCGGCTGGAAGGCCTGGTGAACGGCACCTTCGCCAAGGTCTTCAAGAGCGAGGTGCAGCCCGTCGAGATCGCCGGCGCGCTGCAGCGTGAGTGCGACAACAACGCCACGATCTGGAACCGCGACCGCACCGTGGTGCCGAACGACTTCATCGTGGAGCTGAGCGCGCCGGACTACGAGCGGCTGAGCCCGTACGCGGTGCAGCTGGGCGACGAACTGGCCGGCATGGTCGAGGACTACGCCAAGCAGCAGCGCTACACCTTCATGGGCGCCATCAAGGTCCACCTGGAGCGTGCCGACGACCTCGACACCGGCCTGTACCGGGTGCGCAGCCGCACTCTGGCCGCCAGCGAGTCGCAGCACCCCGGCCAGGGCGGCGGGTACCAGGGCCACCAGGGCCGGCAGAGCCAGCAGGCCCCCCAGCCGCAGCAGGCCCCGTACCAGCAGAGCCACCAGCCGCAGCACAGCCAGCACGCCCAGCAGGGCTACCCGCAGCAGTCCCGCCCGGCCTACCCGGCGCCCGGCGGCCCCGGAGCACCCGGCGGACGCCCCTCCGGCCCGCCGCCGATGCCCGCGGCCCCGCCGCCCGGCGGCGGCCACCGCCCCGGCGGCGCGTCGGTGACCCGGCTGCCCGGCACCGGCGTCCCGGCGGGCTCCCCGGCGGCGAGCACCCGCCGCTGGATCGAGATCAACGGCACCCGGCACCAGATCTCCCGCGCGACCCTCGTCCTCGGCCGCTCCACCGAGGCCGACGTGCGGGTGGACGACCCCGGGGTGTCCCGCAAGCACTGCGAGATCAGGGTCGGCACGCCCTCGGTCGTCCAGGACCTCGGGTCCACGAACGGCATCGTGGTGGACGGACAGCACACCCAGCGCGCTACGCTCCGCGACGGCTCCCGCATCGTCGTGGGGAGCACCACCATCGTCTACCGGCAAGCCGAAGGGTGAAGCGGGGCCAATGTCAGAGCTGACCCTCACGGTCATGCGGCTGGGCTTTCTCGCCGTGCTGTGGCTGTTCGTCATCGTCGCGGTGCAGGTCATCCGCAGTGACCTGTTCGGGACCCGGGTGACCCAGCGCGCCTCGCGCCGCGGGGACGACCGGTCCCGCCCGCCGCAGCAGCGGCAACAGCAGCAGGCGCAGCCCGCACAGGCCCGCCAGCAGCCGCAGCCCGCGCGGCAGCGCCGCGGCGCCCCCACCAAACTGGTGGTCGCCGAGGGCTCGCTGGCCGGCACGACCGTCGCGCTCCAGGGCCAGACGATCACGCTGGGCCGGGCGCACGACTCGACGATTGTGCTCGACGACGACTACGCGTCCAGCAGGCATGCCAGGATCTACCCGGACCGCGACGGCCAGTGGATCGTCGAGGACCTGGGTTCCACCAACGGCACCTATCTGGACCGGAACCGGCTGACCACGCCCACGCCGGTTCCGCTGGGTGCGCCGATCCGCATCGGCAAGACCGTCATCGAGCTGCGGAAGTAGTCGCACAATGGGCGAGCGGAGCCACGACGCGCGAGCGAGAGGGTGGGCAGCGTGCGGATGTACCCGGAGCCGACGGGGGAGGTGCGCATGTCCCTGAGCCTGCGTTTCGCCGCCGGTTCGCACAAGGGCATGATCCGCGAGGGGAACGAGGACTCCGGCTACGCCGGCCCCCGTCTGCTCGCGATCGCCGACGGCATGGGCGGCCAGGCCGCCGGCGAGGTCGCCTCCTCCGAGGTGATCTCCACCATCGTCACGCTCGACGACGACATCCCCGGCTCCGACATCCTCACCTCGCTGGGCACCGCCGTGCAGCGCGCCAACGACCAGCTGCTGCACATGGTCCAGGAGGACCCGCAGCTGGAGGGCATGGGCACCACCCTCACCGCGCTGCTGTGGACCGGCCAGCGGCTCGGCCTGGTGCACGTCGGCGACTCGCGCGCGTACCTGCTGCGCGACGGCACGCTGACCCAGATCACGCAGGACCACACCTGGGTGCAGCGGCTGGTCGACGAGGGCCGCATCACCGAGGAGGAGGCCACCACGCACCCGCAGCGCTCGCTGCTGATGCGCGCGCTGGGCAGCGGCGAGCACGTCGAGCCCGACCTCTCCATCCGCGAGGTGCGGGTCGGCGACCGGTATCTGATCTGCTCCGACGGTCTGTCCGGCGTCGTCAGCCACCAGACCCTCGAGGACACCCTCGCCGGCTACCAGGCCCCGCACGAGACCGTGCAGGAGCTGATCCAGCTCGCCCTGCGCGGCGGCGGACCCGACAACATCACGTGCATCGTCGCCGACGTGCTGGACACCGACGACGGCGACACGCTGGCCGCGCAGCTCAATGACACCCCGGTGGTGGTAGGCGCGGTCGCCGACACCCAGCTGCCGCTGTCCGACCCGCGGCACCTGCAGACCCCCGCGGGCCGCGCCTCCGAGCTGGGCCGCACCCCGCACCAGGGCGGCCCCTCCGGCGCCTTCGGGCCGCCCGGCAGCGGCGACCCCGGGCAGGCCGGCGTGCTCGGCTCGTTCGGCGCGTACGACGACGACTCCTTCGACAAGCCCAGGAAGCGCGCCTGGCTCAGGCGCACCGTGATCGCGGTCGTGGTGCTGGCCGTCGTCGGCGGCGGGCTGTACGGCGCGTACGCCTGGACGCAGACGCAGTACTACGTCGGCGCCAAGGACGACCACGTCGCGGTCTACCAGGGCATCGACCAGAAGCTGGGCTGGATCAGCCTGTCGAAGGTGCACAAGGACCGCACCGACATCCCGCTGAAGTACCTGCCCTCGTACCAGCGCAAGCAGGTCGAGGACACCATCGCGGTGAGCAGCCTCGGCCAGGCGTCGGACAAGGCCGACGAGCTGGCCCAGCAGGCGGACGTGTGCCGGAAGGTCGCGGACGCCCGTACGGTGGCGGGCAGCGCGGGCTCGGGGGCCGGCAACGCCGCCAAGACCGCCGCGGGCTCGGTGGGCGCGGGGGCGGCCACCGGCAGCGCCGGCACACAGACCGGGCAGAAGAAGCCCGGCACCACCCCGACCACGTCTCCCGGCAGGACCCCCGCCAAGGGGGGCACGCCCACGGCCGGCAGCACCCCGACCCCGTCCACCGC
>JAJSZB010000480.1:0-4674 GCA_050613715.1 Streptomyces sp. IBSBF 3018
GGGGGGGGGGGGGGGGGGGGGCGGGGGGGGGGGGGCGCCCGCCCCCCCCCCGGGCCCCCGCACTCACGCCGAAGTCCCGGTCGCGCACCCGCGGTTCGCCCGCGCGTCCGCGCCGGAGGCGGTCAGGTGAGGTCGAACTCGCCGTCACGCGCACCGAGGACGAAGGCTCGCCACTCGGCGGGGGTGAAGATGAGGGCGGGACCGTCCGGGTTCCGTCCGTCCCGCATCGCGATGTAGCCCTCGACGAAGGCGATCTGCACATCGCCGCTGCCCTGGCTGCTCGACAGCCACTCGGCACCGGTCAGATCGACCTGCGGCTTCTTCCCGTTGGCCAACGGCTGTCCGACAGTGCTTTCGGCCACGTCCGCTCTCCTCCCACCTCGGTTCCCCGTCCAGCCTATCGGCCGCGAGGGCGTGGGGAGCAAGATCTGCGAACCCGCCCGCGACGGCCCGCAGTGGAGTAGTGGCGGCGGGTGAGCGGCGCCCGGACGCCCGGACCCCGCGGGCACGGCCCCACGACGCCCCACGACCGGCCGCGGCGGACCGCCGACCGGCGCCCGACCCGGCGTTCGACTTGCCGCCCGACCCGCGGCGAGAAGATCTGACGGTGCGTCATCCCACGTGATGCCACGGCCTGTTGGATCACCGGCGTGGGCACGCCCGACGGGGGTAGGGTCGCGATCATGATTCGCGATGATCACGACCTCGGGGCGCCCCCAGGGCTCGACCCCTCGCGTACCGCCCTGGTGCTGATCGACCTCATGGACCGCATGGTCGCCCTCCCGCTCGCCCCGCGCTCAGGCGAGGCCGTGCTCGCCGCGTCGCTCGGGCTGGCCCGGGTCTTCGCCGCGGCAGGCGCGCCGGTGCTGGCGGTGCGCGGGCAGCGCCCGGGCGTCGCCGACCAGCCGCCGGGCAGCGGCCTGGTGGCCGAGGTCGCGGAGGCGGCCGACGCGGTGGTGGTCAAGCACACCGTGGGCGCGTTCCAGGACACCGGCCTGCACGAGGAGTTGACCCGCCGTGGCGTCGGCACGCTGGTGCTGGCCGGGATCGCCACCAGCCTGGGCGTGGAGTCCACCGCCCGCGCCGCCGCCGACCTCGGCTACGGGCTGGTCTTCGCCGAGGACGCGATGTCGGCGCTCACCGCGGCGGAGCACGAGGCCTCGGTGACGCTGGACTTCCCGCGCTTCGGCACGGTGGTCGCGGCGGCGGACGTGCGCTTCGACTGACCCCGCGCGGCGGGGGACGCGCGGCGACCGACGCGCGACGGCGGGCGCCCGGCGGACACAGGCAGCGGAAGCAGACGGCAAGCGGCGGGGCCCCTCGCCGCTTCCTCACCCGCGTACGCCCCTCGTTCTTCTGTACCTACTAGTATGTACACTGCTCGCATGGACACCGCGGAACGCCTGATCGAGAGCGCCCGGCAGCTGCTGTGGGAGCGCGGCTACGTAGGAACCAGCCCCAGGGCGATCCAGGAGCGGGCCGGCGCGGGCCAGGGCAGCATGTACCACCACTTCCGCGGCAAGCCCGATCTCGCGCTGGCCGCGATGCGCCGCAGCGCGGAGGAGCTGACCGCACAGGCCGGCGCGGTGCTGGACGCACAGGGGGATGCCGTGGCGCGACTGGCGGCCTATCTGGAGCGCGAGCGCGAACCGTTGCGCGGGTGCAGGGTCGGCAGGATGGCGATGGACCCGGACGTGGTCGCCAGCGACGAGCTGCGGCAGCCGGTCGCCGAGACCTTCGCCTGGCTGCGGGCGCGGCTCGCGTCCGTCGTCGCGGAGGGCGTCGCCTCCGGCGAGCTGCGGCCCGAGCTGGACCCGGCGCGGACCGCCGCCGCTGTCGCCGCGGTGGTCCAGGGCGGCTACGTGCTGGCGCGCGCCGCGGGCACGCGCGAGCCGTTCGACGACGCGGTACGCGGCGCGGTCGCCCTCCTCGCCGCCGCCCGCCCCTGAGACCGCGACCCGAGTCCCGCGACCGCCCGGGCTGCACGCCATCCGACCCGGAGACCGTGACCCGAGACCGACCCCGAGCCCAGGCCCGGCCCTGAGCCGGACGGCAGAACGAGGGAGATCCGCCCGTGCACGCCATGAACTACCGCATCACGCTGCCCGCCGACTACGACATGGACGTCGTCCGGCGCCGCGTCGCCACCCGCGGCCATCTCCTCGACGCCTTCCCGGGGTTGGGCCTGAAGGCGTACCTCGTCCGGGAGCGCGGCAAGGACGGCTCACCGGTGAACGGCTACGCGCCCTTCTACCTGTGGAACACGGTCGAGGGCATGAACTCCTTCCTCTGGGGACCCGGATTCCGCGGCCTGGCCGAGGACTTCGGCCGCCCGGTCGTGGAGCACTGGACGGGCCTGGCGTTCGCACGCGGACCCGCGGTCGGTGTGACGCCACGTCAGGCAGTGCGCTCCGCCTGGCGGTTGCCGTCCGGCGAGCCGCCCGCGCGGGCCGTCGAGGAGGCGGTGGCGGAACTGACCGACGCCGCCGGGCGGCCCGGGGTGCACAGCGCGGCGCTGGCGGTGGACCCGCGCCGCTGGGAGCTGCTGCGCTTCACGCTGTGGCAGGACGACGCGCCGGCGGAGCCGGGCGCCGAGCGCTACGAGGTGCTGCACCTGTCCCGCCCCGGGCTCGACGCCCTGCCGACGGGACGCCAGTGGTGACCACCGACACGGCTGCCGACAGCCACCCCGGCCGGGCCCGCGTCCGTACGGTGCTCGGCGACATCGCACCGGCGGACCTCGGAACCACCGACGCCCACGACCACCTGTTCTTCGCCGCGCCGGCCTTCGCGGGCCAGGAGCTGGACGATCCGGCGGCGGCCGCGGCGGAGGCCGCCGCCTACCGGGCCGCGGGCGGTGCGGCGGTCGCCCAGTGGACGCCGTTCGGGCTCGGTCGGGCGGCCGGGCGGCTGCCGGCGGTGTCCGAGGCCGCCGGCGTGCACGTGATCGCCGCGACCGGGCTGCACCAGGCGGCGCACTACGACCCGGCGCTGCTCGACCGGCTGCACGCGCGGGGCCTCGCGGCCTTCTTCGTCGCGGAGTTGACCGAGGGCATGGTCACCGGGGACGACCCGGACGGGCCGCGCGGGCCCGCGAAGGCCGGCATGATCAAGGTCGCGGGGATGTTCCACGGCCTGGACGACCACACCCGCCGGGTGATGGCCGCGGCCGCCGAGGCGCACCACGCGACCGGCGCGCCCATCGGCGTGCACCACGAGGCGGGCACCGCGGCGCCCGATGTCCTTGCCCTGCTGCACGGCGAGTTGGGCGTCCCCACCTCCTCCCTGCTGCTCGGCCACCTCAACCGCTTCCCGGACCCGGGCCTGCACCGCGAACTGGCCGCGTCCGGCGCGTTCCTGGCCTTCGACGGCCCGTCGCGCGCCCACCACGCCACCGACTGGCGGCTGGTGGACTCCCTCGCCGAACTGGCCGCCGCGGGTCACGCGGACCAGCTGCTGCTCGGCGGCGACACGGTGGTCGCCACCGCCCGCGCGGCCACCGGGGGCGGCCCCGGCATGCCCTACCTCCCCCGGGTGCTGTGGCCGCGCCTGGCCAGGGCACTCGGCGAGCAGGCCGCGCGCGCCGTCACGGTCGCCAACCCGGCCCGCGCGTTCGCGGTGAGCCGGCCGGCGTCCTGACCGGTCCGGGCCGCCGTCCTGACGGGTCCGGGCGGTTTCGCGACCGGGCCCGTGACGGCGGAGGCCCGTGACCGGCACGCCCGGCCGGCGGCACACCGCGGGCCGTCGCGGCGCCGGTTGATCGCGCCACCGGACGGTCGCGGCGCCGGTTGAGCGCGGCGCGCGACCGTCGCGGCGAGCGACCGCCGCGCCGCAGTCACGGCCCCCGGTCCCGGCCCTCGTCCCGCGCGGACACGCGCCACGCGCGGATATCCGGTCGCCCCGCCCCGGCGCCGCGCCTACCGTGGCGGGATGCCCACCGAGGTGATCATCCTGAACGGCGGTTCCAGCGCGGGGAAGACCCGGCTGGCCCGGTGCCTCCAGGACGTGCTGGAGCGCGCCTGGCTGGCGTTCAGCGTGGACACCCTGGTCGACGCCCTGCCCGCGCGGCTGCGCCCGGCCGGGGAGGGAGTCGGCGAGGGAGGCGGCGACGGCATCGGGTTCGGCCCGGACGGCGAGGTCGCGGTCGGCGCGCGGTTCCGCCGGATGGACGCGGCGTGGGCGGCCGGGATCGCAGCGATCGCCCGCGCGGGCGCGCCCGTCGTCGTGGACGACGTGTTCCTCGGCGGCGCGGACTCGCAGGCCCGCTGGCGCGCCGCGCTCGCCGGGCTCGACGTGCTGTGGGTCGGGGTGCGCTGCGACCCGGACGTGGCCGCGGCCCGTGAGGCGGCGCGCGGCGACCGTACCGCGGGCATGGCCCGCGCCCAGGCCGACGCCGTCCACCGCGGCGTCGCCTACGACCTCGAAGTGGACACCACCCACACCGACGCCGCGTCCTGCGCCCGGACCATCGCCGCCCACGTCGTCGACTGACCGCGCTCCCCGGCTCCCTGCACTCCCCGCGACGCCCGCGGCAGCCCGCCTCGCGGCGCCCGCCACGCCGTCACGCCCGTCACGCCCGTACACCGCCGGGCCCGTGAGCACCGCCCCGCGAGCGCCGCCACCGGTACGCGCCGCCCCCTCCGTACACCCGCTGTGTGCGCCCCCGCGCTACTC
>JAJSZB010000481.1:0-4667 GCA_050613715.1 Streptomyces sp. IBSBF 3018
CCGTAGCCCTGCCCGCGCCCGCCCCGCCCTTCCTTGGAGTGCACCCATGTCCGTCGAGTTCATCGGCATCGCCGCCACCCAGCCCGTCAGCGAGACCGGCGGCGGCTCCGCCGCGCCGTCCGTCTCCTCGCAGAGCGAGTCGCACGTCGCGCAGGGCCCCGCGATCCAGCCCGCGTACCTGCGGGAGCTGGCGCTCGCGCACGAGCAGGCCGGCTTCGACCGAGTGCTGGTCGCGCACTCGTCGGCGAGCCCGGACGGCTTCACCGTCGCCGACCAGGTGCTGACGCACACCACCCGGCTGGGCGTGCTGCTCGCGCACCGGCCCGGGTTCGTCTCGCCGACGCTCGCCGCCCGCAAGTTCGCGACGCTGGACGCCTTCCACCCCGGCCGGGTCGCGCTGCACGTCATCACCGGCGGCGACGACGCCGACCAGGCCAGGGACGGCGACCTGACCGACAAGCCGACCCGCTACCGGCGCACCGACGAATTCCTCGACGTGGTGCGCCGCACCTGGACCTCGGCCGAACCCTTCGATTACGACGGCGACTTCTACCAGGTGCGCGGCGGCCGGTCGGCGGTCCGGCCGGCCCGGCCCATCCCGGTGTACTTCGGCGGCGCGTCGCAGGACGCGGTGCGGGCCGGCGCCAAGCACGCCGACGTCTACGCCTTCTGGGGCGAGCCGCTGGCCGGCATCGCCGAACGGATCGCCGAGGTCCGCGCCGCCGCCGCACCGCACGGCCGCACCCCGAACTTCAGCGTCAGCCTGCGGCCCATCCCGGCCGCCACCGAGGCCGAGGCGTGGCGCCGCGCCGAGGACATCCTGCGGCTGACCAAGGAACGCTCGGGCGCGCTGCGCCAGGCCTTCGACCTCGACCACTCCGCGCAGGTCGGCTCCCGGCGGCTGCTGGACGTCGCGGCCAGGGGCGACGTCCACGACAAGCGGCTGTGGACGGCCGTCGCCAAGGTTACCGGCGCGGCCGGCAACTCCACCGCACTGGTCGGCTCCTACGAGCAGGTCGCGGAGTCCCTGGTCGACTACACCGCACTCGGCGTCGGCACCCTGCTGATCCGCGGCTTCGACCCGCTGGCCGACGCGACCGACTACGGCCGGCTGATCGACCTGGTCCGCGCCGAGACCGAGCGGCGCGGCTTCGTGGGCAACCGCCTCGCACCGGCCGCCGACGCCCTCCCCACGGCGGTCGGCGCATGACCCGGGACCTGCTGGGCCTGGCCCCGCCCGCGCTGCACCGGCTGCCGGAGGTCGCCGCCGCGCTGGCCGCCCGCGCGGACGAGCACGACCGCGCGGCGACGTTCCCCTACGAAGGCGTGGCCGCCGTGCACGACGCGGGGCTGCTCACCGCGACCGTGGGCGCACGGTTCGGGGGTCCCGGCGGCGGCCTCGCCGACACCGTGCGCATTCTGCGGGCCCTGGGCGGCGGCGATCCGGCGGTCGCCCTGGTCACCGCGATGACGCTGTTCACGCACGCCGTGCAGGCGCGCACCGGACAGTGGCCCACCGACGCCTACCGGCGGCTGCTGGAGGACTCCGCGCACCGCCCGGTGCTCGTCAACGCCCTGCGCGTGGAACCGGAGCTGGGCACCCCCGTACGCGGCGGGCTGCCCGCGACCACGGCCGTACGGCGCGCCGGCCACTGGGAGCTGACCGGCCGGAAGATCTTCTCGACCGGCGCCGAGGCGCTGGGCTGGATGCTGGTGTGGGCCCGCACCGAGGAGGACCCGGTACGCGTCGGCTCGTTCCTGGTCCGCGGCGGAAGCCCCGGCGTGACCGTGCTGCCCACCTGGGACCACCTGGGCCTGCGGGCCAGCCGCAGCGACGACGTGCTGTTCGACGCGGTCCGCGTCCCCGAGGACGACGTGGTGGGCCTGGCCGAACCGGGCGGCGACGGCGGCCGGGACGCGACCGTCGGCGCCTGGAACGCGCTCGGCCTGACCGCCCTCTACCTCGGCGTCGCCCGCGCCGCGCAGACCTGGCTCACCGGCTTCCTGCACGAGCGCACCCCCACCGCGCTGGGCGCCCCGCTGGCCACGCTGCCGCGCTTCCAGAGCGCGGTCGGCGAGATCGAGGTCGCGCTGAGCGGCGCGGAGCGCCTGGTCACGGCGCTCGCCGAGGCCGCCGACGCGGGCGACCCCACCGCCGCGCAGCAGGCCGCGGGCGCCAAGGTGCTCGGCACCCGCGCCGCCATCACCGCCGTCGAACAGGCCGTCGCCCTGGTCGGCAACAACGCACTGACCTACGCCAACCCGCTCCAGCGCCACCACCGCGACGTGCTGTGCGCCCGGGTGCACACCCCGCAGGACGACACCGTCCTGCTCACCGCCGGACGGGCCGCGCTGGCCCGCCGGCCGCTCACGGAAGGCAACTGAACCCATGACCGAGGCCACGCCGCGCCCGCGCGCCGACTTCCCCGAATCCGCCGAATCCGCCGAGTCCGCCGAGTCCCCCGTCCACCCCGCTTCCCCCGACGCCCCGGGCGCGCCCGGCGGCCCGGCGCCGGAACCCGTCGCGGAGGTGGAGTTCGTCGGCATGATCGGCACCCGCGACGGCTCGGAGACCCGACCGCCGGCCGGACCCGTCGTCGACGCCGACTACACCCGCCGCTTCGCCCGCGCGCACGAGGACGCCGGCTTCGACCGCATCCTCATCGGCTACAGCTCCGGCAGCCCCGACGGCACCCAGGTCGCCGCGCACGTCGCCGCCCACACCGAACGGCTCGGCCTGCTGGTCGCGCACCGGCCCGGCTTCGTCGCGCCCACGCTGGCCGCGCGCACCTTCGCCACCCTCGACCAGTTCGCCGGCGGCCGGGTCGCCGTCCACATCATCACCGGCGGCCACGACGCGGAGCAGCGCCGCGACGGCGACTACCTGCCCAAGGACGAGCGCTACGCGCGCACCGACGAGTACCTCACCGTCCTCAAGCGCGCCTGGACCGCGGACGAGCCGTTCGGGTTCGCCGGCGACCACTACCGCTTCGAGGACTTCCACGCCGACGTCCGCCCCGCCCAGCAGCCGCGCATCCCGCTGTACTTCGGCGGCTCCTCGCCCGCGGCCTACCGGGTCGGCGGCAAGCACGCCGACGTGTTCGCGCTGTGGGGCGAGCCGCTGGCGGAGACCGCCGAGCAGATCGCCTCGGTGCGGGCCGCGGCGCGGGCGGCCGGCCGCACCGTCCCGCCGCGCATCAGCGTCTCCTTCCGTCCCATCCTCGGCGCGACCGAGGAGGCCGCCTGGGACCGTGCCCACCGCATCCTCGACACCATCAACCGGCGCGGCGCCGCGGGCTCGCTGCTCGGCGCGCGCCGCGCCGTCCTGCCGGTCGGCCCCGGTGCCAAGCCGCAGAACGCCGGCTCCCAGCGGCTGCTGGCCGCGGCCGGCAGGGCCGACCGGCACGACCGGGCGCTGTGGACCGCGCCCGCCGCCGCGACCGGCGCCGCCGGCAACTCCACCGCCCTGGTCGGCACCCCCGAGACGGTCGCCCAGGCCCTGCTGGACTACGTCGACATCGGCGTCACCACGCTGCTGATCCGCGGCTACGACCCGCTCGACGACGTCGTCGACTACGGCCGCGAACTGCTGCCGCTGGTCCGCGCCGAAGTCGCCCGGCGCGCCGCCGCCCGGCGCCCGCGCGACGTGGTCGCCGCCGGCGGCGCCCGGTGAGCGCTCCGGTACGGACCCGCGCCGCCGCGGCCGTCTGGCGCCCGGCCGAGGGCCTGGCGGTGCGCGGCACCGTGGTCCTGCTGCCCGGCCGCGGCGAACACCCGGGCGTGTACGAGCGGTTCGGCCGCCGGCTCGCCGCCGACGCGTACGAGGTCCGGGTGCTCGACGTCCCCGCGGACCAGGACGCCGAGGAGACCGCCGCGCAGGTGGCGGACGCCGCCGGGGACGCGCCCGCGCCGGTCGTGCTGGCCGGCTCCGACACCGGCGCCCTGCACGCCCTCGCCGTCGCCGCCCGACCCGGCACCCTGGCCGCCGCGCTCCTCCTGGCCGCCACGCCGGCGCAGGACCTGACCCACCCGGCCGCCGCGGTGCCCGTCGCGGCCGGACCCGTCGGCCCGCACGCCGCCGATGCACCGGGCAGCGCCGGCGGGGGCGCCGAGGCGAGCCCGTACGCGGGCCCGGAGGCGGACCGCGACGCGGGCCCTGGCGTGGGCCGGGACGTGATCCCGGAGGCGAGTCCTGGCGTGGGCCGGGACGTGAGCCCCGGCGTCAGCTCGGGCGGGGGTGCCGGCGCGGGTCCCGACGCGCGCCCCGGCGCGGGCCCCGACGTGGCGGACTGGCAGGACGAGCTGGCCGCGCGCACCGCGTGCCCGGTGCACCGGGGGCGGCTCGACGCCGACGCGCGGTTCGTCCGCGGCGGACTCGCGCTGCCGGTCCCGGCCGGCCTCGTGCGCGCCGCGGCCGGGGCGACGCTTCCGCCGGACCTGCCCGTGCTCGTCGTCCATGGTGACGCCGACCCCGTCGCCCCGCCGGCCGCGGCACGGCGGCTGGCCTCCGGGCTGCCCCGCGCCCGGCTGGCCACGGTCGCCGCCGGCCGGCACGACGTCCTCAACGACCTGACCCACCGCTCGGTCGCGGCGACCGTCGTCCTGTGGCTGGAGAGCCTGCGCGCCGGACCCCACCTCCCCGCGGCCGTCACCGTCGAGGACGCCCC
>JAJSZB010000482.1:0-4664 GCA_050613715.1 Streptomyces sp. IBSBF 3018
GCCGTCGCCCCGGCCGCCGTTCCCCCGCCCTCCCGCGTCGCCGAGGGCGCCGCCGCCGAGGGCGCGATCGCCACCCTCTTCCGCTCCGAGCAGGGCGGCCACGAGCAGGTGGTGCTCTGCCAGGACCGCGCCTCCGGCCTCAAGGCCGTCATCGCCGTGCACTCCACCGCGCTGGGCCCGGCCCTCGGCGGCACCCGCTTCCACGCCTACGCCTCCGACGAGGAGGCCGTGCAGGACGCGCTCGACCTCTCCCGCGGCATGTCCTACAAGAACGCGCTGGCCGGACTCGACCTCGGCGGCGGCAAGGCCGTGATCATCGGCGATCCCGAGACGCTGAAGTCCGAGCAGCTGCTGCTCGCCTACGGCCGGTTCGTGGCCTCGCTCGGCGGCCGTTACGTCACCGCGTGCGACGTCGGCACCTACGTCGCGGACATGGACGTCGTGGCCCGCGAGAACAAGTGGACCACCGGCCGCTCCCCCGAGCACGGCGGCGCCGGCGACTCCTCGGTGCTCACCGCGTTCGGCGTCTTCCAGGGCATGCGCGCCGCCGCGCAGGCCAAGTGGGGCGAGCCCACGCTGCGCGGCCGCCGGGTCGGCGTCGCGGGCGTCGGCAAGGTCGGCCACCACCTGGTGGAGCACCTGGTGGAGGACGGCGCGCAGGTCGTGGTGACCGACGTGCGCGCGGACGCGGTGGCGCGGATCACCGCCCGCCACCCGCAGGTGACCGCGGTGGCCGACGTGGGCGCGCTGGTCCGCTCGCCGCTGGACGTGTACGCGCCGTGCGCGCTCGGCCACGCGCTGGACGACCCGACGGTGGCGGCGCTGACCGCGAAGGTGGTGTGCGGCGCGGCCAACAACCAGCTCGCGCACCCCGGGGTGGAGAAGGACCTCGCCGACCGCGGCGTCCTCTACGCACCCGACTACGTGGTGAACGCCGGCGGTGTCATCCAGGTCGCCGACGAGCTGCAGGGCTTCGACTTCGACCGGGCCAAGGCGAAGGCAGCCCGGATCTTCGACACCACGCTGGCCATTTTCGAGCGGGCCGCGGCCGACGGGGTGCCGCCCGCGGTCGCCGCGGACCGGCTCGCCGAGCAGCGGATGGCCGACCGTACGCCGGCCGCGCGCTGGGGCCGCCCCGAGGAGGCGTGACGGGCGTGCCGTACGGCGTGCCGGGTGGTTCGCGTGACCGATAGCACGGCCCGATAGCAAGTTCGCGCTAGAAGAAGGTAAAATCGGGCCTGACCAGGCAGGACAGGGCCGCAAACAGTGCCTTCGACGACGCGCGTCGTGCGGGCGACGTACCGTGTGGCGTCGGAAGCAGGTACCGTTGAGGCCCTACGGACCGGTCTCCCTCCAAAGAGGCCGCTTCGCATCATGAACGCGTGTCAAGACTCGGGGCCGTTGAGCCCCGCCGTTGAGGGGGTCGAGCCATGGGGCGCGGCCGGGCCAAGGCCAAGCAGACGAAGGTCGCCCGCCAGCTGAAGTACAACAGCGGCGGCACGGATCTCTCACGTCTGGCCGAAGAGCTGGGCGCATCGCCGTCGAGGCCGGTTAATCCGGAACCAGTCGAGGACGATGACGACGAGTTGGAAGACGACCCGTACGCTCAGTACGCGGATCTTTACAACGACGACGAGGATGACGAGGACGAGGACGAGTCCCAGTCCTCCTCGCAGCGTCGCCGCGCTTGACGCCGTACCCGCGCTGACCCGGTCCGGGCCTCCCGGACCGGGTCAGCCCGCGTGGTCGCCGACCAGCTCCACGGCGGCCGCGCCGTCTTCGCGTGCCGTGATCTCGCCTGCCACCCAGGCCCCCACGCCGCGGTCGGCGAGCACCGAGAGCGCCACGTCGACGGACTCCCCGGGCAGTACGGCCACCATGCCGACGCCCATGTTGAGGGTCTTCTCCAACTCAGGTCGCTCGACGCCGCCCAGCTCGCCGACGGTGCCGAAGACCGGCCCGGGCGTCCAGGTCGAGCGGTCGACCACGGCGCGCAGGCCGTCCGGGATCACCCGGGCGAGGTTGTTGGCGAGCCCGCCGCCGGTGATGTGCGAGAAGGCGTGCACATCGGCGGTGCGGGCCAGCGCGAGGCAGTCCAGCGAGTAGATCCTGGTCGGCTCCAGCAGCTCCTCGCCGAGGGTGCGGCCGAACTCCGGCACCTCCCGGTCCAGCGCCCAGCCGGCCCGGTCGAAGACGACGTGCCGCACCAGGCTGTACCCGTTCGAGTGAAGTCCGGAGGACTCCAGGGCGATCACCGCGTCACCCGTACGGATGCGGTCCGCGCCCAGCAGCCGGTCCGCCTCGACCACGCCGGTGCCCGCGCCCGCCACGTCGAACTCGTCGGCGCCCAGCAGCCCCGGGTGCTCCGCGGTCTCGCCGCCGACCAGCGCGCAGCCGGCCAGCACACAGCCCTCGGCGATGCCCTTGACGATCGCCGCGACCCGCTCGGGGTGGACCTTGCCGACGCAGATGTAGTCGGTCATGAACAGCGGCTCGGCGCCGCACACCACCAGGTCGTCGACCACCATGCCGACCAGGTCGTGGCCGATGGTGTCGTAGACGCCCATCCGGCGGGCGATGTCGACCTTGGTGCCGACGCCGTCGGTGGCCGAGGCGAGCAGCGGGCGCTGGTAGCGGGCGAGCGCGGAGGCGTCGAAGAGGCCGGCGAAGCCGCCGATGCCGCCGACGACCTCGGGGCGGGTGGCCTTGCCGACCCACTCCTTCATCAGGGTGACGGCGCGGTCGCCCGCCTCGATGTCGACGCCCGCGGCGGCGTAGCTGGCGCCGGTGGTCCCGGTGCCGGTGGGCCCGGCGGCTGTCTCAGACATGGCTGGCACTTTCGTGTCGTGGGTACGTCGCGGGGGCGGTCGTGCCGGGGCCGCTCGGGACGGCGACGGCGGTCAGGGCCTGCGCGGTGGTCGCGGTGCGTACGGGGGTCACGGCCTGCGCAGGGCGTCGGCGGCGTCCGCGCCGCCGGCCAGCTCGACCTCCAGCAGCTGCTTGCCGAGCAGCTCGGGGTCGGGCAGGTCCATCGGGTACTCGCCGTCGAAGCAGGCCCGGCACAGGTCCGGCTTGGCGATGGTGGTCGCCTCGACCATGGCGTCGATGGAGATGTACGCCAGGGAGTCCGCGCCGAGCGAGGCGCCGATCTCCTCGACGCTCATCCCGTTGGCGATCAGCTCGGCGCGGGTGGCGAAGTCGATGCCGAAGAAGCACGGCCACTTCACCGGCGGCGAGGAGATCCGCACGTGCACCTCGGCGGCGCCGGCCTCGCGAAGCATCCGGACCAGGGCGCGCTGGGTGTTGCCGCGGACGATCGAGTCGTCCACCACGACCAGCCGCTTGCCGCGGATGACCTCCTTGAGCGGGTTGAGCTTGAGCCGGATGCCGAGCTGCCTGATGGTCTGCGACGGCTGGATGAACGTACGGCCCACGTAGCTGTTCTTGACCAGTCCGGAGCCGTACGGGATGCCGCTGGCCTCGGCGTAGCCGACCGCGGCCGGGGTCCCGGACTCCGGAGTGGGTATCACCAGGTCGGCCTCGACCGGGGCCTCGCGGGCCAGCCGGCGGCCCATCTCGACCCGGGACAGGTAGACGTTGCGCCCGGCGATGTCGGTGTCGGGGCGGGCCAGGTAGACGTACTCGAAGACGCAGCCCTTGGGGCGGGCCTCGGCGAAGCGCGAGGAGCGCACGCCCTGCTCGTCGATGGCGATCAGTTCGCCGGGTTCGATCTCGCGGACCACGGTGGCGCCGCAGATGTCCAGCGCGGCGGTCTCCGAGGCGACCACCCAGCCGCGCTCCAGCCGGCCGAGCACCAGCGGGCGGATGCCCTGCGGGTCGCGGGCGGCGTAGAGGGTGTGCTCGTCCATGTAGACGAGGCTGAAGGCGCCCTTGACCTTCGGCAGCACCTGGGCGGCCGCGGCCTCGACGGACAGCGGGGCGCCGTCCGGGCCGGTCTGGCCGGCCAGCAGCGCCGTGATCAGGTCGGTGTCGTTGGTGGCGGCGACCTTGGTGGCGCGGCCGGGGCCCTGCGGGAGGTCGGCGACGAGCTCTGCCAGCTCGACGGTGTTGACCAGGTTGCCGTTGTGGCCGAGCGCGATGGAGCCGTGCGCGGTGGCGCGGAAGGTGGGCTGGGCGTTCTCCCACACGGAGGCGCCGGTGGTCGAGTAGCGGGCGTGGCCGACGGCGATGTGGCCGGTCAGCGAGCCGAGGGAGGTCTCGTCGAAGACCTGGGAGACCAGGCCCATGTCCTTGAAGACCAGGATCTGGGAGCCGTTGCTCACTGCGATGCCCGCGGACTCCTGTCCGCGGTGCTGCAGGGCGTACAGCCCGAAGTAGGTGAGTTTGGCGACCTCTTCACCGGGGGCCCAGACACCGAAGACGCCGCAGGCGTCCTGGGGGCCCTTCTCTCCCGGAAGCAGGTCGTGGCTGAGTCGTCCGTCACCACGAGGCACGACACGAGTCTAGGGCAGGATCGGCCGTCGTCCGAACGAGGGACCCTTCGGATCAGCGGTCTCCGGTGGGTTCTATGCGCGTAGTGCCTTGCGCGGCAAGGGCGTGTGACGTCAACCCCAGGGTTCTGACGGCGTCCCGGCGGCGCGGGCGCGGCGGGGGTCCGCGGGTGGGCCGGGTCACGCGGTGATCACTGGGCGTGAGGCCGGGGG
>JAJSZB010000483.1:0-4626 GCA_050613715.1 Streptomyces sp. IBSBF 3018
ACCATCCCCCGCCCCCGCACTTCCGCGCGCACCTCGGCCACGACCCGCCCCCGCGTTCCCGGAGCCACCCGCAGCCCGACCAGGTCCACGGCCCCCGTACGGGCGGCCTGCGCCTGGGCGTCGACGAGCCCGGCGGACGCAGGGGACACCGGAACGGGCTGCCGCACGGGCGGGTCGGCAACCGTGGTGACCGCGGCAACCGCGGCGGGCGCGGTGCGCGAGCCCGTGGCGGCGTCGGCCGGGGGCGTCGAAGCCGTCGTACGCCCGGGGGTCCGTCCTGCCGCAGGACGGACGGCCGCGCGCGCCGGGCCGGCCAGCAGGCGGGGGGCGGACCAGCCGTGCCCGGACTGCTGCGGATCGCCCGCCGGGACGGTGACGCGGCCGCGCCCGTCGAGGATCGCGGCCGGGAAGGCCACGTCGCCGACCGCCGCGGTGACCCCGGGCAGCCGCCCGAGCGCGGCGACGAGGTCCGCGGGGACGGTACGCCGCTCCGGCAGCGCGATCGGCAGGTCGCCCGCCGGGTGGAACTCCTGGTCCGCGGCGACCACGACGTCCGCCCCGGCCAGCCGCCCCGCGGGCAGGTGCGAGCGCAGCCCGGACTCGGCCAGCACCCCCGTGCCGGTGATCAGCGCGGAGCCGCCGAGCACCGCGCAGCCCAGCGCGACCATCGCGCTGAGCCGGTGCCCTGCCATCTGCGCGGCGACGCGGAACACGGCTCACGCACCTCCCAACGCGAGGAGCCTGCGGGCGAGTTCGGGCCCGGTCGGCGCGTCGACCGCGTCGACCACGCGGCCGTCCGCCATCACCAGCGCCCGGTGCGCGCGGGCGGCCGCCGCCGGGTCGTGGGTGACCATCACCACGGTCTGCGCCAACTCGTCGACCAGCTCGCGCAGCAGGCCGAGCACCGCGTGGGCACTGCGCAGGTCCAGTGCGCCGGTCGGCTCGTCGGCGAACACCACCGCGGGCCTGGCGGCCAACGCCCGTACGATCGCGGCGCGTTGCTGCTGGCCGCCGGACAGCTCCGCGGGGCGGTGGTCCAGCCGGTCGGCCAGCCCGACCCGCGCCACGAGCGCGCGCAGCCACTCGCGGTCCGGCGCGCGGCCGGCCAGCCGCAGCGGCAGCGTGATGTTGTCCTCGACGCTGAGCGAGGGGATCAGGTTGTACGCCTGGAACACGAACCCGACGCGCTCGCGCCGCAGTTCGGTGCGGCGCGCCTCGCTCAGGCCGCCGATCTCGCGGCCCTCGATCCGTACGCTGCCGGAGGTCGGCGCGTCCAGGCCCGCGGCGCAGTGCATCAGCGTGCTCTTGCCGGAGCCGGACGGGCCCATCACGGCGAGGAACGTGCCGCGTCCGACGGTCAACGAGACGTCGTCCAGGGCGCGTACGCCCGGGCTGTACTCCTTGCTGACGTGGGTCAGCGTGATCGCGTCGGCGGGCGAGGTCGCGTAAGCGGCGGGCGGCGGCGCCGCGTTCACCTGGGCGCCCTGGCGCGGCTGCCGGGTCGCGTACGGGCGCGGGGTCGCGTACGGGCGCGGGCGGGCGTTCACCGACGGCCCCGCAGCTTGCGTACGACCAGCACGCCGCCGCCGAGCGCGGTGACCGCGCCGCACACCAGGTGCACCCACGTGGCCGCGCCGGCGTAGGACGCCGCGGTGTTCGCCACGGCGCTGAGCACGACGAGCACCCACAGCGCCGACCGCGCGACCTCGCCCCGGCCGACCCCGCGGTCCGGCGCGGCGCCGGCGGACCCGGGCCCGGGCGTGGACCCGGGCGTGGCCCCGAGGCTGTACGCGGCCGAGGACGCGGCGGTTCCGGCGTCGGTGTCCGGGTCGGACAGGCGGTACGGGTCGGCCGTGCGCGAGCCGGCCGTACGCTGCTCGGGCCTCCGCGACTCGGTCGCGCGGTAGGGGTCGGTCCTGGTCATGGCGTCCTCCGTCGTCGGGCCGCGGTGTCGTGTTCGACGCTAGGGACCGGCCCGGGCGCGGCCGATCCGGCAGACCGCCCGGTTCGCGGTACAGCAGGCTGTACCGTCCCCGTCCGCACGCCTGCGACCTGCGGTTTCGCCGAGCCGGCGAGGGGCTCGGCGGCGGGCGGGCGCGGCGCGACCGCGCTCTACCTCGCCCCCACCAAGGCGCTGGCCGCCGACCAGCGGCGCTCGGTGGCGGCGCTGGCCGCGCCGCTGGGCACGGCGGTGCGCGCGGCGGTCTACGACGGCGACACGCCGTTCGAGGAGCGCGAGTGGGTCCGGCAGTACGCCACCTACGTGCTCACCAACCCGGACATGCTGCACCGCGGCATCCTGCCGGGCCACGCCCGCTGGTCCTCCTTCCTGCGCAGCCTGCGCTACGTGGTGATCGACGAGTGCCACACCTACCGCGGCGTCTTCGGCTCGCACGTCGCGCAGGTACTGCGCCGGCTGCGGCGGGTGTGCGCCCGCTACGGCGCCGAGCCGGTCTTCCTGCTCGCCTCGGCCACCGCGGCCGACCCGGCGACGGCGGCCGGGCGGCTCACCGGGGTGAGCGTCGCCGAGGTCACCGAGGACGCCTCCCCGCGCGGCGAGCTCGCCTTCGCCCTGTGGGAGCCGCCGCTGACCGAGCTGTCCGGCGAGCGCGGCGCCCCGGTCCGCCGCACCGCCACCGCGGAAGCCGCCGAGCTGCTCACCGACCTGGTCCTGCAGGGCGTCCGCACAGTGGCCTTCGTACGGTCCCGGCGCGGCGCGGAACTCGTCGCGATGATCGCCCAGGAGCGGCTGGCCGAGATCGACCCCTCGCTGCCCGGCCGGGTGGCCGCCTACCGCGGCGGCTACCTGGCGGAGGAGCGCCGCGCCCTGGAACGCGACCTGCACTCCGGCCGGCTGCTCGGCCTGGCCTCCACCTCGGCGCTGGAGCTGGGCGTGGACGTCTCCGGGCTCGACGCCGTGCTGCTGGCCGGCTACCCGGGCACCCGGGCGTCGCTGTGGCAGCAGGCGGGCCGGGCGGGCCGCACCGGGCAGGGCGCGCTGGCCGTCATGGTCGGCCGGGACGACCCGCTGGACACCTACCTCGTGCACCACCCCGAGGCGATCTTCGAACGGCCCGTCGAGTCCACCGTGCTGGACCCGGACAACCCCTACGTCCTCGCGCCGCACCTGTGCGCCGCCGCCGCGGAGCTGCCGCTCACCGAGGACGACCTCGACCTCTTCGGGCCTGAGGCGGCGTCCCTGCTGCCGCAGCTGGAGGGGCGCGGGCTGCTGCGGCGGCGGGCCGGCGGCTGGTACTGGACCCGGCGCGAGCGGGCCGCCGACCTCACCGACATCCGCGGCGGGGGCGGCTCCCCCGTGCAGGTGGTCGAGGCCGACACCGGGCGGCTGCTCGGCACGGTGGACGCCGGCGCGGCGCACACCACCGTCCACGACGGCGCCGTCCACCTCCACCAGGGGTGCACCTACGTGGTGCGGCGCCTGGACCTGGACGACGCCGTCGCCCTCGTCGAACGCGCCGACCCGCCCTTCTCCACGATGGCCCGCGACACCACCGACGTGCGCATCCTCGCCGACGAGGTCGAGGAGCCCTGGGGCGAGGCCCGCATCCACTTCGGCTCGGTCGAGGTCACCCACCAGGTGGTGTCCTACCTGCGCCGCAGGCTGATCACCGGCGAGGTCATGGGCGAGACCAAGCTCGACCTGCCGCCGCGGACGCTGCGCACCCGCGCGGTGTGGTGGACGCTGTCCGAGGCCCAGCTCGACGCGGCCGGCATCCACCCGGAGGAGCTGCCCGGCGCCCTGCACGCCGCCGAGCACGCGTCCATCGGCCTCCTTCCGCTCTTCGCGACCTGCGACCGCTGGGACATCGGCGGCGTCTCGATCCCCCTGCACGCCGACACCGGGCTGCCCACCGTCTTCGTCTACGACGGCCACCCCGGCGGTGCGGGCTTCGCCGAACGCGCCTTCCACACCGCCCGCACCTGGCTCACCGCCACCCGCGAGGCCATCGCCGCCTGCGAGTGCGACTTCGGCTGCCCCTCCTGCGTCCAGTCCCCCAAATGCGGCAACGGCAACGACCCCCTCGACAAACCCGCAGCCGTCCGCCTCCTGGACACACTCCTGTCCCAGCCGCCGGCGGAGGCGGCAGAGCCGACTGGACTGGCGGAGCCGACTGGGCGGGCCGGGGCAGCGCGGGCCGAGGCGGCGCGGGCGACGGACACGGCCGGGGCGGTGGAGCTGGCCGAGGCGGTCGAGGCGGTGGAGGCCGTCGGCAGGGCGAAGCCTCCGGTCCAGGCCACCCCGGACGCCGAGGCCGAGGCCAAGGCCACGCCGACCGTGGGCCGACAGCGAGGCGCACGCCGCGGGAGCGCTGAGCCCCGGGCCTGAGGGCCCCGTCCGAGCGGTCCTGGCAGCCCCGCCACTGACGGAGCCGACCGGGGCAGGCGGGTCAATCCGCGGGGGCCTGGCCGGGCGCACCGGGCGGACCGGGCCAGCCGGGCCAGCCGGGCCAGCCGGGCCAGCCGGGCCAGCCGGGCCAGCCGGTGGACGCTGCGCGGGAGCATCGAGCTGACCGACCGCTGGGGGCAGCCGGGTCACCCGGTGAGGTGCTGCGGTGGGCCGGGCGGACTGGGCCGACCGGGTGAACCCGACAGGCCGGGTGGGCC
>JAJSZB010000484.1:0-4615 GCA_050613715.1 Streptomyces sp. IBSBF 3018
GGGGGGGGGGGGGGGGGGGGGGGGGGGGGGGGGGGGGGGGGGGGGGGCGGGGGGGGCGCCCCCCCCCCCCCCCCCCCCCCCCCCCCCCCCCCCCCGGCGGCGCTACTGGACGGTGAAGCCGGGCAGCAGCTTGCCGAAGTCCTTCGCGGCGGCGTCCAGTCCCGACTGGACCGAGGTCTGGCCCTGGAGGATCTTGATGTACTCCTGCTGCAGCGGCGTGAAGAGGCTGCCGACCTGCGGCAGCGCGACCCGCGGCCGGGCGGTGGCCATGATCGGCTTGAAGCCGGCGATCGTCTGGTTCTTCAGCACCTCGGCGGTGTACGCGGAGGTGCGGGTGGGCAGGGTGCCGTTCTTCAGCGCGATCTGCTGCTGGCTGCTGCTGGACGTCATGAACTGCGTGAACAGGTACGCCGCGTCGAGGTTGCGCGAGCCCTGGTAGACCGCCAGGTCATGGCCGCCGGTCGGGGCCAGCGCCTTCCCGGAGGAGCCGGCCGGGACCGGCGCGTACCCGAGGTTGGACTCCTTGCCCTTGAAGGCGGAGCCGGTCAGGTCGTCGCCGACCGACCACGGGCCCTGGACCAGCATGGCGACCTTGCCGGTCTTGAAGGACGTCTGCATGTTGTCGTACGCGCTGGCGAAGTCGACCTTCAGCGAGGAGGTGTCGTAGATCTTCTTCGCCTCGGTGACCGCCTTGACGGCCGCGGGGGAGTTGATGGTGATCTTCTTCGACGCCGGGTCGGCCAGGTCCGCGCCCTCGCCGAACAGCAGCGGGAACAGGAAGTACGAGTCGGGGTTGACGTACGTGCCCGCGACGCCCGGCACCTTCTGCTTGATCGTCGCGGAGTCGGCGATCAGCTCGTCCCAGGTGGCCGGCGGCTCGGCGATGCCCGCCTTGGCGAAGATCTCCTTGTTGTACAGCAGGCCCAGGGTGTCGGTGACCGACGGGACGCCGTACGTCTTGCCCTCGTACTTCGTGGTGTCGAGCGGCCCGGCCACGAAGTCCTGCGTGTCCTGGAGGGCGGCGGTGCCGTCCAGCGGCGCGATGTAGTGCAGCGACGCGTACTCGGGGATCAGGCCGACGTCCGTGCGCACGACGTCCGGCGCGCCCTTGCCGCTCTGCGCCGCGGCCTTGAACTTCTGCTCCACGGTGGTGAAGTCCACGTTCTGGTAGTTCACCTTGATCTTCGGGTACTTCGCCTCGAAGTCCTTGATCAGCGCCTGGTACGCGGGGGCCTCGTTCTTGGCGTCGGAGGTGTCCCAGTAGGTGATGGTCCCCGAGACCGCGGCCGGGTCCTTCGCCGCGCCGCCCTTGCTGCCGCTGTCGTTGCCGCCGCCACAGGCGGTGACCCCGAGGACGATGGCCGCGGCCATCGCCACGGCGGATATGCCGCGTCGCATACCTGACTCCTTGATGAGGGAAGTGCCCGAACACCCTGATCCGTCGACAGCCGCCCCGTCCCCGGTCCGGCCCCCTCGCTCGGGCTGGACGGGACGTTAACAGGGCTGCAACACGTTGCGAAAGCCTCTGCAAGAAATTTTCTGCAAGACGTTGCGGAGTATTGCAGCAATCCGCTGGACGGGGATACGGTCCCGGACAGCTCCGGCGCCGAGGCCGGAGCGGCTCCCGGAATCAGGCGCGTGAGGAAGGGGGCGCGAGGCCGTTCTCGTCCTCCCGGACGGGGAAACACAAGGAGAACCGCCCGTGGCCCCTCTGTTCAGGCTGCCCTTCTCGTCCGGGCCGCGCTTGCTCAGGCCGCCCCTGCTCGCCGCGCTGACCGCACTGGCGGCGCTGGCCGGCCCCATCGCGCCGAGCGCGGCCGCGCGGCCCGCGGCGTCGGGCCCGCCGGGCCTCTCGTCGCCCGCGGCCCGGGCCGCGGAGCTGGACCCCGGCGCCGCGACGGCGCAGTGGATCGACGCCGGGACCCTGGCCTGGCGGACCGACCTGCCGTCCGCCTCCCAGGAGCTGGTGTACGCCGCGGACGGCGGCCTCGGCGTCGCCGGCGGTGTGCTGACCGGCCCGGGCCGGTCGCTACGGCTGGCCCGCGACCCCGGCGGGCTCAGCGCCGCGCAGCTCGCCCGGTTCCCGCAGCTCAAGGGCTACGCGGCCTTCACCGTCGACCCGCGCGACCGCTCCCGGGAGAAGGAGGCGCTGCGCGGCCAGCTCGTCGCCGTGCAGCGCGACGCCGGCGGAGCCCTGCTGGCCGCGACCGGCGTGCAGACGCAGGGAGTGCTGGACGACCTGTACGCGGCCCAGGCCGAACGCGCCCCGCTCGGGCCGGTGTTCGGCCGGGACGGCACGCCGACGCTCTCGGTGTGGGCGCCCACCGCGCACGACGTCACGCTGGAGATCGGCGGCAGGACCGTACGGATGCGGCAGAACCCGGCGGACGGCGTGTGGTCGGTGCGCGGCGACCGCTCCTGGACCGGCAGGCCCTACCGCTACGCCGTCACCGTATGGGCGCCCAGCGTGCGGAAGGTCGTGGTCAACGAGGTCACCGACCCGTACTCGACCGCGCTGACCGCCGACTCGCGGCAGAGCCTGCTGGTGGACCTGGACGACCCGCGGCTCGCGCCCAGGGGCTGGGCGGGGCAGCGCAAGCCCGCCGCCGTGCCGATGGGCCGCGCGCAGATCCAGGAGCTGCACATCCGCGACTTCTCCGCCGACGACCCCACCGTGCCGGCCCGCGACCGCGGCAAGTACACCGCGTTCACCGACTCCTCGTCGGCCGGCATGACGCACCTGCGGCAGCTGGCGCGGGCCGGCATCACCCATGTGCACCTGCTGCCCGTGTTCGACTTCGCGACCGTCCCGGAGAAGGCCGCGGAACAGACCACGCCCGACTGCGACCTGGCCTCGTACGGCCCGGCGAGCGACCGGCAGCAGGCGTGCGTCACCGCGCAGCAGGCCACCGACGCCTACAACTGGGGCTACGACCCGTACCACTACACCGTGCCCGAGGGCTCGTACGCCACCGACCCCCAAGGCGCCGCCCGCACCGTGCAGTTCCGGCAGATGGTGCAGAAGCTCAACGACGCCGGGCTGCGCGTGGTGATGGACGTCGTCTACAACCACACCTCCGCCGCGGGCGAGGCCCCCACCTCGGTGCTCGACCAGATCGTGCCCGGCTACTACCAGCGGCTGATGCCCGACGGCTCGGTCGCGAACTCCACCTGCTGCGCCGACACCGCGCCCGAGAACGCCATGATGGGCAGGCTCGTCGTCGACTCGGTCGTCACCTGGGCCAAGGAGTACAAGGTCGACGGCTTCCGCTTCGACCTCATGGGCCACCACCCCAAGGCGAACATCCTCGCCGTGCGGCACGCCCTGGACCGGCTGACCCTCGCCAAGGACGGCGTGGACGGCAGGAGCGTCATCCTGTACGGCGAGGGCTGGAACTTCGGCGAGGTCGCCGACGACTCCCGCTTCGTGCAGGCCACCCAGGCCAACATGGCCGGCACCGGCATCGCCACCTTCTCCGACCGGGCCCGCGACGCGGTGCGCGGCGGCAGCCCCTTCGACGCCGACCCCGGCGTCCAGGGCTTCGCCTCGGGCCTGTACACCGACCCCAACTCCTCGACGTCACAAGGCACCGCGGCCGAGCAGAAGGCCCGCCTGCTGCACTACCAGGACCTCATCGAGGTCGGACTGACCGGCAACCTCAAGGAGTTCCGCTTCACCGACTCCGCCGGCCGGCAGGTCACCGGCGGCGAGGTCGACTACAACGGCGCACCCGCCGGATACGCCGACGCGCCCGGCGACGCGCTCGCCTACGTCGACGCGCACGACAACGAGTCGCTGTACGACGCCCTCGCCTACAAGCTGCCGGCCGGCACCCCGGCGGCCGACCGGGCCCGTATGCAGGTCGTCGCCGAGGCGACCGCGGCGCTCTCCCAGGGCCCCGCGCTCTACCAGGCCGGCTCGGACCTGCTGCGCTCCAAGTCGCTCGACCGCAACTCCTTCGACTCCGGCGACTGGTTCAACGCCGTCCACTGGACCTGCCGGGACGGCGGCAGCACCGACGGCTTCGGCCGGGGGCTGCCGCCGGCCGCCGACAACCAGGACAAGTGGCCTTACGCCGCGCCCCTGTTGAACGACCCGGCGCTCGTCCCGAGCTGCGCGCGGATCGCCGGCGCGTCGGCGGCGTACCAGGACCTGCTGCGCATCCGCAGCACCGAGCCCGCCTTCCACCTCACCACCGCGGCGCAGGTCCAGCGACAGGTGTCCTTCCCGCTGTCGGGCACGGACGAGACGCCCGGCGTGATCACCATGCGCGCGGGGGACCTGGTCGTGGTCGTCAACGCCACGCCGCAGCGCCAGGACCAGCGGATCGACGCGCTCGCGGGCACGCGCTACGCCCTCCACCCGGTCCAGGCGGCGGGCGCGGACCAGGTCGTGCGGACGGCGTCCTACGCGGCGGCGAGCGGCACGTTCAGCGTGCCGGCGCGGACGGCGGCGGTCTTCAAGGAGGTCGGCTGAGCGTCGAGCCGGCCGGGCGTCGAGCCGGCCGGGCGTCGGCAGGTCGGCTGAGGGTCGGCAGGCTGGTTGAGCCTCAGCCGGGTGCCGGGTGCCGGGTGCCGGGTGCCGGGTGCCGGGTGCCGGGCGGCGGGCGGCGGG
>JAJSZB010000485.1:0-4592 GCA_050613715.1 Streptomyces sp. IBSBF 3018
GTGCTCGGCGGCGCCAGGGCGGGGCGGGCGCCGCCGAGCACCTCGCGGAGCTTGCCGCCGTCGGTGGGCAGGTCGCGCCGCCAGGCCATGGCGACGACGGGGGCGAGCAGCAGCAGCGCGGCGCTCAGCGAGCTGGTGACCGACAGCCGGACCAGGGTGCCGCCGGCGTGCGGCAGCAGGTCGAAGGTGTAGAGCGGCACCTGGGTGCCCAGCGGGCTCCACATCCGCTGGCCGCGGAAGGCTATCCGCCGGCAGGGCTCGTAGTCGGAGCACACCAGCCGGTGCGGCCGGCGGCGGCCCGGGTAGCGGTAGCGGTACTCCGCGCCCGCGCCGGGCGTCACGAAACCCGGATCGACGGAGGTGACGCCGGAACTCCACAGGGCGAGGTTGCGGGCGTCGGCGAGAAAGTCGAAGACCTCGGCGGCCGGCCTCTGCACGAACACGTTCACGGCGATGCTCGGCATCACGAAACCTCCCCGGTAGCGGCGTGGGCGGCTGCTCGGTGCGCGGGCGCGCGCCGATGGCGATCCGGGTGCCGGATTCGGCGGTGCGTGCGCCGCGAGGGAGAGCCGCCTGCTTCACTCCTCTCCCAAAGCGTGCCCCGCAAAAGTGCACATGTCGTGGCAATGGGGCCGTTCGGGTGAGAACGCACCGTGTCCGGTGGGTGCCCCGGGACGGCGGAGGACACGCCGCGGTGCCGCTCCGGGGATGGGCTGCCGGCACCCCGGCCGATAGCCTGGCCGCGTGGAGGAACAGCAGGTGCCCGCACGTTTCGAGCGCGGTACGGACGGACCGAAGGTGATCGTGGCGGGGCTGGACGGCTCCGAGTCGTCCTGGCGCGCGGCGGCGTACGCGGCGGGACTGGCGCGCCGCCAGCACGCCCTGCTGGCGCTCGTGTACGTGCAGCCCTACCTGGCCGGCGGCGCCGCGCTCGGGGTGCCGGTCTCCGAGGCCGACACCGGGATCGCCGAACAACTGCTCGCCGAGATACGGCAGCAGGTGGAGCGGCTGCGCGGCGCCTTCCAGGTGCGCTGGGAGTTCCACACCTTCCGCGGCGACCCGTACAACGGCATGGCGATGGCGGCCGACCAGCTCAAGGCGGACGCCGTGGTGGTCGGCGCCTCGGAGCGGGCCGGCCACCGGTTCGTCGGCTCGGTCGCGGTGCGGCTGGTGAAGGCGGGCCGCTGGCCGGTCACGGTGGTGCCGTGACCGGCCGCGGCCGGCCGTGCCGGGCCGGAGCCCGGACCGGCGGCGCCGGCCGGGAGCGCGGTCAGCCGGCCGTCGCCGCGGGGGCGTACTTGTAGCCGACCCGGCGCACGGTGACGATGCTGCCGCGGTGCTCCGCGCCGAGCTTGCGGCGCAGCCGTGCGATGTGGACGTCGACGGTGCGGCCGTCGCCGACGTGGCCGTAGCCCCACACCGTGGTCACGAGCTGGTCGCGCGAGTGCACCCGGTGCGGGTGCGCGACCAGGTGCGCGAGCAGCTCGAACTCCAGGTACGTGAGGTCGAGTTGCCGGCCGTCGACGAGCGCGGTGCGGCGTTCGGCGTCGATCCGGACCGGGGACGTGGCGCTCTCGGCGGTCTCCTGCGCGGTGTGCGGCGTGGCCGGGCCCGCGGGTGCGGTCACGGCCTGGTCGGCCTCCGCGGGCACGAGCACCAGGTAGCCGACCATCGGCGTGCCGCCGGCGGTCGCGGGCAGCACGTGTCCGGGGGCGGGCAGCCAGGTGGCGCCGGGCGGCAGGAAGTCCGGGGCGGGCGGCGCCTCGTCGGGCCGCACCGCGCGCAGCCGCTGCCGGTGCGCGGCGGAGGCCGCGCCCTGTCCGGCGGGTGCCGGGGCGGTGCGGGCGGGATACGGGGAGGGGTGGAACGAGGAGAGGTTCGACATGGGTTCGGCTCTTTCGCGCGAAGGGGTCGGGGAGGACGCCGTATTGCGCGGGACCGGGGGGTGCTGACGGCAGCGGCCCAAGGGCCGGGATGCGGCAGGGGTCAGCGGCCGGAGCGGGTCCGCGCGGGGATCGCGCGGCAACACCAGCGGTCGAAGTGGTGCTCCTGCCGGGACGGCCAGAAGGGTTCGAGGTCGTGACGACCCGTCCCGGAGCTGCTCATGCTGGCCATGCCCCTATTGAAGCAGACCCGGGGCCGCCGGTGTGAGGGGACGGCGATGTCCGCGGCCGCTCGTCGGCCGCGGATCGGCCGCTCGTCGGCCGCGCGGCGGTGCGCGCGACAGCGGGAGCGGCGGCGGGAGCGGCGGCGCGTACCGGAATCCGGCGGGCCGGTCACGGCGGGCGGGCGCCCGCACAGGACAATGGCGTACGCGGGGCAGGCGGACGGCGACGGACGGCGGAGAGGTCATGCGGCGGATGGCGCCGGCGGTGGGGAGCGCGAGGTGGTGGCGCGCGCTGCGCTCGACGGGCCGCTCGGGGCTGCGGGTCGAACGGGCCCGGCTGGAGCCGCTGATCGCACTGCGCACCGCGGCCGGCGTGGCCGCGGTGATCGCGCTGTCGCTGTGGCTGTGGTCGCCGCCGGTGGCCGCGTCGTCGGCGTTCGGGGCGTTCGCCGCGGGAGTGGCGACGCTGCAGCGCAGTTGGCGGCCCCGGCCGGTGCTGGCGCTGGCCGCCGCGGCCGGGCTCGCGGTGAGCACCTTCCTGGGCTATCTGGCCGCCTCTCACCTGGTGCTGTTCGTGCCGCTGCTGGCGGTGTGGGCCTTCGGCGCGGGACTGGCCTGGTCGTTGGGGCCGACCACCGGGATGGTCTCCTCGCTGACGGTGGCCGTGATGCTCGTCGTGGTGACGCTGCCCACCTCGGTGCTCAGCGCGCTGCACCACGCGGCGCTGGTCGCGGCCGGCGGGGTGGTGCAGGCGCTGCTCATCCTGCTGTTCCCGGTGCGCCGCTGGGGGCGGCAGCGCGACGCGCTGGCCGACGCGTTCGCCGCGGAGGCGGACTTCGCGCGCCGGCTGCGGCACGACCCGGTGGCGCCGTTCGACCCGGTGCCGCTGATGACGGCGCGCAGCGCCGCGGTGGTCTCGCCGTGGCTGGCCCGCCGCCGTCCCGAGGAGCTGCACGGCAACCGGGCGCTGGCCGAGCGCATCCGGCCGGTGCTCGCGTCGGTGGCCGACCCGAGGATGGGCGCGCCCGCCGAGGGCCCGCAGCGCGACCGGGTGCGGGAGGTGCTCGCGGTCGCCGCCGGCGTACTGGACGCGGTGGCGCGCGCGATCCGGCACGGCACCCGGGTCAAGGTGCCCGAGGCGGGCCGGGAGCTGCTGCGCGGGCCGGAGCCGGAGGTCGAACTGACCGGTGCGGCGGGCCGGTCGGCGACCCGGCTGGCCTCGCTGCTGGCCGCCGCGGTGGAGCGGGCGGACGGTTCGGGACCGGCCGACAGCACCGGTTCCGCGCACCTGCTGCGCCCCTCGCCGCGCGAACTGGTCCCGCTGGCCTGGCGGGCGGTGCGCCGTCAGTCGCGCTGGGAGTCGCCGGTGATGCGGCACGCGGTGCGGCTGTCCGCGGTGGCCGCGGTCGGTTACCTGCTGGGCTCGGCGCTGCCGCTGGGCCACGGCTACTGGGCTCCGATGGCGTCGGTGATGGTGATGCGCCCGGACTTCACCCAGACCTACGAGCGCGGGGTGGCGCGGTTCGCCGGCACGCTCGTGGGCGTCACGGTGGCCACCGGCGTGATCCGGCTGGCGCACCCCGGGACGTACGCGTCGGCGACGCTGGCCGTGGTGTGCGTGGGGCTGATGTACCTGCTGCTGCGCACCGGTTACGTGGTGGCGCAGGCGTGCGTCGGCGGGTACGTGGTCTTCCTGCTCGGCATGGGCGGCACGCAGCTGGAGCAGACGGTGCGCGACCGGGTGCTGCTGACGCTGCTCGGCGGGGTGCTGGCGATGATCGCGTACGCGCTGTTCCCCGCGTGGGAGACGCCCCGGCTGCGGGAGCGGCTCACCGAGTGGCTGGACGCGACCTGCGGGTACGCCGCGGCGGTGATGGAGGCGTACGCGGACCCGGCGCGGCGGCGGCCGAGAGCGGTGCGCAACGCGCTGCTGGACGTGCGGGCGGCCGGGGCGACCTGGGACCAGGCGGTGTTCCGGGCGGACGCCGAGCCGGTCAGGCACCGCGGCCTGTCGCGGACCGCGGTGCGCGACGCCGATGCGGCGCTGTCGGCGCTCGGCCGGATCGGTCTGCTGCTGGAGGCGCACCTGCCGGCCGGGGACGCGCCGCCGTCGCCGGACGCCGCGGCGTTCGCGCGGGCGCTGCGCGAGACCACCGCGGCGGCGTCCGCGGCGATCCGCGACCGGCGGGCGCCGACCTGGGAGCCGCTGCGCGCGGTGGTCGAGGACTGGAAGCCGGAGTCGGGCGAGGAGCGGATCGCGCGGCGCGGCGCGGAGCTGCTGGCGCAGACGCTGGACGAGCTGGCGGAGGCGCTGCGGCCGAGGTCGCTGGGCCGCAGGCACCCGGCGGCCGGGCCGCCGCCGCGGCCCGGGGGCTGAGCCGGGGACCCCATGGCTGGTCCGGGCCCTCTCGGGCCGTGCGGGGGCCTTCGTGCCGGGGGCCGGGCGACGGCCGCTCCACGTCCGGCGCCGCGGGGACGCACGCGC
>JAJSZB010000486.1:0-4585 GCA_050613715.1 Streptomyces sp. IBSBF 3018
GGGGGGGGGGGGGGGGGGGGGGGGGGGGGGGGGGGGGGGGGGGGGGGGGGGGCGCGGCGGCCCCCCCCCCCACGACAGAGTCTTCGCCGCGAACACGTGCGACGCCTTGGCCAGGCGCGCCAACACCTTGGCAGTGCGTGCCGGACCGGCCGCCGGCGCGGATCCCGCACGGCGCGAGCCGGCGTTTTGTCCAATTGCGCCCTTCTCGTGGTGTCCTGGGCCGGGGAGAGTGGAGGTGATCGGACGGAACGGTGAGAAAGGCGACGGGCCGCATGCTGGAGACCCTGTTCGACAGTCGGGTCCTGCCGGGACCGGACCGGGTGGAGGCCTGGCGTGAGATCACGGCAGCTGCCCTGATCCCCAACGAGTTCAGCATCGACCGCGCCGGGCAGTTCCGCGCCTCACTGCGCGCCGCCGAGTTCGGTCCGGCCCAGGTGACGGCCCTGACCTACGCGTCCATGAGGTCCCGCCGGACACCGCGGCTGATCCGGCAGTCCGACCCGGAGATGTACGCCGTGGGGCTCATCGTGAGCGGTCAGCAGGCCATCGCCCAGGCACGGAAGCACACCCCGATGAGGCCGGGCGATCTCGTGGTGTACTCCACCTCCCACCCCTACGAGGCGTTCGTGGACGCCCCGCACAGCACGGCCGGTTCGGTGGTCGTGCAGCTTCCCAGGACCGAACTCCCGCTGCCGCAGGACCGGGTGGAGCGGCTGCTGGCTTCCCGGCTGTCGGGGCGGGAGGGCACCGGGCGGCTGCTGGCCGGGTTCCTCACCCAGTTGGCCACCGACGAGCGCAGCTCCTACCGGCCCGCCGAGCGCCACCGGCTGGGCGGTGTCCTGACCGACCTGATCACCGCGTGTCTGGCCTGTCAGCTCGACACCGCGGACCCGGCCCCCGCCGAAGCCCGCCGGCACGTGCTGTACCTGGAGGTGCTCGACTTCATCGGCCGGCACCTGGGCGACGCCGGCCTCACGCCCGCCGCCGTCGCCGCCGCCCACCACATCTCGCTGCGCACCCTGCACCGCCTCTTCCACGACCACGGCCAGGGGGACACCGCCGCCTCCTACATCCGTCGCCGGCGGCTGGCCCGTGCCCGGCGCGACCTGGCCGATCCCGCACTGGCCGCGCGCCCGGTCCACGCGATCGCCGCCCGCTGGGGGTTCCCGCAGGCGCCGGAGTTCACCCGCGCCTTCCGCACCGCCTACGGCACCACGCCGTCGGAATACCGCCGGCAGGTCCCGGGGTCACGGCGACACGGCGTCACGCCGGCTCCGAGGGTTCCTTCTCGCCGGTGACGATGCGGTGGATCGTGGCGAGGGGGAGCTTGGGGGTGCCGTCGGCGGTGAGGAGGCCGTTGGTCTCCTGGGCGGTGTCCTTGAACTGGGTGTAGCAGAAGCCGGCCACCAGCGGACTGGTGCGTAGCGCGGCGAAGAGGTCGGCGAGGAGGGCCGCGTACTGGGTGTCGGAGCTGGTGCGGGTGTACGAGAACTCGCCGTCGTCCGCGCGCAGCGAGAGCCCGCCGAACTCGGTGATCATCAGGGGCGCGTCGCCCGCGGCGTAACGGCGGGTCTGCGCCCCGGTCAGCGACAGCCGGCGGCCCGCGGGGCCGGGACCCGCCAACTGCGCGTCGAAACCGGCCGCTTCGCCGTAGCGCTCGGTCAGCACCCGCGGGTCCGAGGTGTAGTCGTGGACGCCGAGGATGTCGCTGTCGGTGTGCTCCCAGCCCTCGTTGGAGACCACGGGACGGCTCGGGTCCACCGCGCGGGTGAGGTTGGCGAGCGCGATCGAGTAGTGCCGCTGCGCCGGGTCGGTGAGGATGTCGGACGCGCCCCAGCTCTCGTTGATCGGCACCCAGGTGACGATCGACGGGTGGCTGCGGTCGCGCCGCACCAGCTCCAGCCACTCGCGGGTCAGCAACTCCACGGCGTGCGCGCTGAATTCGTACGCCGCGCCGGTCTCGCCCCACACCAGCAGGCCGAGCCGGTCGGCCCAGTACAGGAAGCGCGGGTCCTCCGCCTTCTGGTGGATGCGCACGGCGTTGAAGCCCATCGCCTTGATCAGCTCGACCTCGCGGCGCAGTTCGCCGGTGTCCCGCGCGGCCAGCAGGGTGTCCGGCCGGTAGCCCTGGTCGAGCACCGAACGCACGTAGTACGGACGCCCGTTGAGCAGGAACGCGCCACTGCCGACGCCCGCGCTGCGGATGCCCACGTAGCTGTCGACCGCGTCGACGACCGCGTCCGCGGCCACGTCGCCCGCGCCGCTCCCGGCGGCCGCGCCGGCGCCGCCCGCCTCCCGCACCGTCACCCGCGCGTCCAGCAGCGTCGGCCGCTCCGGACGCCACAGCAGGTCCTCGCGGTCGATGCCGTTGCCGAGCGCCGGCACCACCACGTCGAGGCGGGCCCGGGGCGAGGTGACCACCGCCGAGGTCTCGGCGAGCACCCGCCCACCCAGGCTGAGCACGACCTCCACCGACACCGGCCGCTCCGGGCCGCGCGCGAGGGTCACCTCGGCCAGCACGCCGCGCGCCGGGTCCGGCGTCCAGGCCAGCCCGGCGATGTGCAGCGCCGGCACCGTCTCGGCCCACACGCTCTGCCAGATGCCGGTGGTCCGCTCGTACCAGACCGCGTGCGGCCGGTCCTGCCAGTCCTGCTTGCCGCGCGGCTGGGCGAGGTCGGCCGGGTCGTCCTCGGCGCGCACGACGAGCACGTGCCCGTCCGCGCCGGGGCGCAGCGCGTCCGTCACGTCCGCGGTGAACGGGCTCTGGCCGCCGGTGTGTTCGGCCACCAGGCGGCCGTCCAGCCAGACCCGGGCGCGGTGGTCGACCGCGCCGAAGTGGATCAGCGAGCGCTCGCCGGGGCCCGGCGCGAGCACCGCGTGCGGGACACGCAGCCGGTACCAGACCACCCGGTGCGGCGCCGTCTCCCCGATCCCGGAGGCGGGCGCCTCCGGCGGGAACGGCACGGTGATCCGCCGGTCGAACGGGTCCCCGGCCGCGCTTCCGCCCGCGGCCGCGTCCGCGGCGCCCGCGAACCACCCCTCGCGCTCACCCGCGTCCGCGTCGTCGTAGCCGAAGTCCCAGACGCCGTCGAGGCTGTGCCACCGCTCCCGGTGCAGCATCGGCCGCGGGTACGACCCGTCCTGCTGGCTCGCGCCCATGTGTCCCTCCTCCTGCCGCACCGGCAGCCGCCGGCCCGTCCGTTCGCCTATGAGGTCGCCTGTGAAGTCCCACGAGCACGCGCCCGGACGCCCGTACGGGACCGGACCCGCGCCCGTACGAAGCCCGCACGCACGCCGACCGCGCCCGTACGAAGCCCGCACGAAGCCCGTACGCAGCCCGCACGCCCGAACGCCCGCGCAACGCCGACCCGTGCCCGCGCCCGCGCCCGCGTCAGGGCATGCCGAACCGCCGCGCGGGCCGTGCCGGCCCCGGTCCGGGTACCGCGCCGTACTAGGATGAGCCGCTGCTCGTGATGATCGGCCCGTTCATGATGAGTGATTGTTTGCAACGATGCAAGGACGGGTTTCGCGAGCGGGCGACGGGAGGAGGGGACGCCATGGCCAGGGTGCGGATGCGCGACGTCGCGGAGCACGCCGGCGTCTCGGTGCGGACCGTGTCCAACGTGGTCAGCGGCTACACCCATGTCAGCCCGGCCACCCGGGCCCGGGTGCAGCGCTCGCTGGACGAGCTGGGCTACCGGATGGACTACCTGGCCCGCGGCCTGCGCTCCGGCCGCACCGGATTCGTCGCGCTGGCGGTGCCCTTCCTCGCCGAGCCGTACTTCGCCGAACTCGCCCAGGCCGTGGTCAAGGCGGCCGCGCGGCGCGGCATCACGGTGCTGGTGGAGTCCACCGGCGGCGACAGCGAGGTGGAGCGGCGCATCCTGTCCGGCGGGCTGACCAACGTCGCCGACGGGGTGCTGCTCAGCGCGCTGACCCTGCCGGCCGACGCGGCCGTGTCGGCGCCGGACTTCCCGCTGGTGCTGCTCGGCGAGCACAGCGTGGGCGACGGCTTCCCGCGGGTCGGCATCGACAACGTGGCCGCCGCGCGCACCGCGGTCGAGCACCTGCTCGAACAGGGCTGCCGCCGCATCGTGGCGCTCGGCCGCAACGGCAGCGAGAACGGCCGGCAGCGCACCGAGGGCTACCGCCAGGCGCTGGCCGCGGCGGGCGTGCGCAAGGTCAACTGGCTGGTCGTCCCGGTCGACGACTGGACCAGGAAGCAGGGCTACGAGGCGGTGCGGCAGCTGCTGGACGGCAGCGGGCCGCTGCCCGACGGGATCTTCGCGTTCAACGACGCGCTGGCCATCGGCGCGCTGCGGGCGCTGGACGCCTCGGGCGTACGGGTGCCGCAGGAGGTCGCGGTGGCCTCGGTGGACGACGTCCAGGAGGCGGCCTACGCGCACCCGCCGCTCACCTCGATCGCGCCGGATCTCGACGTGATCGCCGAGCGCGCGCTGACGCTGCTGGAGCAGCAGGCCGGCGCCGCGGACCGGGCCCCGGACGCGCCCGCCGACGCTCCGGCGGACGCCGGCTCCGACGCCCCGGCCGCCCCCGACGCTCCGGCCGCCGCAGACCCCGACGC
>JAJSZB010000487.1:0-4576 GCA_050613715.1 Streptomyces sp. IBSBF 3018
GGGCGAGGACGACGGTCACCTCCCCGCCCGGTGCGTGCGCGCCGGGCGCGGGGGGCCAGGGCACGGAGGGGCCGAAGGTGACCAGGACGTCCCGGTCGGGCGGGACCTGATGGCCCGAGGCCCGCAGCTCGTCCATCGCGGCGGTCAGCGCGGCGCCGTAGACCGCGGCGACCCTTCTGGCGCGGTCGTCGGCGAGTTGGAGCGAGCGGCCGAAGTGCGGCACGCCGTCGACCGACACCACCGCGCTGCCCTCGATCCTGACCACCGGCACCGGTCCTCCCCCGGCCACCGCCGCCGCGATCCCGGCCGCCGCCTGCTGCGCGCTGTCGGCCACCCACGCGCGCTGCGCGTCCGTCAACTGCCCGGGGCCGGCGGTCTCCTCTCCCCCGGCCGGCATGTGCTGGACGACCGGCGCGGCGGGCGGCGGCACGTGGACGGCAGCTGGGGGCGGGACGTGCACCGCGGCCGGCGGCGGGACGTGAACGGCTGGAGGCGGCGAGACGTGCGCGGCGGGCGGCGGCACGTGGACGGCAGCGGGCGGCGGGACGTGCACCGCGGCCGGCGGCGGGACGTGAACGGCTGGAGGCGGCGAGACGTGCGCGGCGGGCGGCGGCACGTGGACGGCAGCGGGCGGCGGGACGTGCACCGCGGCCGGCGGCGGGACGTGAACGGCTGGAGGCGGCGAGACGTGCGCGGCAGGCGGCGGCGCGGGCGTCACGTGGGTCTCCGGCGGCGGGGTGACGTGGATCGCCGGCACGGGAGGAGCGACCGTGGTCGTGGACGTGACCGTCTCCGGGGCGGTCCCCGCCGGGGTCTCGGCCGGCGTCTCGGCCGGGGTGGTCGTCGTCGCGGGCGCCGGGGTCTCGGCCGGGGTGGTGGTGGTCGTTCCCGGGGCCGTCGTCCCGGCGGGCGTCTCGGCCGGCTGCTGAGGGGCCGTGGACCAGTAGTAGGCGTGGTGGTCGGTGGAGGCGGGGGCTCCGTAGACGCCGTTCCCGTCGTACTTCTGAACGGTGATCCGCACCGGCTGGCGCAGCAGCCGCTGGGCGCCCTCGGTCGTGCCCTGGCCGGGCTTGTCGCCGGTGAGGCCGTGCGGGACCGTCACCGGGGCCGGGCTGCGGCCGGGGACGCCGGGTGCGTGGGTGACGGCGGAGTCGGCGTTCAGCGACTGGTCGCGGCTGATCTGCATCGAGTTCAGCCCCGGCACCGGCACCACGACGCCCGGGTTGCGGGTGAGGAACTGCACGTCCGCGGGGGTGACGCTGTACGAGGCGCCGGCCTTCGCCGAGGTGGTCAGCTCGTCCTCGGTGGAGACGGTGATCTCGTCCTTGGCGTCGTCGCGGCGGCCGACCTCCTGCGCCGGGCCGGTCGGCTCCATCGTGACCTTCAGGCCCGTGCTGCCGTCCGCGCCGAGCGGCACGGTGCGGTAGCCGCCGGCCGGGTCCTTCAGGTTCGGGAAGACCGTGGACAGCGCCTGGCCGGACAGCGCCTGCCGGGTGGAGATCTGCTGCGGCAGCGGCGCGGTCTGCTCGGTGTGCAGCTGGTGGCCGGGGCCCAGCCGCGGGTCGTGGACGAAGGAGTCCACGACGGCGCGGGCCGCGTCGGGCGTCATCGACCGCGCGGCGCTGCCCAGCGCGCCGCTCGTCGCGTTCCACGCCTGGGACATGGCGGAGCCGGTGCGGCCGAGGACGCCGTTGCCCCAGGGGCGCGGCGTGTTGAGCACGGTGTGGGCGGTGTCGATCAGCTGCTCGGGGTGGTCCACGCCGACCAGGTCGTGGCCGGAGGCGAAGTCGTCCCGCCACTGCTGCCGCTGCTCGGGCGTGCCGTTCACCGGCCCCAGCTCGGTGCCGCCGCCCGGGTCGCCCGGCTGGTGCTGGGTGCTCGGTCCGGGCTGGGCCGGCGGCTGGTGCTGCGTTCCCGGTGCGGGCTGCGTGCCCGGCTGGTGCTGGGTGCTCGGTCCGGGCTGGGCCGACGGCTGATGCTGGGTGCTGGGTCCTGGCTGCGTGCCCGGCGGGTGCGTCGCCGTGCTGGTCGTGGTCGTGGTGCCGCCGGTGGTCTGCGGGTGGGCGGGCGGCGCCGGCTCCGTGGTCGTCATCGACTCGGGCACCCACGCGGTGGCCCGCCAGTCCGGCCGTACGGGCACGGGCGCGGGCAGGTTGACGAAGCGCTGGGTCGCGTTGCGCCGGGTGACCGTGACGTCGAACCGCATCGGACTGCTGAACTTGTGCAGGTTGCCCGAGGACGTCGTCTTGGAGTCGACCTTGGTGGTCTGGCTGGACGAGTGCGTGGTGCTGCCCTTGGCCTCCGCGCCGCCGGTCGCGTTGTACGTCACGTTGTTCAGGTGGTTCTCGGCGGTCGGCGCGCGGTACGAGGCGCGGATGTTGCCCTCCCCGCCGGCCGACCAGGAGCGGCCGCTGTCGCCGCTGACCGCCTCGCTCACGGTGACCTTGCGGGTCGAGCCGCCGTCCGACTGCCGACCGTCGTGCTGCCAGCCGCCGGGCGTCGCCTTGATCAGCGCCTGGGTCACCGTGCGCACGCCGTGGTAGTTGTCCACCTTGTGGACGAGCAGGCCGGGTCCCACCAGGTCGTCGTAGTGCGCCCCGAGGTGGTCGGGCGTGATCACGTCCGCGAACGGCAGTGCGGACACCGGCACGTCGCCCAGGCCGTTCCCGGCTTCCAAATCGCCCGGGGGGACAGAGCCGCCGCGGATCTGCCGGTCGATCTCCTTGAGGATCTCGTCGGTCGAGGGGATCTCGATCCGGCTGCCGCCGCTGACGCCGTTCTCCAACGGGACGGACCGGCGCGGCGGTTGGACCGTATCGGTGCCCGTGCCCGTGCCCGTGCCGGTGCCCGTTCCGGTCCCCGTCCCCGTACGGGTGTCCGTGCCGGTGCCGGTGTCCGTTCCCGTACGAGTGCCGGTGCCGGTGCCAGTACCGGTGCCAGTACCGGTGCCGGTGTCCGTGTTCGTCGCTGGCCGCGGGGGCTGCGACATGGCCCGCACGTCGTCGTCCGAGAGCAGGACGCGGACCCGGTGGTCGTGGCTGACCGGGGCGCCGTACGTGGTCTCGCCGGTGGAACCGGTCACCCTGCCCTGCAAGGTGATGCGCGCGTCGCCCTCGTAGACGTGCCACGGGCCGTTCTGCGAGGTCTTGCGGCTCGTCGTGAACGTGTGCTTGACCGCGTCCGCGCCGCTGTGGCCGTACGACCCCTTGCCCTTACCGCCGCCGCGCAGCTGGTACGTCGAGGCGTGCGGGTCGTGCGGGGTGCCGGGGAAGCGCCCGAAGTCCCCGCCCAGACCGCCCTTTCCGGTGATCGCCGTGCTGTCCTGCACCTTCACCGACGACTCGGTCTTCGTCTCCACGTCCAGCTTGCCGTCGCCGGAGAGCGTCTCGCGGTAGGTGAGGTTGTGCAGCTGGGTGCGCTGGGAGAGTCCGGCGGTGTCCCGGTTGCGGCCGGAACCGACGTGCTGGTCGGCGGTGTTGGACCAGCCGCCGTGCGACGCCGAGACGTTCGCGCGCAGTTGGGCCTGCCCGGCGAGCGGGTTCACCAGGTCGTCGAGGGACGGGATGTGCGCGGGCAGCGGTGAATGCCCGTTGTCGTGACGGGTGTTGAAGGCGTTCTCGATCGCCTGGCGGGCGTGGTCGCGGTACGCGTCCTCGTCGCCGACGTGCTCCACGAGGTGGTGGTCCGGCAGCCGGTCGACGGTCACCTGGCGCGGCGGCGGGGCGGCCGGCGTCTCGGTCCTGCCCACGTCCACGGTGACGTGGCCGCCGCCGGTGTCGACGTGCTGCACCTGCTGGTGGTGCACCTCGGTGGGGAGCGTGGGCACCCGCAGCACGGGGTGGTCGGGGTCCTGGCGGACCGTCAGGACGTCGAAGGACACCGGGTAGGAGTAGCGGTCGCGGTCGCCGTCGACCGTCAGCGTCCGCTTCACCTCGGTGGTGTCGCCGATCGTCGTGCCGTGCGTGGGCGCGTAGCCGCCGTCGGCGTTGAAGTTGAAGAAGCCGCGCTGGAAGTCCGTGTGGTCCAGCGAGCTGCGCAGGTTGCCGTTGCCCGCCACCGTGTGCGAACTGCCCTGGCTGACCGAGCGTTCGGAACCGGCGCTCTGCGTCAGCGAGTTCTTGGCCGTGGCCGGGTGCGCGCCCTGGTGGGCGCCGTCGCCGAGGTTCGCCCGCACCAGGATGTCGTGGGTCTTCGCGTTCAGGCCGGGCAGGTGCGAGCTGTCCAGGCTGATCTTGAAGGTGCCGTCCACGAGCTTGTGGCCGTTCCCGTCGAGCTGCGAGGGCGCGATCTGGCGCCGCAGGTCGGCCAGGTTGGTGAACGCCTTGGGCGAGACCCGCACCGGCTGGTGGCCGCCGGCGGTCCCGCCCTGCGGCGGGTGCACGGCGTGCGGCGGGGGCAGCAGTCCCGGGGCCGTCTGCCACAGCGTCCGGACGATGTGCTGCTCCAGCTGCTCGGAGCCCGGGAAGCGGGAGTAGGTGGTGCGCTGCACGAGTCCCGGGCCGGTCAACTGCCCGCCGGCGGGCGGCTGCCGGACCGCGGGCGGAGGCGTCGCGGTGGCGGTGGCCGGGGTGGTGGC
>JAJSZB010000488.1:0-4570 GCA_050613715.1 Streptomyces sp. IBSBF 3018
CGCGGGGTAACATTAAAAAAAACCCCCCCCCCCCCCCCCCCCCCCCCCCCCCCCCCCCCCCCCCCGCGACCCGCAGCGAGGGCAGCGCGGGCGGGTCGAGGGCGGTGCCCAGCACCTCGTAGTGGAACGGCGTGCCGAACACCGCGTGCACGTCGTGCTGCGCGGCGGCCGCCAGCATGTCCCGGGCCGACACGCGCCGCGCGAACACCACGGTGACCCCGGCGAGCAGGGAGTGCAGCAGCCCCGCCAGCAGGCCGAAGCTGTGCGCGGTGGAGCTGAGCAGCAGCAGCCGCTCGCCCCGCGCCGGCATGCCCGGCAGCGCGGCGAACCGGTCGATCTCCTCCGACAGCGAGGCCGCGGTCCGCCCGATCACCTTGGGCGCCCCGGTCGAGCCGGAGCTGAACTGCACCAGGACGTGCGCCGTCGCCGCGGCCCTGCCGTCCGCGCGCCGGCTGGTGACCAGCTCGTACTGGGCCTCGAAGCGCATCAGCGAGCCGCCGGCCACGCCGGTGGACACCGTGAACTGCGGGCGGCACAGCGCCCGCAGCGCCTCCACCTCCGGCGGCTTGAGCCGGTGGTCGACCAGCATCACCTGCGCGCCAAGCCGCCACAGCGCGAGCAGCACGTGCAACTGGGTGTAGCTCGGCGGGATCTGCAGCATGACCGTGCTGCCCTCGCCGATCCCGTGCGCGGCGAAGACCGAAGCCTCGAAGTCCACCGCCGCCGCGACCTCGGCGCGGCTCTGCCCGTGGTCGCCGTACACCAGGCACGGCAGGTCGCCGGGGTGGGCGCCGAGCAGGCGGTCGACCAGCGCCCGGATGTCCGGGGCCATCTCACGCCTCCTTGCAGAACTCGCCGATGGGGAAGCCGACGTGCCGCTGGTCGGTGGCCAGGTACCCGAGCAGCTCGTCGCCCTGCTCCAGCTCGGTGACGTTGAGGACCTTCCCGCCGGGGCCGAGCACCCGCACGTGCCAGTCGTCCTGCACGGTCAGGCTCACCACCACGCCGTCCGCCGAGCGGGCGGTGATGGTCAGCAGCGGACGGGACTCCATCTTGGCCCGGCCGACCACCACCCGCCGGGCCCTGCCCTGGGAGTCGACGGCCAGCGTGGTGCTGCCGGAGCGCAGCTCGCTGAGGTAGTTGGTGCGGTTGTCGGGACCGAGCACGTAGGAGTGCAGGGCGCCGGCGTTGACCCGGAACGGACGCGTCGGCATGTACGGCAGCGGGTGCGTCTCGCTGCAGCACAGGATGAACCCGGTGGAGTACGAGCCGACGAGGATGCCCTCGTCCTCGGCGAAGTGGCTGCACGTGTCCACGCACACCCGGTCGCCGAGCCCGTGGTGCTCGATGCCGTCGACGGTCAGCGTGGTCAGGTCCAGCTGCGGGGTCGCGGCCTCCAGCAGCCGGGTCAGCGCGAAGACCTCGGCGGCGTCGGCCGGGGCCAGCAGCACGCCGTCCGAGCCGCGCTCCAGCACGTCCAGGACGATCGCCGCCTCCTGGAGGTCCGCGCAGACGGTGACCAGCTTGCCGGCCGAGCGGTCGGCGGCGGCGAGCACGATCTCCAGCGGGATCTTGGTCGGGTCGGCGAAGCGGACCACGGTGGCCGGCAGGGCCACCGCGGCGGCGCACGCCAGCCGCAGCGTCCGGTCGTCGTCCACGTCGACCCAGCCGACGGCGTCGGGGCCGAGCGCGTGCAGCCCCTCCTCGTCGGCCAGGACGGTGGGCGTGATGCCGGTGACGGTGGGGGGCAGCGCCTGGAGCAGTCCCTGGTCGTCGGAGATCACGCCCTGCACCCGTGCGTGCACGGCGGCGTCGACGACGGACTCCAGCTGTGACTGCGGCACTGCGCGCAGATCGATCCATGCGAACTTCATGAGGCACCTGTCGCGATCGTCGAGGGGCGGGTGGTCGGTCCGGGCCCCGCCGCGTGGACCACCGCGGCGAGTCGTGCGGTCAGCCACGAGGGCGAGGACGAGGAGAAGATGCGGCGGCCGACGGCCAGGCCGCTGCACCCGGCCAGCATCAGGGAGGTCGCGTGATCGATGAGGTCGGAGCCGTCGGGCGGCCCGCCGGCGGCCAGCACCGGGATGGGGGAGCTGTCCACCACCTCGGCCATCCGCTCGCGGGGCAGCGCCACCGAGGTCTTGACCAGGTCGGCGCCCAGGTCCGCGGCGATGTTCACCGCGTGCGCGAGCAGCACCGGGTCGTGCGGGTCGGCGATCCTCGGACCCCTGGGGTAGATCATGGCGAGCAGCGGCATGTTCCAGGCGTCGCAGGAGGCCGCCACCGCGCCGAGGTCGCGCAACTGCCGGTGCTCGGTGTCCGAGCCGAGGTTGACGTGCACGCTCACCGCGTCAGCGCCCAGCCGTACGGCCTCCTCGACGTCGCCGACGAGCACCTTCGCGTCGGCGTCGGCGGCGTGCCCGGTGCCGGCGCTCAGATGCACCACCAGGCCGCAGCGGCCCAGGAGTTCGGGGGCGATGGTGCGGGCCCGGCCCTTGTGCACGACGACCGCGTCCGCACCGCCGTCCACCAGGGCCCTGACCAGCTCCTCCCAGCCCGCCTGCGGCACCACCGGCCCGTCGGAGACGCTGTGGTCGAGCGGGACGAAGAGGAATTTACCGTCACCGGCCGACGACAGCCGTCGCATGCGTAATGTTTTACCGAAATCGGTCATTCTTCGGTATGCCTCTCAAAGAGGTGAGCCCCCGCTGGCTGATCACCTGGTTCAGCCTCGCACGACCGGAAGAAAGTGCGCTCATATCGGAACTCGATAACCCGGCCGTTATGGGGCTCTGAGATTTTTCTGAGATACGTCTGGCAGGCTGTGGTCAGCTGCATCGGGATTTGCAACCGTGCTTTTCGAGGAGACTGGTGTGACGGCTCCTACCGAACGGGTACACATCGCCATCGCCTTTCACGGCGGACGCGGCCACACCGCCAGACTGGCGGAAGCCGTAGGGGCCGGGGCGGCCCGGGAGCGGCACACCGAGGTCCTCGACGTGCCCGTCGACCGCATCACGCCCGCGCTCTGGCACCGGCTGGACGACGCCGACGCCATCGTCTTCGGCGCGCCGACCTACATGGGCACGGCCTCCGCGCCGTTCCACGCCTTCGCCGAGGCGAGCGGCAGACGGTGGTTCACCCGCAGATGGCAGGACAAGCTCGCGGCCGGGTTCACCAACTCGGGATCGATGGCCGGAGACAAGTCAGGCACCCTGGATTACTTCTCCGCGTTCGCCGCCCAGCACGGCATGACGTGGGTCAATCTCGGCCTGGCCGCCGGCTGGAACTCCGCGGGCGGCAGCGAATTCGACATGAATCGCCTCGGCTTCTACCGCGGCGCCGCGGCGCAGACGAACGTGGACGAGAGAACGGGCGCGGTGCACAAGTCCGACCTCGCCACCGCGGAACACCTCGGGCGCCGCGTCGCGGAACTGACCCGGGTCTTCGTCGCCGGCAGGCGCGCGCTGGACGGGTGACCCCGGTCCCCCTTCCCCGGCCGGGCGGCACGCCGCCGCGCACCGGCCGCCCGCACGCCATGCACGTCGACCGCCGCACGGACGGCTCCGCAGCCCCCGTACGGCGCCGCGCTCGTCATCGGGTACTTCCGGCCCGCGAGAGGACGTTGGGGCACAACATGGACATGGGACTGCGCCACCTGCGGATCGTGCTCACGGTGGCCGAGTCGGGCAGCATCAGCCGCGCGGCCGCCGCGCTGCAGATCGCGCAGCCCGGACTGACCGCACAACTGCGGCGGATCGAGCAGGAGTTCGGCGGGCCGCTGTTCCGGCGGCGGCCGGACGGCGTGGTCCCGACCGAGCTGGGCGTCCATGTGCTGGGCAGGGCCAGGGAACTGCTCGACGGCTTCGGCGAACTGCTGTCCACGTCACGGGCGCTGGCCCGGTCGGCGGAGCCCGCGCAGGCGGTGGCGCTCGGCGGGGTGGACGGCTCGTGGGTGCCGGTGATCGCGGCGATGGTGCGGGACCTGCTGCCGCAGCACGAGCAGGTGACGTACCTGGAGCCCTCCTCCCAGGCGGTCCTGGACCTGCTGCGCGCCGGGCGGATCGCCCTCGCGGTGGTCAGCGAGTTCCCCGACGTGGCGCCGCCCAAGGTCCGCGGGCTCGCGGTGCGCGACCTCGGCACCGAACCGGTGCTGATCGGCATGGCCCCCGGGCACCGGCTGGCCCGCCGGCCGCGGATCTGCCTGGAGGATCTGGCCGAGGAGACCTGGGTCGCGCCGGGCGAGCGCTCCGACGGCCTGGGTCTGAGCCTGCGGATCGCCTGTGAACGGGCCGGGTTCACCCCGCGTTTCCGCTACTTCGGCGCGGACCCGGCGACCGCGGCGGCGATCGTGGGCGCGGGGAGCGCGGTCGGCGCCTTCACCGGGCCGGGCGCGCACCGCCCGGGGCTGCTGCTGAAGCAGGTGGTCGACGGCCGGCTCTGGCACCGTACGTCGCTGGCCTGGGCCCCTGGGTCACCGTTGGCCGGGCTCGCGGAGAGCCTCGACGAGCAGGCGCTGGCCCGCGAGGTGGTCGAGGCGCACCGGGGCCGCATCACCGCTGAGGGC
>JAJSZB010000489.1:0-4565 GCA_050613715.1 Streptomyces sp. IBSBF 3018
GGCCCGCACCCCCGGGGTGGGGGTGCGGGCCCGTGTGGCGGGTCGCGGTCAGCTCCGCGCGGCGGGGAGCGTCAGCTCTGGCCGCCGGCGAGCTTCTCGCGGAGGGCGGCCAGGGCCTCGTCGGAGGCGAGCGCACCGCTGTTGTCCTCGGACTCGGAGGAGTAGGAGCCGCCGCCGGCTCCGGCTCCCGCCGAAGGAGTCGCGGCGCCGGCCTCGGCCGCCGCCTGCTCGTCCGCCTCGCGGGACTTGATGACCTGCGCCTGGTGCTGCTCGAAGCGGGCCTGGGCGGTGGCGTACTGCCCCTCCCACTCCTCGCGCTGCTTCTCGTAGCCGTCCAGCCAGTCGTTGGTCTCCGGGTCGAAGCCCTCGGGGTAGATGTAGTTGCCCTGGTCGTCGTACGACGCGGCCATGCCGTACAGCGTCGGGTCGAACTCCACCGAGGCCGGGTCGGAGCCGAAGGACTCGTTGGCCTGCTTGAGCGACAGCGAGATGCGGCGGCGCTCCAGGTCGATGTCGATGACCTTGACGAAGATCTCGTCGTTGACCTGGACGACCTGCTCCGGGATCTCCACGTGGCGCTCGGCCAGCTCGGAGATGTGCACCAGGCCCTCGATGCCCTCGTCCACGCGGACGAACGCGCCGAACGGAACGAGCTTGGTGACCTTGCCGGGCACGACCTGCCCGATCTGGTGGGTCCGGGCGAACTGCTGCCACGGGTCTTCCTGGGTCGCCTTCAGCGACAGGGAGACGCGCTCGCGGTCCATGTCGACGTCCAGGACCTCGACCGTGACCTCCTGGCCGACCTCGACGACCTCGGAGGGGTGGTCGATGTGCTTCCAGGACAGCTCCGAGACGTGCACCAGGCCGTCGACGCCGCCGAGGTCCACGAACGCACCGAAGTTGACGATCGAGGAGACGACGCCGGAGCGCACCTGACCCTTCTGCAGGGTGGTGAGGAAGGTCTGGCGGACCTCGCTCTGCGTCTGCTCCAGCCAGGCGCGGCGGGACAGGACCACGTTGTTGCGGTTCTTGTCCAGCTCGATGATCTTCGCCTCGAGCTCCTTGCCCACGTAGGGCTGCAGGTCGCGGACGCGGCGCATCTCGACGAGCGAGGCGGGCAGGAAGCCGCGCAGGCCGATGTCGAGGATGAGGCCGCCCTTGACGACCTCGATGACGGTACCGGTGACGATGCCGTCCTCTTCCTTGATCTTCTCGATGGTGCCCCACGCACGCTCGTACTGCGCGCGCTTCTTGGAGAGGATCAGGCGGCCTTCCTTGTCCTCCTTCTGGAGGACCAGGGCCTCGATCTCGTCGCCCACGGCCACGACCTCGTTGGGGTCGACGTCGTGCTTGATCGAGAGCTCGCGGGAGGGGATGACACCTTCGGTCTTGTAACCGATGTCGAGCAGGACCTCGTCCCGGTCGACCTTCACGATGACGCCGTCCACGATGTCGCCGTCGTTGAAGTACTTGATCGTCTCGTCGATCGCGGCGAGGAAGGCTTCCTCGTTGCCGATGTCGTTGACCGCCACCTGCGGGGTGGTACGAGGGGCCTCGGTGCTGCTCGTCATTGGGGAAAGGACTCCGGTACGGACAGTAAGTCGTAGGTACTGCTACGCCGGGAGCCTTTTTCGTTCCTGCCGGGACCCCTTGTGAACCGCCCTGAGGGTCGGTGGCCGCTGGGCCAAGGGAGCTGCAACAGTTTCGAGCGTGGCCTGCTCCGTCCGAGGCGCGCAGGCTCGCAGCGCAACTTGTAGCATACGGGGGCAGCCGGGCACGGTCAATGCACGAATGAGCGCACCGCGCGCGTAACGAAACAAACCGGCGCAAGTCACCCTTCCGCAGGTCTTCTCAGAGAGTACGACGACTGCCGCGATGATCCAAGGACCTGATGCCGGGCCCCTGGCGGGACCGCACACCGGAGCCCACGCGGGCGCCCGCTCCGGAGCCCACGCCGACCTCCACGCCGAGGAGCCGGAGGCCACCCGCCGCAGCGCGGGCGCCACGGAGAGTGCCCGGGCCAATCGCCGCTGGTGGGACCGGAACGCCGACGACTACCAGCTGGAGCACGGGGAGTTCCTCGGCGACGCACGCTTCGTGTGGGGGCCGGAGGGGCTGGACGAGGCGGAGGCCGGGCTGCTCGGCCCGGCGGCCGGCCTGAAGGGCCTGGCCGTGCTGGAGATCGGCGCCGGCGCGGCGCAGTGCTCGCGCTGGCTGGCCGGCCGAGGGGCGCGGCCGGTGGCGCTCGACCTCTCCCACCGGCAGCTCCAGCACGCGCGGCGCATCGACGCGGGCGGCGGGGACGACTCGGGCGGCACGGGCCGGGCGGGCGGCGGCAGCGACGCGAGCGACGCGGCCGAGGGGGTTGCCGCGCCCGCGCTGGTGCAGGCGGACGCCGCCCGGCTGCCGTTCGCCGACGCGTCCTTCGACCTGGCCTGCTCGGCCTACGGCGCGCTGCCGTTCATCGCCGACACCGCGGCGGTGCACCGCGAGGTGCGGCGGGTGCTGCGGCCCGGCGGGCGCTGGGTGTTCTCGGTGACGCACCCGGTGCGCTGGGCGTTCCCCGACGAGCCGGGGCCCGAGGGCCTCACCGCGGTCGCCTCGTACTTCGACCGCACCCCGTACGTCGAGGAGGACGACCGGGGGCTGGCCGTCTACGTCGAGCACCACCGCACCCTCGGCGACCGGGTCCGCGAGATCACCGCGGCGGGCCTGCGCCTGGTGGACCTGGTCGAGCCGGAGTGGCCGCGGTGGAACGACCAGGAGTGGGGCGGCTGGTCGCCGCTGCGCGGCCGGCTGCTGCCCGGGACGGCGATCTTCGTCTGCGTCGCACCGTGATCCGCCCGGAGGGCCTCGCGATCCGGCCGGAGGGCCTCGCGCTCCCGGTCGCCGCCGCGGTCCCCGCGCTGGTCGAGGCGCTCGGCGGGCCGGGTCGCGCGGTGCTGGCCGCGCCGCCCGGCACCGGCAAGACCACGCTGGTGCCGCTGCTGCTGGCCGCGCGCTTCCCCAGCCGGGTGCTGGTCGCCGAGCCGCGGCGGATGGCGGCGCGGGCCGCGGCCCGGCGGATGGCGTGGCTGCTCGGCGAGCAGGTCGGCGAGAGCGTCGGCCTGACCGTGCGCGGCGAGCGCAGGGTCGGCCCCCGCACGGCCGTGGAAGTCGTGACCACCGGCGTGCTGCTCCAGCGGCTGCAACGCGACCAGGAGCTGCCCGGCGTCGGCACGGTGATCCTCGACGAGTGCCACGAGCGGCATCTGGACGCGGACACCGCGATGGCGTTCCTGCTGGAGGTACGGGCCCTGCTGCGGCCGGACCTGCGGCTGGTGGCGGCGTCCGCGACGACCGACACCGCGGCGTGGGCGGCGCTGCTGGACGCGCCGGTGGTGGAGGCCGCGGACGTGCTGCACCCGGTCGAGCCGGTCTGGGCGCCGCCGCCGGGCCCGGTGCGCCCGCCGCACGGCATGCATGTCGACCCCGCGCTGCTCGACCACGTGGCGGCGACCGTCCGCCGGGCGCTGCGCGAGCGCGACGGGGACGTGCTGTGCTTCCTGCCCGGCGTCGGCGAGATCGCTCGGGTCGCGAGGGCGCTGGGCGGCGTGCCCGCGCAGGTGCTCCAGCTGCACGGGCGCGCGCCGGCCGCCGTGCAGGAGGCGGCGCTGACGCCCGGGGAGGGCCGCCGGGTACTGCTGGCGACCTCGGTCGCCGAGTCCAGCCTGACCGTGCCCGGCGTGCGCGTGGTGGTCGACGCCGGTCTCGCCCGTGAGCCGCGCACCGACCACGCGCGGGGGCTGGGCGGGCTGACGACCGTACGGGTGTCGCGGGCCGCCGCGGAGCAGCGGGCGGGGCGGGCCGGGCGCGAGGGTCCCGGCACGGTCTACCGCTGCTGGAGCGAGGCCGAGCACGAGCGGCTGGCGCGGCGGCCCACGCCGGAGATCGCCCAGGCGGACCTGACCGCGTTCGCCCTCCAGGCGGCCTGCTGGGGCGACCCGGACGCGTCCGGGCTGGCCCTGCTCGACGCCCCGCCGGCCGGGCCGATGGCCGCGGCCCGCGCGGTGCTCCACGACCTCGGCGCAACCGGGCCCGGCGGCCGCGCCCTGCCGCGCGGCCGTCGCCTGGCGCTGCTCGGCCTGCACCCGCGCCTGGCCCGCGCCCTCCTCGACGCCGCGCCCCTCGTCGGTGCCGCCCGCGCCGCCGAGGTCACCGCCCTCCTCAGCGAGGAGGTCCCCTCCGCCTACGGCCCCGACCTGGCCGCGGCCTGGCGCACCGCCCGCCGCGGCGACGACCCGTACGCGGCGCGCTGGCGCGCGGAGTCCCGCCGCCTGCGGTCGGCCCTGTCCGCGGCGGACGCGGCGGACGCGGCGGACGACCCGCAGGCGAGCGGGGAAGCGCGTGCGCGGGCGGGCGCGGCGGCGCACCCGCAGGCGAGCGGAGAGGCGGACTCGGCAGCAGACCCGGCGGCGGACCGCGAGCCGGGCGGGCGCGGGGGCGGCAGCCGCCCTCGAGGTGCTCCCGCGGCCCGCGGGGCCGGGGCCGGCGCCCGCGGCGAGGGGCTTCCCCCGGCACACGGG
>JAJSZB010000048.1:0-28612 GCA_050613715.1 Streptomyces sp. IBSBF 3018
CCCCACCGCCACCGCCCGCCGCCCCGGCCAAGAAGTCCGCCGGACGCGACCTGCGGGCCGCGATAGGGGTGGGCGTCGGACTCGGCGCCGTGATCGTCGCCGCCCTGTTCGTCGTGAAGGCCGTCTTCGTCGGCGTCGCGGTGGTCGCGGTCGTCGTCGGCGTGTGGGAGCTGACCTCCCGCCTGGAGGAACGCAAGGGCATCCGCGCACCCCTGCCGCCGATCGCGCTGGGCGGCGCGGCCATGGTCGTGGCCGGCTACCTCAAGGGCGCCGACGGCGCCTGGATCGCCATGGCCCTGACCGCGCTGGCCGTCCTCGTCTGGCGGATGGCGCAGCCCCCGGAGAACTACCTCAAGGACGTCACCGCCGGCGTCTTCGCCGCCTTCTACGTGCCGTTCCTCGCCACCTTCGTGGTGATGATGCTCGCCGCCGACGACGGCCCGCGCCGCGTCCTGGTGTTCCTGCTGCTCACCGTGATCAGCGACACCGGCGCCTACGCGGTCGGCTGGCGCTTCGGCAGCCACAAGCTCGCCCCCCGGATCAGCCCCGGCAAGACCCGCGAGGGCCTGGCCGGCGCGATGGCCTTCGCGATGATCGCCGGCGCCCTGCTCATGCAGTACGTCATCGACGACGGCCGCTGGTGGCAGGGCCTGCTGCTGGGCCTGGCCGCGGCCACCAGCGCCACCCTCGGTGACCTCGGCGAGTCGATGATCAAACGCGACCTCGGCATCAAGGACATGGGCACCCTGCTGCCCGGCCACGGCGGCATCATGGACCGCCTCGACTCCCTGCTGCCCACCGCCCCCGTCGTCTGGCTCCTGCTGGTCGCCTTCGTCGGCAAGGGCTGACCCCGCCGGCCCCCGTGCCGAAGCCCCCGGCCCGGAGGAGTCGCCTCCGGCCGCCGGGTCCCCGTAGGCACCCGTGCCGAAGCCCCCTGCAGGTCTGCGACACTGGAAGACATCATGCCTGCACCAGGAGAACTGACCTTCGCCGTGCCGCGGGGGGCCAAGAAGCCGCCGCGGCACCTCGCCGACCTCTCGCCCGCCGAGCGCAAGGAGGCGGTGGCCGCGCTGGGGGAGAAGCCGTTCCGGGCCAAGCAGCTCTCCCAGCACTACTTCGCCCGCTACGCCGACGACCCGGCCGCCTGGACCGACATCCCGGCCGCGGCCCGTGAGCGGCTGGCCGGCGAGCTGCTGCCCGAGCTGATGACGGTGGTGCGGCACGCCTCCTGCGACGGCGGCGACACCCGCAAGACGCTCTGGCGGCTCTTCGACGGCACCCTCGTCGAGTCCGTGCTGATGCGCTACCCCGACCGCGTCACCATGTGCATCTCCTCGCAGGCAGGCTGCGGCATGAACTGCCCGTTCTGCGCCACCGGCCAGGCCGGCCTGGACCGCAACCTGTCCACCGCGGAGATCGTCCACCAGATCGTCGCCGGCATGCGGGCGCTGCGCGACGGCGACGTGCCCGGCGCCCAGGGCCCGGCCCGGCTGTCCAACATCGTGTTCATGGGCATGGGCGAGCCGCTCGCCAACTACAACCGCGTCGTCGGCGCCATCCGCCGCCTCACCGACCCCGAGCCCGACGGCCTCGGCCTGTCCCAGCGCGGCATCACCGTCTCCACCGTCGGCCTCGTCCCCGCCATGTACCGGTTCGCCGACGAGGGCTTCAAATGCCGCCTCGCGGTGTCCCTGCACGCCCCCGACGACGAACTGCGCGACACCCTCGTGCCGGTCAACACCCGCTGGAAGGTCCGCGAGGTCCTCGACGCCGCCTGGCACTACTCCGAGGTCTCCGGCCGCCGCGTGTCCGTCGAGTACGCGCTGATCCGCGACGTCAACGACCAGGCGTGGCGCGCCGACCGGCTGGGCAGGCTGCTGAAGAACCACCGGGTGCACGTCAACCTGATCCCGCTCAACCCCACGCCCGGCTCCAAGTGGACCGCCTCCCGCCCGCAGGACGAACGCGCCTTCGTCGCCGCCCTCGAAGCGCACGGCGTGCCGGTGACCGTCCGCGACACCCGGGGCCAGGAGATCGACGGGGCCTGCGGCCAGCTCGCCGCGTCCGCCCGCTGATACGGTTCCCCCGCGGCCGGCACACCCCGTACCGGTCCGCATCGCGTGAAGAACACCTGAACATCCGACAGGGGAGCGCCTGAGACGGCGCTGAGAGTGCGGCTGGGACACCTCCCCAGGCCGCAGACCCTCGAACCTGATCCGGGTCATACCGGCGTAGGGAGTCAGCACATGAACAGCACCATCCGTCGGCGTGCCATCGGCGCGCTGGTCCTCGCCACCGCGGGCGCCGCCGCCCTGGCCGGCTGCGGCGGCTCCTCGGACCCCTCCGGGTCCGCGCAGCAGAGCGGATCCAGCGGCTCCAGGACCGTCACCGTCGTCAGCCACGACTCCTTCGCCGCCTCCGACTCCGTGCTCGCCGCCTTCACCCGGCAGACCGGCTACAAGGTCAAGGTGCTGCGCGGCGGCGACGCCGGCGCCGCCGTCAACCAGGCCATCCTCACCAAGGACCACCCGCGCGGCGACGTGTTCTTCGGCGTCGACAACACCCTGCTCTCGCGCGCCCTCGACAACGGCCTGTTCGACCCGTACACCGCCAAGGGCCTGGACCAGGTGCCCGCCGACGTGCAGCTCGACGCGGGGAAGCACCGCGTCACGCCCATCGACTCCGGCGACGTGTGCGTCAACTACGACCGCGCCTGGTTCGCCTCCCACCACATCGCGCCGCCGCGGACCTTCGCCGACCTGGTCGAGCCGCAGTACAAGAACCTCCTGGTCACCGAGAACGTCACCACCTCCTCACCGGGCCTGGCGTTCCTGCTGGGCAGCGTCGCCACCTACGGCGACTCCGGATGGCAGACGTACTGGAAGCAGCTCAAGGCCAACGGCGTGCAGGTCGTCGACAGCTGGGAGCAGGCCTACGACAACGCCTTCTCCGGATCGGCCGCCGGCGCCAAGGCCAAGGGCGACAAGCCCCTCGTCGTCTCCTACGCCTCCAGCCCGCCCGCCGAGGTCGTCGGCGTCACCCCGCCGCCCGCGCAGTCGCCCGTCGGCGTCGTCACCGGCACCTGCTTCCGCCAGATCGAGTTCGCCGGCGTCCTGCACCACGCGAAGAACCCCGCCGGCGCCGAGGCGTTCGTCGACTTCATGCTCAGCCGCACCTTCCAGCAGGACATGCCGCTGCAGATGTACGTCGACCCGGTCGTCAAGGGCGCCACCGAGCCGCCGGTGTTCACCAGGTACGGCGCGAAGGTCGCGCACCCCACGACGCTCGCGCCCGACACGATCGCCGCCCACCGCGACGACTGGGTGAAGACATGGAACTCCCTCGTCCTGTGACCGCCGGGGGCGGCCGGACACACACCGGCCGGACGCCCGCCGCCCGTCGGACCGGCCGCCAGGCCGCCGGCCGGCCAGACGGCCACCGGTGGCCGGCCGCCCGCCGCGCGCTGGTCCCCGTCGCGCTCGCCGCCCTGCCGCTGGCGTTCTTCGCCGCCTTCTTCGCCTACCCCGTCGCGTCCATCGTCGGCCGCGGACTGCACCAGGGCGGACGCTGGCGGCCCGGCGCGGTCGGCGACGTGCTCGGCGACCCCTCCGTACGGCACGTGCTGTGGTTCACCTGCTGGCAGGCCGCCGCGTCCACCGCGCTGACCCTCGCCGTCGCCCTGCCCGGCGCGTACGCCTTCGCCCGCCTGGACTTCCCCGGCAAACGGCTGCTGCGGGCCGTGGTCACCGTGCCGTTCGTGCTGCCCACCGTCGTCGCCGGCTCTGCGTTCCTCGCGCTGCTCGGCCGCGGCGGCCTCACCGACAGCCTGCTCGGCCTGCGCCTGGACACCAGCGTGTGGGCGATCCTCATCGCCCACGTCTTCTTCAACTACGCGGTGGTCGTCCGCACCGTCGGCGGCCTGTGGGCGCAGCTCGACCCCCGCCAGGAGGAGGCCGCCCGGATGCTCGGCGCCGGCCGCCTCACCGCCTTCCGCCGCGTCACCCTCCCCGCCCTCGCACCGGCCGTCGCGTCCGCGGCCGTGCTCGTGTTCCTGTTCACCTTCACCTCCTTCGGCGTCATCCAGATCCTCGGCGGACCCACCCGCGCCACCCTGGAGGTCGAGATCTACCGGCAGACCGCGGAGGTCTTCGACCTGCCCACCGCGGCCGTGCTGACGCTGCTGCAACTCGCCGCCGTCGCCGCGATCCTCGCCGTCCACGCCTGGACCGCCAGGCGCCGCGAGTCCGCGCTGCGCCTGGTCGACCCGGCCGGCACCGCCCACCGCCCGCGCGGCGCGGGCGAACGCGCCCTGCTCACCGCGGTGCTCGCCGTCGTCGCCGTCCTCATCGTGCTGCCGCTGGCCGTGCTCGCCGCCCGCTCCTTCGACGGCCCGCACGGCTACGGCCTCACCTTCTACCGCGCCCTCGGCTCCGGCAGCGCCGACGGCACCTTCCTCGTGCCGCCGCTGCAGACCGTCTGGAACTCCCTGCGCTACGCCGCCGCGGCCACCGCCATCGCCGTGGTCGTCGGAGGACTGGCCGCCGCGGCCCTGACCCGCAGGAGCGGGCGGCTGATGCGCGGCTTCGACGGACTGCTCATGCTGCCGCTGGGCACCTCCGCGGTCACCGTCGGCTTCGGCTTCCTGATCAGCCTCGACAAGCCCCCGCTGGACCTGCGCGACTCCTGGCTGCTGGTGCCGCTGGCCCAGGCGCTGGTCGGGGCGCCGTTCGTGGTCCGCGTCATGCTGCCGGTGCTGCGCGCCGTCGACCAGCGGCTGCGCGAGGCCGCCGCCGTGCTCGGCGCGTCCCCGGCACGGGTCTGGCGGGAGGTCGAACTGCCGCTCGTCGCACGGGCGGTGGGCATCGCCGCCGGATTCGCGTTCGCCGTCTCCCTCGGCGAGTTCGGCGCCACCGTCTTCATCGCCCGGCCCGACAGCCCCACCCTCCCGGTCGCCGTCGCCCGCCTGCTCGGCCGCGCCGGCGAGATGAACTACGGCCAGGCCATGGCCCTGAGCACCATCCTCATGGTCGTCTGCGCGGCCGGGCTGCTGCTCCTGGAATACCCGCTGCCGGGACGCCGCGCGCCGCGCGCCCCGAAGGGGACGCCCGGGGAGCCCGCCCCGACCGCGCTCCCCGACACGCCCGCCGTCCCCGCCGCCCACGCCCGACCGGAGGGCCGCCGATGACCCCGCACGAGCCCGACCGGCGCACGTCCGACCGGCGCACGCCCGGCCGGCAGGACCGGCGGCCGCCCTCCGCGCCCGCGGCCCAGGACGCTTCCGAGCAGGACGCTCCGGAGCAGGACGCTCCGGCCCTGGAAGCCCCGGCCCAGGACGTTTTCGAGCAGGACGTCCAGGACCAGGAGCCGCCCGCCCCCGCGCTGCTGCACCTGGACGCCGCGACCGTGCGCTTCGGCGGGCGCACGGCGCTGGACGCGGTCACCCTCGACGTCGCCGCGCACGAGATCGTCTGCGTACTCGGCCCCAGCGGCAGCGGCAAGTCGACCCTGCTGCGGGCCGTCGCCGGGCTCCAGCCGCTGGACTCCGGGCGGGTGCTGCTCGACGGCGCCGACCAGGCCGCGGTGCCCGCCCACCGGCGCGGCGTCGGCCTGATGTTCCAGGACCACCAGCTCTTCCCGCAGCGCCACGTCGGCGGCAACGTCGCCTTCGGCCTGCGGATGCACAAGGCGCCGCGCGCCGAGCGCGCCGGCCGGGTCGAGACGCTGCTGGACCTGGTCGGGCTGCCCGGCGCGGCCGGCCGGCCCGTCGCCACCCTGTCCGGCGGCGAACAGCAGCGCGTCGCGCTGGCCCGCGCGCTCGCGCCCGAGCCGCGGCTGCTGATGCTCGACGAGCCGCTCGGCCAGCTCGACCGCTCGCTGCGCGAACGCCTCGTCGTCGAACTGCGCGGCCTGTTCGGCCGGCTCGGCACCACCGTGCTCGCCGTCACCCACGACCAGGGCGAGGCGTTCGCGCTCGCCGACCGCGTCGTGGTGATGCGCGACGGCCACATCGCGCAGACCGGCACCCCGCTCCAGGTGTGGCAGCGGCCCGCCTCCCGGTTCGTCGCCCGCTTCCTCGGCTTCGACAACCTCGCCGAGGCGACGGTCGCCGGCGACGTCGCCGCCACCGCCTGGGGCAAGGTCCCCGTCCCGCCCGGCAGCGCGCAGGGCGAGCGCCTGGTCCTGGTCCGGCCGGCCGGCGTGCGGCTGCGCGACCCGCACGCCCCGGCGCCCGCGTGGGCCGCGGGCGGCGGACTGGCCTGCACCGTCCGCGGCCGCACCTTCCGCGCCGGTCGCGTCGCCGTACTCCTGGCGCCCGAACAGGGGCCGCCGCTGGAAGCCGAGTGCGCGTTGCGCGACGCGCCGGCCGAGGGGGAGCGCGTTACCGTGGACTTCGATCCCGAAGACGTCGTCGTCCTCGACCGGTGACCTCCCGCCGGCGCGCCGCGCCCGGCCGCCGGAGGACACCGCGTGCCGGGGCCGCGCCCGGCAGAACGGAACGACCGCCATGCAGAAGATCACCACGTTCCTGTGGTACGACCACCAGGCCGAGGAGGCGGCGCGGTTCTACACCTCGCTGTTCGACGACTCCCGCATCGTCTCCGTCCAGCACTACGGCGAGGCCGGCCCCGGCGTCCCCGGCACCGTGATGGTGGTCGAGTTCCAACTCGCGGGACAGCGCTTCCTCGCGCTCAACGGCGGGCCCGTCTACACCTTCAACGAAGCGATGTCGCTCAGCGTCGACTGCGCCTCGCAGGCGGAGATCGACCGGCTGTGGGCGGCGCTCACCGCGGACGGCGGCGAGCCCGGGCCCTGCGGCTGGCTCAAGGACCGCTACGGCGTCTCCTGGCAGATCGTGCCCACCCGCCTCACCGAGATGCTCGCCGACCCCGACCAGGAGAAGGCCCAGCGCGCCATGGCCGCGATGCTCGGCATGAAGAAGCTCGAACTCCCCGCGCTGGAAGCCGCGTTCGCCGGCCACTGAGCCCCGGTCGCGGAAGCGCCGGACCGCCGGGCCCCCGGCCGGGAGCACCGGATCGCCGGGAGCCGGCCGCGGAAGTGCCGGACCGCCTGGGGCCGTTGAGCCGCCGGTCGCGGAAGCGCCGGACCGCCCGGGGCCGTTGAGCCCCCGCCGCGGGAGAGCCCGTCCGCCGGGAGCCCCGCTGGGCCCCGCGCACGGACACCCACCGCTACGCCCCGCCCAGCTCCGCCAGCACCCGCGGCGCCTGCGCCACGTCGTCCACCAGGGCGACGCGCCGGCTCATCGCCCTGCCCTGCGCCAGCGACTCCAGCAGCGGCCACACCGGCAGCACCCGCGTCCAGTGCGCCCGGTCCACCAGCACCATGGGCGCGGGGCCACCGGGGCCGGGGGAGCGGCCGGGGCCCGCGTCGTAGTAGTTCCGCGCCGCCGCGTCGAAGACCTCCCGCACCGTGCCGGCGGCGCCCGGCAGGACCACCACCCCGGCGCCGCAGCGCGAGAGCAGGCCGTCCTCGCGGACCGCGTCGGCGAAGAACTTGGCGATGTACGAGGCGAACGCGTTCGGCGGCTCGTGCCCGTGGAACCAGGTGGGCAGCCCGAACGACGGCCCGCCGTCCGGCCACCGGTCGCGTACGGCGAAGGCGGCCGACGCCCACGCGCCGACCGACGGAGCGAACGACGGCACGCCGGCCAGCACGCCCAGCGCCTTGCCGAGCATCACGTCGTCGTAAGGGGCCGCGTAGGCACCGAAGTTGGCGGCCTCCATCGCGCCGGGACCGCCGCCGGTGGCCACCGTGAAGCCCGCGCGGGCCAGCTCCCGGCCGAGCCGCGCGGCGCCCTCGTACTCCCGGCTGCCCCGCGCCGTCGCGTGCCCGCCCATCACGCCGACCACACGCGCGCCGCGCAGCCGCTCGTCCAGCGCGTCGCCCACCGCGTCGTCGTGGATCGACCGCAGCATCGAGGAGAACACGTCGCCGTCGCCCGCCGTCCGCCGGTACCAGCGGTGGGTGCGCGCGTCCGGGGTGTCCGCGTAACCGCCCTCCGCCAGCCCCGCGTACAGCTCGCCCGGCGCGTACGGCGCGGCCCGGTACGGGTCGAAGGGCAGCCCCGGCACCGGCGGGAAGACCAGCGCGCCGCCCGCCCGCACATGCGCCAGCGCCTGCTCCTCCATCGCGCAGCCCAGGAACACCGCCCGCGAGGTGTCCGAGACCAGCAGCGCGAACGTCCGCGAGGTCAGGTCCAGGCCCCGCACCCGGCAGCCGGCGAAACTGCCGCCGAGCGCGACGCCGTCGAACTCCTCCAGCGTGGCCACTTCCCGCACCGGCCGCGGCCCCGGCTCCTCGCCGCGGGTCGGCTCCGGCTCATCGGATGTCTGCTCGGGCACGCCAGCACCCTAGCGGCCCGCCCCCGCGACGCGTAGTCCACCGGCATGAGCGGCCGGCGCGTGCCGCCGTCCCGCAGGCCGCGCGGCGCGCGGGGCCGCCGGTTTGACAACGCGGAACCCCGCGATGAAACTGGACCGCGCAGTCCAATGGACCGTACGGTCCAATCCTGGGCTGCGACGTCTCCCGTGGGACCCGCAAGACCCGCAAGAACCCGAGCAACACCCGAGAGCACCCGGAAGAAGAGGCCCGATGGACCTGCACCTGCACGACAAGCGCGCCCTCGTCACCGGATCGAGCAGCGGGCTCGGCGCGAAGATCGCCGAGCGGCTGGCCGCCGAGGGCGCCGCGGTCGTCGTCCACGGGCGCGACGAGGCCCGGGCGGCGGCCGTCGCCGCGGCGATCACCGACGCCGGCGGCCGGGCCGACGCGGTGACCGGCGATCTCGGCACCGACGCCGGCGCCGACGCGGTGGCCGCCGCCGCGCTCGCCGGCGGACCCGTCGACATCCTGGTCAACAACGCCGGCGCCTTCGACGTGACCGCCACCTGGGAGAGCACCGGCGCGGACGACTGGGCGGCGCTGTACAACACCAACGTGATCTCCGCCGTCCGCGCCGTCCACCGGCTGGTCCCGGCGATGCGGGAGCGCGGCTGGGGCCGGGTGATCCAGATCAGCAGCGTCACCGGCAGGCTGCCGCAGGCCACCCAGCCGCACTACGCCGCGACCAACGCCGCCCGCAGCAACCTCGCCGCGTCCCTGTCCCGCGAGCTGCGCGGCACCGGCGTCACCTCCAACGCGGTCGCCGCCGGCGGCATCCTCACCCCCTCCAACCTGGAGATGCTCACGCGCTGGGGGCGCGAACAGGGCATGGGCGAGACCTGGGAGGAGATCGAGCCCCGGCTGGTCGCCGCACACGGCCCCAACGACGTCGGCCGGGTCGGCCGCCGCGCCGAGTACGCGGACCTGGTGGCCTTCCTGGCCAGCCCGCTGTCGGGCTACGTCACCGGCGCGAACCTGTCCGTGGACGGAGGCTGGCGGGACGCCTGAGCGGGCGTCCACGGTCGGGTGGCAGGTGCGGCGGGCGGGTCGCGGGGACTCCCGTACGCCGTAGCATGGCCGGCATGGAACGCGTGCTGACGGCGCGGGGAGCCGCCACCCGGGCCAGGATCATCAAAGGGGCGGTCGAGCTGATGCGCCGCCACGGGCCGGCCAACGTCGGCCTGGACGACATCAGGGCCGCCACCGCCACCAGCAAGAGCCAGCTCTTCCACTACTTCCCCGACGGGAAGTCGGACCTGCTGCTCGCCGTCGCCGGCTACGAGGCCGAACAGGTCCTCGCCGACCAGCAGCCGATGCTCGGCGACCTCACCGACTGGGCGCAGTGGGAGGCCTGGCGGGTCCGCGTCGTCGAGCGCTACCGCACCCAGGGCCGCAACTGCGCGCTGACCGCGCTCACCGCGCAGCTCGGGCTGTCCGACCCGGCCACCCGCACCGTCATCACCGGCATGTACGCCACCTGGCGCGGCTTCCTCGCCGACGGCGTCCGCGCGCTGGCCGCGGCCGGCCAGACCGCGCCCGGCACCGACCCCGACCGCATCGCCACCACGCTGCTGACCGCGATCTCCGGCGGCGCGACGATGCTCCAGGCGACCGACGACATCCGCTACCTGGAGACCGCGCTGTCCGACGTGCTGGAGATGTTCCGGCCGCCGCGACAGGACGCCTGAGCGCGACCACGGGCACGCCGCGCGACCACGGGCACGCCGCGCGACCACGGGCACGCCGCGCGACCGCGGGCACGCCGCGCGACCGCGGGCACGCCGCGCGACCAGGGGGCGCATCGCCTGACCAGGGGGTGCGCCGCCTGGTCAGGGGTACGTCGAGAGCGCCGCGACCAGCACCGTGACCGGCACGAGCACCGCGAGCAGCACCGCGGCCCGCACCGCCACCGCCGCGCGCAGCACCGCGGGGGAGGCGGCGACCGCCTGGAGCGCCGCCCGCGGCTCGCTGCGGGCGTCCCTGGTCGCGCCCAGCGCCAGCGCCGACGTGGCCAGCACGCACACCGCGATCAGCGCGGCGGCGAAGGAGGTCACCGGGCCGAGCCGGTGCGCGCCGTCCCAGGCGGCGGCCGAGGCCGCGGCCGTCGCCGCCAGCAGTCCCAGCGGAGCGCCGATCCCGCGGGCCTCGTGCTGCATCGCGCGGCCCGCGAGCAGCCGCACCGCGCCCGGGCGGAACGCCGCGAGCAGCCGGCCGCACAGGTGGACCGTGCCGGGCCCGGCCAGCACCATGCCCGCCGCGGTGACCACCCAGCCGGCCAGCGCCAGCGGCGGGATCGAGCCGAGGCCGCTGGGCAGCGGCATCCCGTGGCCGTGCGGCGCCCCGACCTGGAGCGCCAGGCCCACCGCGACCAGGCTCACGCCCCACGGCAGCGTGCCCGGCGCGTCGTGCCGGGCCGGCCGCTCCTCGCGCAGCGCCACCGCCGTGGCGGCCGCCGCGGCCACCGGCACCAGCGCCAGCAGCGTCGCCGCGCCCGCGGGCGGCAGCGACCTGCCCCGCGCCAGCAGACCGGGGCCGACGCCGTGCCACGCCGAGCCGGTGAGGTCGCCGCGCAGCTGGAGGAACACCAGCAGCGCGAGCGCGCTGCCGGCCGCGCAGACCAGCGCGGCGCTCACCGCCGCCACCGCCACGACACCCGCCCGGCCCAGGCCGACCGCGGACAGCCCCAGGCGCGGCCACCGCGCCGGCTGCGCCCGCGCGACCGCGACCGCCAGCTGCACGGTCACCACCACCGGCACCACGCACCACGCCAGCCGTACCACCGCGTGGCCCGCGCCGCCGCCGGGGTGCGCCAGCCCCCAGGCCAGCGACGACAGCAGCAGCAGGCCCGTGCCGGCCGACGCGGCGGCCACCAGCAGCCACCGGCCCGCGGCCCGCGCCCCGGACCCGCGCAGCACCCGCAGACTCAGCACGCCGCCACCTCCTGCCGTGCCGGGGCGGTCAGCGCTGCGCGCGCGGCCGCGGTCATACCGCGGCCGGCCGGGCGTCCGGGGACTCGCGGTCCTGGAGCGGCATGGGGGTGCCTGGCCGGCCGTCGACCAGGCTCAGGACGCGGTCGGCGGGCGCCGCGGTGTCCGGGTCGCCGGTGGCCAGCACCACCGTGATGCCGTGCGAGCGGGCCGCGCTGACCAGCGTGCGCAGCACATGCGCCCGGTCGGCGCGGTGCAGCGGGGCGGTCGGCTCGTCGGCGAAGACCACGTCGGGCCCGCTCACCAGGGCCCGCGCCACCGCGACCCGCTGGCGCTGCGGCGGCGTCAGCTCCGCGGGGCGGCGGCGGGCGACCGCGCCGATGTCCAGCCGCTCCAGCCACTCCTGGGCGGTGGCCCGCGAGGCCCGGTGGCCGTCGCCGCGCAGCAGCAGCGGCAGCGCCGCGTTCTCCCACGCGGTCAGCTCGGGCAGCAGGTGCGCGGCGCCCTCGACCCAGCCGAAGCGGTCGCGGCGCAGCGCCTCGCGGGCCGGCTCCGCCAGCGTGTGCACGGGCGCGCTGTTGAACCACACCTCGCCCTCGTCCGGCACCAGCTGCCCCGACAGGCAGCGCAGCAGCGTCGACTTGCCCGCGCCGTGCGGCCCGACCACGGCGAGGATCTCCCCGGCGCGGACGTTGACCGACACTCCCTGCAGCGCGGGCGCGCCCCCGTGCGCGTGGCGCAGGGCGCGGGCCCAGAGCACGTCGTTGTCGGGCGGTGCCATGCGGGTACCTCCGCGGTAGCGAGACTCTCCCCCCGCCACGGTAGGCATCAGGGGGCCGTCCCGCTTCCGCACGCGGCCCGCGCGGCCGCCGTTTCGCCCGAACGAAGTACGCCCGCGGCCCTCACGCCGCCCGGGTCCGCCTCAGAGCTTGGCCCACGCGTCGGTCAGCACGCCCCGCAGGATCGACTCGATCTCGTCGAAGAGCGCCTGGTCGGCGATCAGCGGCGGCGCCAGCTGCACCACCGGGTCGCCGCGGTCGTCGGCGCGGCAGTACAGGCCGTTCTCGAACAGCGAGCCGGACAGGAAGCCGTACAGCACCCGCTCGACCTCCTCCTCGCTGAAGGTCTCCTTGGTCGCCTTGTCCTTGACCAGCTCGATCCCGTAGAAGTAGCCGTCGCCGCGGACGTCCCCGACGATCGGCAGGTCGCGCAGCCGCTCCAGGGTGGCGCGGAAGGCCGCCTCGTTGTCCAGGACGCGCCGGTTGAGGCCCTCGCGCTCGAAGATGTCCAGGTTGGCCAGGCCCACGGCCGCCGACACCGGGTGGCCGCCGAAGGTGTAGCCGTGCAGGAACGTGGTCGTCCCGCGGTAGAACGGCTCGGCGATCCGGTCGGAGACCACGCACGCGCCGATCGGGGAGTAGCCGGAGGTCATGCCCTTGGCGCAGGTGATCATGTCCGGCACGAAGTCGAACTTCTCGCACGCGAACATCGTGCCGAGCCGGCCGAACGCGCAGATCACCTCGTCGGAGACCAGCAGCACGCCGTACCGGTCGCAGATCTCGCGGACCCGCTGGAAGTAGCCGGGCGGCGGCGGGAAGCAGCCGCCCGCGTTCTGCACCGGCTCCAGCACCACCGCGGCGACGGTGTCCGCGCCCTCGAAGAGGATCTGCTGCTCGATCTGGTCGGCGGCCCAGCGGCCGAACGCCACCGGGTCGTCGCCGTGCAGCGGCGCCCGGTAGATGTTGGTGTTCGGCACCTTGCGGGCGCCGGGCACCAGCGGCTCGAACGGCGCCTTCAGCGCGGGCAGCCCGGTGATGGACAGCGCGCCCTGCGGGGTGCCGTGGTAGGCGACGGCCCGGGAGATCACCTTGTACTTCGTCGGGTTGCCGGTCAGCTTGTGGTACTGCTTGGCCAGCTTCCAGGCGGTCTCCACCGCCTCGCCGCCGCCGGTGGTGAAGAACACCTTGTTCAGGTCGCCCGGCGCGTAGTGGGCCAGCCGCTCGGCCAGCTCCACCGCCTTGGGGTGGGCGTAGCCCCAGATCGGGAAGTACGCCAGCTCCGCGGCCTGCCGGGCGGCGGTCTCGGCCAGCTCCCGGCGGCCGTGCCCGGCGTTCACCACGAACAGGCCGGACAGCCCGTCGATGTACCGCTTGCCGCGGTCGTCGTACACCGAGGTCCCCTCGCCGCGCACGATGGTCGGCACGGCGCCGGACTCGTACGAGGACATGCGGGTGAAGTGCATCCACAGGTGGTCGTACGCGCTGCGGGACAGGTCGTCGTTGGCTGCGCTCATGGCTATCGGGTTCCCCAGGTGTAGGTCTGCTTGCGGAGCTTGAGGTAGACGAAACTCTCGGTCGAGCGCACGCCGGGGAGTGCGCGGATGCGCTTGTTGATCATCTCCAGCAGGTGGTCGTCGTCCTCGCAGACGATCTCCACCAGCAGGTCGAAGGAGCCCGCGGTCAGCACCACGTACTCCACCTCGTCCAGCGCGGCGAGCGCCTCGGCGACCGGGTCCGTGTCGCCCTCGACGGTGATCCCGACCATCGCCTGCCGGCGGAACCCCACGGTCAGCGGGTCGGTGACGGCGACGATCTGCATCACGCCCTGCTCCAGGAGCTTCTGCACCCGCTGGCGCACCGCGGCCTCCGAGAGGCCCACGGCCTTGCCGATCGCCGCGTACGGGCGGCGCCCGTCCTCCTGGAGCTGCTCGATGATCGCTTTCGACACCGCGTCCACCTGAGGGGAGGCGCTGTTCCTGTCACGCGTGGCCACGGGGACCACTGTGCAGGAGAGGTCGACGGTCCCGCAAGCCCCGCACGATGAAATTCGCAGCCGACCGACGCCGATTCCACTGATTCGGTTGTTCGGCCGGTGTGGGTGTGTCGAATACGGCAGTGCTGCGGTTAAGCTGGGAGTCGTCTCAGTACGTGGACAACGACCCGACATCCGCCGGCAGCACCAGGGAGCAAGCGCCGTGACCGAACTCCGCACTCTGCGCAACTACATCGACGGAGAATTCCGCGACGCCGCGGACGGGGCCACCACCGAGGTGATCGACCCGGTGACCGGACAGGCGTACGCGACCGCCCCCCGCTCCGGGCAGGCCGACGTCGACGCGGCGATGGCGGCGGCGAAGGCCGCGTTCCCCGGCTGGCGGGACACCACGCCCGCCGAGCGGCAGAAGGCGCTGCTGCGGATCGCCGACGCCATCGAGGCGCGCGCCGACGAACTGGTCGCCGTCGAGAGCCGCAACACCGGCAAGCCGCTCGCGCTGACCGCCAGCGAGGAGGTGCCGCCGATGGTCGACCAGATCCGCTTCTTCGCCGGCGCCGCCCGGATGCTGGAGGGCCGCTCGGCCGGCGAGTACATGGAGGGCATGACCTCGATCGTGCGCCGCGAGCCGGTCGGGGTGTGCGCGCAGGTCGCGCCGTGGAACTACCCGATGATGATGGCGGTGTGGAAGTTCGCGCCGGCCGTCGCGGCCGGCAACACCGTGGTGCTCAAGCCCTCGGACACCACCCCCGACTCCACCGTGCTGCTCGCCGAGATCCTCGGCGCGATCCTGCCCAAGGGCGTGTTCAACGTGATCTGCGGCGACCGCGACACCGGCCGGATGATGGTCGAGCACCCGGTGCCCGCGATGGCCTCCATCACCGGCTCGGTACGCGCGGGCAAGGAGGTCGCCGGGTCCGCCGCCCGGGACGTCAAGCGGGTGCACCTGGAGCTGGGCGGCAAGGCGCCGGTCGTGGTCTTCGACGACCTGGACAGCGAGGCCATCGCCAAGGCCGTCGAGGACATCGCGGTCGCCGGCTTCTTCAACGCCGGCCAGGACTGCACCGCCGCCACCCGCGTGCTGGTGCAGGAGTCGATCCGCGAGGAGTTCACCGCGGCCCTCACCAAGGCCGCGGCCGGCACGAAGACCGGCAGGCCCGACGAGGAGGACGTGCTCTACGGGCCGCTCAATAACGCCCGCCAGCTCGCCCAGGTCAGCGGCTTCATCGAGCGGCTGCCCGCGCACGCCAAGGTGGAGACCGGCGGCCACCGGGTCGGCGAGAGCGGCTACTTCTACGCCCCCACCGTCGTCTCCGGGCTGCGCCAGGACGACGAGATCATCCAGCAGGAGGTGTTCGGGCCGGTCATCACCGTGCAGTCCTTCACCGACGAGGACCAGGCCGTGGAGTGGGCCAACGGCGTGGACTACGCGCTGGCGTCCTCGGTGTGGACCAAAGACCACGGCCGCGCGATGCGGATGTCCAAGAAGCTGGACTTCGGCTGCGTGTGGATCAACACCCACATCCCGCTGGTCGCCGAGATGCCGCACGGCGGCTTCAAGCAGTCCGGCTATGGCAAGGACCTGTCCGCGTACGGCTTCGAGGACTACACGCGGATCAAGCACGTGATGACGTCGCTGGACGTGTGACCGGCCCCGCGCCCCGGCCCGGGAGGACCCTCCCGGCCCGGGGCGCGGCGTCTGCTCAGGCCCGGCGGGCGATCATGCGGCGCAGCGCGCCCAGCCGGTTGGTCGTCACCGCGTCGACGCCCAGGTCCAGCAGCCGCAGCATCGAGCGCTCCCAGTCCGCCGTCCACGCCGCCACCAGCAGGCCGTGCTCGCGCGCCCAGGCGACGGTGGCCGGGTCCACCAGGCCGAACCGCAGGTTGAGCCAGCGCGGCCGCAGCTCCTCCAGCAGTCCTTGGGCGGGCCGCAGCGACGTCTTCCAGGTCAGCGCGATCTCGGCGTCGGCGTCCAGCGCGCGGACCCGGCGCAGCGCCGCCAGCCCGCCGCAGTAGTACGCCCGCGGCCCCAGGCCCGCGGCGCGCACCGCCTCGACCGCCGGCTCCGCCTGCCCGACCTCGGTCAGGTCCAGCAGCACCCGGGCCCGGCCGCCGTCGCGCAGCGCCGCCAGCGCTTCCGCCAGGTCCGGCACCCCGCCGCCGGTGGCCTCGGCCACCTCCTCGCGGGTCAGCGACGTGACCGCCGCCCGCACGCCCCACAGCCGCTCCAGCGTGGCGTCGTGCAGCAGCACCGGCACCCCGTCCGAGGTCATCCGGACGTCGACCTCCACCACGTCCGCACCCTTGCGCAGCGCCGAACGCAGCGACGGCAGGGTGTTCTCGCGCAGCGCGTACGGGTCCCCGCGGTGGGCGACCGCCAGCGCCCGCGCGCCGCTCACGCGTGCGCCGCGGTGTAGGCGTCGATCTCCGCGGCCAGCCGGGCCTTGCCCGCGGCGTCGAGGAACGACACCTCCACCGCGTTCTTCGCCAGCGCCGCGACGCCCGCCCGGTCCAGGCCCAGCAGCCGCGCCGCCACCGCGTACTCGGTGTTCAGGTCGGTGCCGAACATCGGCGGGTCGTCGCTGTTGACGGTGACCGTCACGCCCGCCTCGACCATGCGGCGTATCGGGTGCTCCTCCAGCGTGGCGACCGCGCGGGTGGCGATGTTGGAGGTGGGGCAGACCTCCAGCGGGATGCGGTGCTCGGCCAGGTGCTCCAGCAGCCGCGGGTCCCGCACCGCGCTGGTGCCGTGGCCGATCCGCTCCGCGCCCAGTTCGAGCAGCGCGTCCCAGATCGTCTGCGGCCCGGTGGTCTCGCCCGCGTGCGGCACGCTGTGCAGGCCCTCGGCGCGGGCGCGGTCGAAGAACGGCTTGAACTGCGGCCGCGGCACGCCGATCTCCGGCCCGCCGAGGCCGAACGACACCAGCCCCTCGGGTCGCAGGTCCAGCGCCAGGTGCGCGGTCTCCTCCGCCGAGGCCAGGCCCGCCTCGCCGGGGATGTCGAAGCACCAGCGCAGCGCCACGCCCAGCTCCGACTCCGCGGCCTTGCGGGCGTCCTCTATCGCCTCCATGAACGCCTGCTCCGGGATGCCGCGTCGGGTCGAGCTGTACGGCGTCACCGTCAGCTCGGCGTAGCGGATGTTCTGCCGGGCCATGTCGCGCGCCACCTCGAAGGTGAGCAGCCGCACGTCCTCGGCGTCCCTGATCAGGTCCACCACCGACAGGTAGACCTGGATGAAGTGCGCGAAGTCCCGGAAGGTGAAGTAGTCCACGAGCGCGGCGGGGTCGGCGGGGACCGCGGAGTCCGGGTGCCGCGCGGCCAGTTCCGCGACGATCCGCGGCGAGGCGGAGCCCACGTGGTGCACGTGCAGCTCGGCCTTCGGCAGCCCGGCGACGAAGGCGTCGAGGCCGTCGCCGGACCGCGGGTCGGTGGCCGGTGCGAGGTCGGGCATGCGGGGGTCCTCCCGTGGATGTCGTACGCGGTGCGGCGGGTCGTGCGCGCCGGGGCGGTCGTGCCCGGCGGCGCGCGGTTCAGCGGGATCGTGCCTGCCTGCGGCGGTGCGGCTCATCGTAGTGCGGCGGCGCCGGCCGGCCGCGGCCCGACCTGCGCGGCCTGTGGAAAACCTCCCCGCCGGCCGGCCCGGCCCGACCGGCAGAAGTGCAGATTTCGTCGCGTAACCAAAAGGCAACAACGGAATCCCTTGTTGCCCCGCCGCTGCTCTGCCAGGATCAGCCACCGATCCGGACTTCGGCCACGCACCCCGGGTGCGCGCGAGGAGGCACAGGATGCAGACGATGCCACCGGCGCTGCGGGCAGCCGCCGCGCGCAGCATGACCACCGGACGCGGCGCCCTGGGCCGCCGCACCCTGCTGCGCGCCGCCGGCCTCGGCGCCGTCGCCGCGGCGGGACTGACCGGCTGCGGCATCCCGGCGGCCGGCCGCACCGGCGGCGCGACCGCCTCCACCGACCACTCCGCGCAGGAGAAGGTCGTCGACTTCTCCAACTGGGACGAGTACGTCGACGTCACCGACGACGGCAAGCACCGCCCCACCCTGGAGGAGTTCACCCGGCGCACCGGCATCAAGGTCGCGTACACCGAGGACATCAACGACAACGTCGAGTTCTTCGGCAAGATCAAGCCGCAGCTGGCGGCCGGCCAGGACACCGGCCGCGACCTGATGGTGCTCACCGACTGGCTGGCCGGCCGGATGATCCGGCTCGGCTGGGTGCAGGAACTCGACCCGGCCCACCTGCCGCACGCCTACGCCAACCTCGAACAGCGCTTCCGCAGCCCGCAGTGGGACCCCGGGCGCGCCTACTCCTACCCCTGGACCGGCATACCGACCTGCATCGCGTACAACAAGAAGGTCACCAAGGGCCGCGCGGTCACCTCGATATCGCAGCTGCTGGACGACCCCGCGCTCAAGGGCAAAGCGGCGATGCTCTCGGAGATGCGCGACACCGTCGGGATGACGCTGCTGGACATGGGCAAGCGGCCGGAGACCGTCGACGACGACTCCTACGACGCGGCGCTGGCCCGCATCCAGGGCGCGGTGGACCGCGGGCAGATCCGCAAGTTCACCGGCGGCGAGTACACCGACGGGCTGAGCAAGGGCGACATCGCCGCCTGCGTCGCCTGGGCCGGCGACCTGGTCCAGCTGCGGCTGGACGACCCGGACATCGCCTACGCCTTCCCCGAGGCCGGCCACATGATCTCCACCGACAACCTGCTCGTCCCCGACAAGGCGCGGCACAAGGCCAACGCCGAGAAGCTGATCGACTACTACTACCAGCCGCCGGTCGCCGCCAGGCTCGCCGCGTACATCACCTACGTGTCCCCGGTGCGCGGCGTCCGCGAGGAGCTGGCGAAGATCGACCCGTCGCTCGCGGACAACCCGCTGATCATCCCGGACGCCGCGATGGACGCGACGTCCCACGAGTTCCGCTCGCTCAGCGACGAGGAGGACACGCGGTACGAGGAGAAGTTCTCCAAGCTCATCGGCGCGTGAGCGCTGCCGTCCCCAGCCCCCGACGAGGTCACGCCCATGAGGACACGCCCATGACCACCTCCCGCACCGCCGCGGACGGCGCCGGCGCCCCCGACCCCACCAGCCCCTCCGACGACGCCGGCCTCACCGGCCCCACCGGGGACACCCGCGCCGCCGGCCCTTCCGAGGACACCCGCGCCGAGCCGAGCGACGCCGTCCGGCTGACCGGCATCAGCAAGAGCTACGGCTCCTTCACCGCCGTCCACCCGCTCGACCTCGCCGTGCCCGCGGGCTCCTTCTTCGCGCTGCTGGGCGCCTCGGGCTGCGGCAAGACCACCACCCTGCGGATGATCGCCGGCCTGGAGGACCCCAGCACGGGCGCCGTCCACCTCGGCGGGCGCGACGTGACCGCCCTGCCCCCGTACAAGCGCCCGGTCAACACCGTCTTCCAGAACTACGCGCTCTTCCCGCACCTGGACGTCTACGAGAACGTCGCCTTCGGGCTGCGCCGGCGCGGCATCAGGTCGGTGAAGAAGCAGGTCGGGGAGATGCTCGACCTGGTGCAGCTCGGACCGCTGGCCCGGCGCCGCCCGCACCAGCTCTCCGGCGGCCAGCAGCAGCGCGTCGCCGTCGCCAGGGCGCTGATCAACCGGCCCGAGGTGCTGCTGCTCGACGAGCCGCTCGGCGCGCTGGACCTGAAGCTGCGCCGCCAGATGCAGCTGGAGCTCAAGCGCATCCAGACCGAGGTCGGCATCACCTTCGTGCACGTCACCCACGACCAGGAGGAGGCCATGACGATGGCCGACACCATCGCGGTGATGAACGCCGGCCGGGTCGAGCAGCTGGGCGCGCCCGCCGACCTCTACGAGAACCCCGAGTCCACCTTCGTCGCCAACTTCCTCGGCACCTCCAACCTCATCGAGGCCCAGGTCACCGGCGTCGCCGACGGCACGGTCACGCTCGGCGCGGGCGGCCTGGCGCTGCGGCTGCCCGCCGCCCGCTGCCGCGGCGCGGCCACCGCGGGCAGCCGGATGCTCGCCGGGGTCCGGCCGGAGAAGATCGCCCTCGCGCACCGCGACGACGAGGCGGAGATCCCCGGGGGACGCAACCGCGTGCCGGGCACCGTCGTCGACTCCAGCTTCACCGGCGTGTCCACGCAGATCCTGGTCGACAGCCCGGTCGGCGCGGGCCTGGAGGTGTACGTGCCCAACGTCGACCGCGACACCCGGCTGGTCCCCGGCGCGCCGGTCGTCCTGCACTGGAACCCCGCGCACACCTTCGGCCTCGACGCCGACCAGGACATCGACGCCGGCCAGAGCGTCGACGGCGCCGAGGACGTCGACGCGGGCGCGGAGGCGGCCGGATGAGCGCCGCCGCCCCGCCCGTCGCCGGGACGCCGCCGGCCTCGCCCGAGCCGGCCCCCGCACCGCCGGACGCGCTGCGCCGGGCCGCCCGCAGGCGCCGGGCGACGCCCTATCTGCTGCTGCTGGCCGGCGTGCTGTGGCTGCTGGTCTTCTTCGTCGCGCCGATGGTCTACCAGGCGTCGACCTCGGTGCAGACCGGCTCCCTGGACACCGGCTTCACGGTGACCTGGCACGTCCGCACCTACTGGGACGCGCTGGACGCGTACTGGCCGCAGTTCGTGAGGTCGCTGGTCTACTCCGGCTCGGCCACCGTGCTGTGCCTGGTCGTCGGATACCCGCTCGCGTACACCATCGCCTTCCGCGCCGGGCGCTGGCGCAACGTGGTGCTGATGCTGGTGATCGCGCCGTTCTTCACCAGCTTCCTGATCCGCACCCTGGCCTGGGAGACGATCCTCGCCGACCAGGGACCGGTGGTGCGGCTGCTGGGCGACGCGCACGTCCTGGACGTCACCTCGTGGCTCGGCCTGACCTCCGGCGACCGGCTGATGGCCACGCCGCTGGCCGTGGTGTGCGGGCTGACCTACAACTTCCTGCCGTTCATGATCCTGCCGCTGTACACGTCGCTGGAACGGGTGGACGCCCGGCTGCACGAGGCGGCCGGCGACCTGTACGCGACGCCGTTCACGGTCTTCCGCAAGGTCACCTTCCCGCTGTCCATGCCGGGCGTGGTGGCCGGCACCCTGCTGACCTTCATCCCCGCCTCCGGCGACTACATCAACGCCGAGTTGCTGGGCTCCACCAAGCAGAAGATGATCGGCAACGTCATCCAGTCGCAGTTCCTGCGGGTGCTGGACTACCCGACGGCCGCGGCCCTGTCCTTCATCCTGATGGCGGTCATCCTCGCGATCGTCACCCTCTACGTCCGCCGGGCGGGAACGGAGGACCTGGTCTGATGCGCGCGACCCGCTGGCTGCGCCGGCACCTCGTGGTGATCTGCGGCGCGGCGACCCTAGTCTACCTGATCGTCCCCAACCTGGTCGTGCTGCTGTTCTCCTTCAACAAGCCCAACGGCCGCTACAACTACACCTGGACCCGCTTCTCCACCGACGCCTGGCAGCACCCGTGCGGCGTCGCCGGCCTGTGCGGCTCGCTCACCACCAGCCTGAAGATCGCCGTCTACGCCACGATCGCCGCGACCGCGCTCGGCACCCTCACCGCCTTCGCGCTGGCCCGCTACCGCTTCCGCGGCCGCGCCGCCACCAACATGCTGATCTTCCTGCCGATGGCGATGCCCGAGGTCGTCATGGGCGCCTCGCTCGGCACGCTGTTCCTCAACATGCGCATCCGGTTCGGCTTCTGGACCATCCTCATCGCGCACATCATGTTCTGCCTGAGCTTCGTGGTCACCGCCGTCAAGGCCCGCGTGATGAGCATGGACCCGCGGCTGGAGCAGGCCGCGCAGGACCTGTACGCCACCCCGGCGCAGACCTTCCTGCGCATCACCCTGCCGCTGGCCGCGCCCGGCATCGCGGCCGGCGCGCTGCTGTCGTTCGCGCTGTCCTTCGACGACTACATCATCACCAGCTTCAACGCCGGCAACACCGTCACCTTCCCGATGTTCGTCTGGGGGTCGGCGCAGCGCGGCACCCCCGTGCAGGTCAACGTGATCGGCACGGCGATGTTCCTGGTCGCCGTGGTGCTCGTGCTCGCCGCGCAGCTGATCGGGGGCCGCAGGAAGGCACGCGCGCGATGAACGACCCGGCCCGCAGCCTGGCGGCGGCCGAGCCCGTCCCGTACTGGCTGGACGACCCGGCCCGGCCGCCGGCCCGGCCCGCCCTCGTCGGCGCCGAGACCTGCGACCTGCTGGTGGTCGGCGGCGGCTACAGCGGGCTGTGGACCGCGCTGCTGGCCAAGGAGCGCGACCCCGGCCAGGACGTGGTGCTGGTCGAGTCCGACAGGATCGGCTGGGCCGCCTCCGGCCGCAACGGCGGCTTCTGCGCCGCCAGCCTCACCCACGGCCCGCTCAACGGGCTCGACCGCTGGCCGGCCGAGTTCGACCGGCTCCAGGAGCTGGGCCTGCGCAACCTCGACGCGATCGGCGAGGCCGTCGCCCGGTACGGCATCGACTGCGACTTCGAGCGCACCGGCGAGATCACCGTCGCCACCGCGCCCTACCAGTGGGACGAACTGCGCGCCGCGCACGCCCTGCTGGCCCGGGCCGGCCACCGGCTGGACCTGCTGGACCGCGACGCGGTGCGCGCCGTCGCCGACTCGCCGACCTTCCACGGCGGCCTGCACGACCCGCACGGCGTCGCCATGCTGCACCCGGCCAAACTCGCCTGGGGCCTGGCGCGCGCCGCCGCCCGGGCCGGCGTGCGGATCTACGAGCGCACCCCCGCCACCGCGCTGGCCGCGTCCGGCGCCGCGCTCGCGGTCCGCACCCCGTACGGCAGGGTGCTGGCCCACCGGGTCGCGCTCGGCACCGGCGTCTTCCCGTCGCTGGTGCGCCGCCTGCGCCCGTACACCGTGCCGGTCTACGACTACGCGCTGACGACCGAGCCGCTGAACGCCGGACAGCGCGCGGCGATCGGCTGGCACGGCCGGCAGGGGCTCAGCGACAGCGCGAACCGCTTCCACTACTTCCGGCTCACCGCCGACGACCGCGTCCTGTGGGGCGGCTACGACGCGGTCCACCCGCGCGGCGGGCGCATCAGCGGTGCCTACGACCACCGGCCGCAGACCTACGCGCGGCTCGCCCGGCACTTCTTCGCCTGCTTCCCGCAGCTGGAGGGCGTGCGCTTCAGCCACGCCTGGGGCGGGGTGATCGACACCTGCACGCGCTTCTCGCCGTTCTTCGGCACCGCCCGCGGCGGCCGGCTCGCCTACGCCGCCGGGTACACCGGGCTCGGCGTCGGAGCGACCCGCTTCGGCGCCGAGGTGATGCTCGACCTGCTCGCGGGCGCGGACACCGAGCGGACCCGGCTGGAGATGGTCGGGAAGAAGCCGCTGCCGTTCCCGCCCGAGCCGCTCGCCTCCCTCGGCATCGGCCTCACCCAGTGGTCGCTGGCCCGCGCCGACGCCCGGCAGGGCCGCCGGAACCTGTGGCTGCGGGCCATGGACAAGGCGGGCCTGGGCTTCGACAGTTAGACCGGCGGTCGGGCGGGTCCGGCGGTCGGGCACGTCCCGCGGTCCCGCGGTTCGCCGGTTCGGTGCCGCGGTCCGGGCCTCGCGCGGCCCGTTCGGCGGCGCGGTGTGACGCGCGTCACTGCCGATCGGTAACGAGAACCCGCGTAATGGAACGCTTCCGCCCCTGTCTCCCCCGTGACGGCGAACGCCACGAGCAGGACACGAGCGGGAACGGAGGGGCCGGCATGAGCAGCGGAGCCGGTGCGAGGAGTGCGGTGGACTGGCTGGTCTCGGTGGCGCCCGACCCCGAGGGCTGCCGGTTCGAATGGGAGCGCAACCCCCTCGGGGTCACGCTGCTGCCCGCCGGCAGACAGTGGGACGTCCTGATCATCGGCGCCCGGCTCGGCTACCCCGCGCTCGACGTCCTGGGCCGGATGGTCGAGCGGCCGGGACCGGTGCTCGCGGACTTCGAGGACGCGCGGATGGGCTACTTCGTGCCACCGGGCACCGCCGCGCGCTGGCTGGGCACCGGCGTCCGCGCGGCCGGCGCCGGCACCTGGATCCTGGTGCCGTACCCGGGCCGGGCGACCGGCAAGGTCCGCTGGCTGGTGCCCCCGGACGGCACCGGCCTGCTCAACGACCCGGTCGCCCTCGAACTCGCGCTGCACGAGGCCGCCGCGCAGATCGCCGGCGGCTGAGGCGGGTCGCGGACGGCCGATCACGAGGCGGCCCGCCGCGGTGCTTGTCCGCGGGCGCGGCCGGTGGGGAGACTGGCAGTACCGGCGCGTCCGCGGCGGGACCACGACGGAAGGGGCGCAGCGGTGACGAGCGACCACATCACCCACTGGATCGCGGGCCGGCCCTGGGACGGCGTCGCCGCGCGGCGCGGCGACGTGTACGACCCGGCGACCGGCGCGGTCGCCCGGCAGGTCGACCTGGCCGACGCCGAGGTCGTCGACCAGGCGGTGAGCGCCGCGCACGAGGCGTTCCAGCAGTGGCGGCACACCTCGGTGGCCCGGCGCACCTCGGTGCTCTTCGCGTTCCGCGAGCTGCTCAACGCCCGCCGCGAGGAGCTGGCCGCGCTGATCGTCTCCGAGCACGGCAAGGTGCACTCCGACGCGCTCGGCGAGGTCGCCCGCGGCCTGGAGGTCGTGGAGTACGCGTGCGGCATCCCGCAGCTGTCCCGCGGCTCCTTCACCGAGCAGGCGTCCACCGGCATCGACGTGTACTCGGTGCGGCAGCCGCTCGGCCCGGTCGCGATCATCTCGCCGTTCAACTTCCCGGCCATGGTGCCGATGTGGTTCTTCCCGATCGCCATCGCGGCCGGCAACACCGTGGTCGTCAAGCCGTCGGAGAAGGACCCGTCGGCAGCGAACCTGCTGGCCCGGCTGTGGCAGGAGGCGGGGCTGCCGGACGGCGTGTTCAACGTCGTGCACGGCGACAAGCCGGCCGTCGACCGGCTGCTGGAGCACCCCGACGTCAAGGCCGTTTCCTTCGTCGGCTCCACCCCGGTCGCCCGCCACGTCTACGAGACCGGCACCCGGCACGGCAAGCGCGTCCAGGCGCTCGGCGGCGCCAAGAACCACATGCTGGTGCTGCCCGACGCCGACCTGGACCTGGCCGCAGACGCCGCGGTCAACGCCGGCTTCGGCGCGGCGGGGGAGCGGTGCATGGCGGTCTCGGTGCTGGTCGCCGTCGACCCGGTGGGCGACGAGCTGGTGGAGCGGATCGCCCGGCGCATCGCCGAGCTGAAGGTCGGCCCCGGCAGCGCCCCCGACTCCCAGATGGGCCCGCTGGTCACCGGCGCGCACCGGGACAAGGTCGCCTCCTACCTGGACGCCGGCGCGGCCGAGGGTGCCGCCCTGGCCGTCGACGGCCGCAGCCACGCCGTCCAGGGCGAGCCCGGCGGCTTCTGGCTCGGCCCGACCCTCTTCGACCACGTCAAGCCCGGCATGTCGGTCTACGAGGACGAGATCTTCGGCCCGGTGCTCTCGGTGGTCCGGGTCGGCTCCTACGACGAGGGGCTCGCGCTGATCAACGCCAACCCGTACGGCAACGGCACCGCGCTGTTCACCAACGACGGCGGCGCCGCCCGGCGGTTCCAGCACGAGGTCGAGGTCGGCATGGTCGGCATCAACGTGCCGATCCCGGTCCCGGTGGCGTACTACTCCTTCGGCGGCTGGAAGAACAGCCTGTTCGGCGACGCGCACGCGTACGGCGAGGACGGCGTGCGGTTCTTCACCCGCGGCAAGGCGGTCACCCAGCGCTGGCTCGACCCCTCACACGGGGGGATCAACCTCGGCTTCCCCACCAACTCCTGAGCCCTCCGCGGACTCCTGGGCGGCGGCCCCCCGGGCCGGCTCCTGAGCGATCCCCTGCGCGGGCCCCTCGGCGGAGTCCGGCGCGGTGGCGGTCCCCCGGGCCGCCACCAGCCGGGCCGCCGCCACCCCCGACAGCAGGGTCAGCGTCAGCGACCAGCTGGCCAGCACGTCCAGCGGCCAGTGGTAGTCGCACCACACCAGCGCGAGACCGACCGCGAGCAGCAGCAGCGGCGTGCCCGCCCGTACCGCCCAGAGCGCCGGGCGGTACGCCAGCCACGGCAGCACCAGCAGCGCCGCGGCCCCGAAGGCCACCGCCGAGGTCGCGGTGTGGCCCGAGGGGAACCACCCGTAGCCGCTCGGGTCCGGCACCGTGCCGCCCGGTGGGGGCCGGTGCACGGCGTCCTTGACCACGGTCACCATCACCGGCACCGCGGCCATCGCCAGCGCCGCCGCGGCCGGCGGCAGCCACCAGCGCGGCAGGCCCGCGGCCCGCCCGGCCCAGCCCGTGCCCACCACCGCGGCCAGCAGCACCGGCACGGCGACCTGGACGTTGCCCAGCTTGCACAGGTAGTGCGCGGTGGTGTCCCAGCCCGGGTGCGCCGCGGCCTCGCGCAGGAACCAGCGCAGCACCCGCCCGTCCCGCGCGACCAGCGCGCCGCCCGCGGACACCTGCCAGGTGAGCACCGCGAACAGCGCGACGCCGAACCCGGCGGCCAGGGCCAGCAGGGCCACGGCGTGCGCGAGGAGGAAGGAGGCGGCCCGCGGCAGCAGCGTCCGCGGAAAAAGCAGCCGCCCCGGAACAGGGGGGAGAGTTCCGGGGCGACCAAGGCGATCGCCGGTCCGCCCGCCCCGGGGGGTGTGGGACGAACGGCCGACCGATCGGCGTGTGCCGGGACCAGAGGACCCGGCGGTGTCGTGCGCGAGGGCACTGCTGTGCCGGTGATGGGGATTCACCGGCGCGTTGTCACGTGTGGCCTTCTGGGGAGTCCGCCACACGCGGGGTGTTTCACGGAAACCGTACGTCACGCGAGCCCCGGAAACCGGCCTGCTCACCCGTCCGCCATCAGGCCCGCACACCTTCTTCACGACCCCGGCTCCCCCTTCCGCGCGCACCCGCGCGCCGTGTCGAAACGCCAGGTCGACCGCGCCCCGCCGCGGCCGCGGACGCGGGCGTCAGACCCCGGCGAAGGCGTCCTCGATGATGTCGAGGCCCTCGTTCAGCAGATCCTCGCCGATGACCAGCGGCGGCAGGAAGCGCAACACGTTGCCGTACGTGCCGCAGGTCAGCACCACCAGGCCGGCCGCGTGGCAGGCCTTGGCCACCTTCGCGGTCAGCGCGGCGTCCGGGTTCTTCGTGCCCGGCTCCACCAGCTCGACGGCGATCATCGCGCCGCGCCCGCGGACCTCGCCGATCGCCGCGTGCTTGTCCTGCAACGCGCGCAGCCGCGGTGTCATGATCTCACCGATCCGCCGCGCCCTGGCCGGCAGGTCGAGCTCCTTCATCGTCTCGATCGCGCCGAGCGCCGCCGCGCAGGCCACCGGGTTGCCGCCGTAGGTGCCGCCCAGGCCGCCCGCGTGCGCGGCGTCCATGATCTCCGCGCGGCCGGTCACCGCGGCCAGCGGCAGGCCGCCCGCGATGCCCTTGGCGGTGGTGATCAGGTCGGGCACGATCCCCTCGTCCTCGCACGCGAACCACTGGCCGGTGCGGCAGAAGCCGGTCTGGATCTCGTCGGCCACGAAGACGATCCCGTTGTTCTTCGCGAACTGCGCGATCCGCGGCAGGAAACCCTTGGCCGGCTCGATGAAGCCGCCCTCGCCGGCGATCGGCTCGATCACGATCGCCGCGACGTGCTCCGCGCCGATCTGCTTGTTGATCATGTCGATGGCCTGTGCGGCGGCCTCCTCCGCGGCGTGCTCAGGACCGGTCAGCCAGCGGTAGCCGTAGGCCAGCGGCACCCGGTACACCTCCGGCGCGAACGGCCCGAAGCCCTCCTTGTACGGCATGTTCTTCGCGGTCAGCGCCATCGTGAGGTTGGTGCGTCCGTGGTAGCCGTGGTCGAAGACGACGACGGCGGTGCGCTTGGTGTACGCGCGGGCGATCTTCACCGCGTTCTCCACCGCCTCCGCGCCGGAGTTGAACAGCGCGGACTTCTTCGGGTGGTCGCCCGGGGTCAGCTCGGCCAGCCGCTCGGCGACCTCCACGTAGCCCTCGTACGGGGTGATCATGAAGCAGGTGTGGGTGAAGTCGGCGAGCTGGGCGGAGGCGCGGCGGACCACGGCCTCCGCGCTGTTGCCGACCGAGGTGACGGCGATGCCGGAGCCGAAGTCGATCAGGCGGTTGCCGTCGACGTCCTCGACGATGCCGCCGCCCGCTCGGGTGACGAACACCGGCAGGGTCACGCCCACGCCGTCCGCCACCGCGGCGGACTTGCGGGCCAGCAGCTCCTTCGACCTCGGCCCCGGCACGGCCGTGACGAGCTTGCGTTCCTGCGGCACTTCGGTCATGGCCGACGATCTCCCTCACATCAGTCACAGTCGTCTCCCCGCAGGCTAGGCCGCCCCGGGGCGCCCCGCACACGCCACGGGGTCGCACTCCCGGGGCCCACCACTCCGCGACGTCCAGTGCGGGCGCCCGTCCCGGGCGTGCGCGGCGGGCTGCGAGCGCCCGGCCCGGGGTTGCGCGGGGGCTGGGGGCGCCCGGCCCGGGGTTGCGC
>JAJSZB010000490.1:0-4559 GCA_050613715.1 Streptomyces sp. IBSBF 3018
GACGTGGGGCGCGGAACGCGGGGCGCCGGGTGCGGGGCGCGGCGCTCAGCGGAAGGGGCCCGCGGTGAAGAACGGCTGGAGCACCAGCAGCGCCGCGCCCTCCGCGACGGCCTGCGGCGGCGCGACGTCCACGGGCACGCCGCGGCCGCGCTCGGCCAGCACCGCGGCGACCCCCGCGCGGTACGCCCCCGGCGCGGCGCGGACCTTGCCGCCGCCCAGCACGACGCGGTCGATGTCGAGCAGCGCCACGAGGTTCGCGGCGCCCACGCCCAGCAGCCGGGCCGCGCCCGCGGTGTCGCCGCGGTCCGCCGCGGCCAGGCACAGCGCCTCCAGGCAGCCGCGGTTGCCGCACTTGCACAGCGGGCCGCCGAGCTGCACCGCCTGGTGCCCGAACTCCCCCGCGCCGGTCCGCCCGCCCCGGTACACCGCGCCCTCCAGCACCAGCGCCGCGCCGAGCCCGGTCCCGAGGTGCAGATACGCGAACGACTCCGCGCGGCCGTCGCGCTCACGCGCGGCACGGGTCGCGTCGATGCCGGACGCCGCCGGTGCGGCGCTGCCCGCCGACACGTCCGCGTCGTGCGCCGACATGTCCGCCTCGCCCGCCGCCGGCCGCTCCTCGCCCGGCGCCGAAGCCTCCCCGTCCGCCGCGGGCCGCTCCCAGTCCGGCGCCGCGGCCAGCAGCGCGAGGGCCGCCGCGTTCGTGTTCTTGTCCACGGCGACCGGGAGGCCGAGCCGGCGGGTGAGTTCGGCGCGCAGGGGGCAGCCCTGCCAGTGCGGGAAGCCGGTGACGCGGTGCAGCACGCCGGTGCGGTGGTCCAGCGGCCCGCGGACGCCGACGCCCGCGCCCAGGACCGGGCCCGGCGCGAGCGCGGCGGCCTCGCGTATGCCGTCGGCGATCGCCGCGAGCGCCTCGCCGACCGGACGGCCGAGGTCCAGCGGGACGCCGAGGTCGGCCACCGGCCGGCCCGCCAGGTCGCAGACCACCGCGGTGAGCCGTACGCCGTCCAGGTGCACGCCGACCGCGTACCGCGCCCCGGCCGCCAGCCGCAGCCCGGCGCGCGGCTTGCCGCCGGTCGGGGCGCGGTGGCCGGAGTCCTCGACCAGGCCCTCGTCGCGCAGCCGCGCGGTGATCTTGCTGACCGCCTGCGGGGTCAGGCCGGTGCGCTCGGCGAGGCCGGCCCGGCTGAGCCCGCCGCCGGCGCGGGCCGCGGCGCGCAGCAGATCGAGCACGAGGGCGGCGTTGTGGTCGCGCAATGCGGGCAGGTTCGCCCCGGAGGCTGACGGATGCACGGTGCCATTGTGCCGTGCGCTTGCACTTCGGCAACAGTGTTGCAAAAGTGGTCGGCATGAGTTCTGCCGAGACCCCCGGCGGCCCGCCCGCCACCCCCGCGGCCCCGGACGACGTACGGAACCGGCGCCCGGCCCCCGGTCCCGGGGGGCGCCCCGGCGGCGCGCCGGACGCGGCCCCGGAGACCCGCCCGGACCGCGCACCGCTGCGCGTCGCGCTGGTCGGGTACGGGCCGGCCGGGTCCTTCTTCCACGCGCCGCTGGTCGCCGCCACGCCCGGCCTGGAGCTGGACACCGTCGTCACGCGCAGCCCCGAGCGCCGCGCGCAGGTCCGCGCCGAGCACCCGGGCGCGGCCTTCGCCGACTCCGCCGACGAGCTGTGGGCCCGCGCCGGCGACCTCGACCTGGTGGTGCTCGCCTCCCCCAACCGCACCCACGTGCCGCTGGCCACCGCCGCGCTGGAGGCGGGCCTGCCGGTCGTCGTGGACAAACCGCTGGCCGCCACCGCCGAGCAGGCCCGCGCGCTCGCCGCGCTCGCCGACGCGCGCGGCCTGCTGCTGAGCGTCTTCCACAACCGCCGCTGGGACAGCGACTTCCTCACCCTGCGCGCGCTGCTCGACCAGGGCGGCGTCGGCGAGCCGTACCGCTTCGAGTCCCGCTTCGAACGCTGGCGGCCGCAGCTCAAGGGCGGCTGGCGCGAGTCGGGCGACCCGGCCGACGTCGGCGGCCTGCTCTACGACCTCGGCAGCCACCTCGTCGACCAGGCGCTCACCCTGTTCGGCCCGGCCCGCCGCGTCTACGCCGAGGCCGACGCCCGCCGGGCCGGCACCACCGCGGACGACGACTCGTTCATCGCGATCACCCACGTCTCGGGCGTCCGCTCGCACCTGTGGATGAGCGCCACCGCCGCGCGCCTCGGCCCGCGCATGCGCATACTCGGCAGCGAGGGCGGTTTCGTCACCTACGGGCTCGACCCGCAGGAGGCGGCGCTGCGCGAGGGCCTGCGGCCCGGCGAGGGCGCGGACTGGGGCGCCGAGCCGGAGTCGGCGTGGGGCACGCTCGGCACGGACGGCTCCGTACGCCCGGTGCCGTCGCTCCCGGGCGACTACCCGGCCTTCTACGCGGCCGTCGCCGCCGCACTGCGCGACGGCACCCCGCCCCCGGTCACCGCGCTGGAGGCGGCGGCGACCCTGGAGGTCATCGAAGCGGCGCGCCGCTCGGCGCACGAGGGAAGGGTGGTGGAGCCGTGAGCACACAGGACGCGCGCGGCGGCGACGGACTGCTGGACGAACTCGCCGCGCAGGAGGAGGCGTTGGTCCTCCCGCGCTTCACCCACGACGACGCGTGGCGGCTCGGCTCCCTGCTGGTCGGCCTGGCACGCGAGCGGCAGGCCGCGGTCACCGTCGACATCCGCCGCGGCGGCCAGCGGCTCTTCCACTACGCGCTGGAGGGCACCACCCCCGACAACGACGCGTGGCTGGAGCGCAAGGCCCGGGTGGTCGAGCGCTACGCCGCCAGTTCCCTGCGGGTCGGCGAGCGGTTCAGGGCCAGGGGCACGACCTTCGAGGCGTCCTCCCGGCTCGACCTCGACCGGTACGCCGCGCACGGCGGCGCCTTCCCGCTGCGGGTCACCGGCGCGGGCGTGGTCGGCGTGGTCGGCGTCTCCGGCCTCCCGCAGGCCGAGGACCACGCGCTGGTGGTGGATGGACTCACGGCGTTCCTGGAGGAGTTGCGGACGTCCTGGACGGCGTGAGGGTGCGCGGAGGGGGTGCGCGAGGGCCGCGTTTGGGCGCGTAGGTACGCGTAGGACGACACGCAGGGGCGCACCCCGGGTCCTGCGTGGGGTGCGCCCCTGCGTGTCGTGCGTGTCGTGCGGTTGCCTGCGTGTCGTGCGTCACCGCATGTCGTGCGTTTCCCGCGTTTCCCGCGTTTCCCGCGCCTGCCGTTTCTGCCGATGTCTGCCGATGCGCCCCGGGCGTCCCGCGGAGGTCAGAGATACAACCCCGTGGAGTCGTCCGTGCCCTGGAGCCGCTCGGCGGCCACCGCGTGCAGGTCGCGCTCGCGCATCAGCACGTACGCGACTCCGCGGACCTCGACCTCCGCGCGGTCCTCCGGGTCGTACAGCACCCGGTCGCCGACCTCGACGGTGCGCACGTTCTGGCCGATCGCGACGACCTCGGCCCAGGCGAGCCGCTTGCCGACGGCCGCCGTGGCCGGGATGAGGATGCCGCCGCCGCTGCGGCGTTCGCCTTCCGTGCTGTCCTGCCGGACCAGCACCCGGTCGTGCAGCATGCGGATCGGCAGCTTGTCGTGTTCACTGTTGGAGCTCACGGCGACGACGTTACCGGCGGCGGCGCCGCACCGAGAGGCCGACCACCGTACCCACGAGCACGGCCGCGGCGACCGCCGCGGGGACGATGCGGTCCGGCCGCGGCCGGCCCTTCTCGTCCACGAACTGCGCGCGGGTGCGGCTGATCGCGCGGTTCGCCGCGGCGTAGGCCTGGCCGACCGTGCGGTCGAGCGCCGACACCGCCTTGGCCTTGGTGTCCCGGGCGATCGTCGCCGGGTGCACCCGTACCGCGATCTCGTCGAGCGTCGCGGCGAGATCCTCCCGCCTGCGGGCAATCTCCGCCTCGATCTGGGCGGGCGTCCTGGCACCTTCGGGCACCGCACTGCCTCCATCGGCTCGTCGAACGATTCGGTAGCGTTCGGACAGTCTCTCAGCATGACGGGGTGCACGCCTCGTCGGCACCCCGTTCCTTGCCCTAGGAGCTTGCATGTCCGAGCGCCTCGCCCCCGGCGACACCGCACCCGACTTCACCCTGCCGGACGCCGACGGCAAGCCCGTCGCGCTGTCCGACCACCGCGGCCGCAAGACGATCGTGTACTTCTACCCGGCCGCGCTGACGCCCGGCTGCACCAAGCAGGCGTGCGACTTCACCGACAACCTCGACGTGCTGGCCGCCGCCGGCTACGACGTGATCGGCGTCTCGCCGGACAAGCCGGAGAAGCTGGCGAAGTTCCGCGAGAAGGAGTCCCTGAAGGTCACGCTGGTCTCCGACCCCGACAAGTCCGTGCTCACCGCCTACGGCGCGTTCGGCGAGAAGACCATGTACGGCAGGACGGTGACCGGCGTGATCCGCTCCACCGTCGTCGTCGACGAGACCGGCCACGTGGCCCACGCCTTCTACAACGTCCGCGCCACCGGCCACGTCGCCAAACTCCTCCGCGACCTCTCCGTCTGACCCCCGGCCCCGGCATGACCCCCCCAC
>JAJSZB010000491.1:0-4514 GCA_050613715.1 Streptomyces sp. IBSBF 3018
CACCCCCCACCTCCCCTGACCCGCTCCGCCCGCCTGCGGCAGCCGGCATCGCGGCGGAGCGGGAGCCCGAAGTCCCCCTCCGGCCGGGGAGGCAGACCGACCACGGGTCGGCGGGCACCGGCACCACGGCGGGGCGGAAGCCCCGCCTGCCCTGCGGCCGGGGCGGACCGACCACGGGTCGGCGGGCACTGGCGGAGCACCGCGTCGCGGCCGACTCGCCTGCGGCAGCCGGCACCGCGGCGCGGCGGAGGCCCGACATGCCCTCCGGCCGAGAGCCGACCAACCACCGACCACCGGTCGGCAGGCGCCGACACCGCCGTGTCGGGGCCGCGCCCTTGGCGTACGGCAGGCGCGTCACGTGGCGGGCCGTGGGACGCGGCGCCGGGGCGACGTCGAGTCTTCGCCCGGTGCCGCACGGCAGGGGCGGACGGCGGGCGGGTCCGGACCTCGGAGGCCGGGGGCGATGGGAGCCCGGGCCTCGGCGGACGGGGGCGGTGGCCGGGACCCCCGTGGCCGGGGGTCGATGGGCCAAGAACTCCGTGGCCGGGGTCAGTGGGCCAGGGCGCGGGATTCGCGGTGGGTGGCCCAGGCGGTGACGTCGGGGTCGTCGAGGCGGTCGACCCAGAGATCGGTGGTCGCGGCGACGACGGGTTCGGGGCGGGGGCCGACGCCCAGGACGCGCAGGCCGGCGCGGACCGCGGCCTGGACGCCGCACGCGGAGTCCTCGACGGCGAGGCTGTGCGCGGGCTTCGCGCCGCACAGGCGGACCGCGGTCAGGTAGACGTCCGGCGCGGGCTTGGGGCGCACCGCGCTGTCCGGGACCACGATGTGGTCGAAGTACGCGAGCAGCCCGGCCGTGGACAGGCACGTCTCCACCACGTCGGCCGGGCAGTTGCTGGCGACCGCCAGGGGCGCGAACGCCGCGGCGTGCGCGACCAGTTCGGCCGCTCCCGGCATCGTGACGGGGTCGGCCGCCACGAGCGCGCGGAAATGTTCGAGCAGCGCGTCGGTGAGCGCGCCGCCCAGGTCGGGGCGGTCGGCCTCGTCGGCCATGAGCCGGCCGCACTGGGTGTAGTGCACGCCCTTCGCTCGCTCGGCGAACCCCGGACGCGCGCGCAGCCCGTGCTCGCGCAGGGTCAGTTCGCGGGCATCCTGCCAGTGCCGCTCGGTGTCCATGAGCGTGCCGTCGCAGTCGAAGACGATCGCGTCCGGCGTCCACGACAGCAGCGGCGTACGCCGCACCGACGCCCGGGGCCGCGCCGCCGAGGACGCCTGCGTCGGCCCCGGCACCGCCCGCCCCACCGCGCCACCGGCCGCGCCGGAACCCGCCGCGACGCCAGCAGCACCAGAGCCGCCCGAGCCCGCCGCGCCGACGTGGTCCGCCGAGCCGGCCGCGGTGTCCGAACCGCCCGAGCCCGTCGAACCGCCTGGATTCGCCGGGCCCACCGAGCGCGTCGAGTCCGGCGCAGCGCCAGAACCCGCCGAGCCCGCCGCGGTGTCCGAACCGCCCGAGCCCGTCGAACCGCCCGAGCAGGCCGAGCCCACCGAGTTCGCCGAGCGGACCGAGTCCGTGGAGCCCTCCGCGGCGCCCGAGCCGCCCGAGCACGCGGCGCCCGCAGGCTCGGCCGAGCCCGCCGCGGAGCCCGAACCGCCCGAGCAGGCCGAGGCGGCTTCACCCGATGTGCCGGCGCACTCCGCCGCGCCCGCCGCGCCGGCTTCACCCGCGCCGCCGGCGCATTCCGCCGCGTCCGCCGCGCCCGCGTGCGCCGCGCGACCCACGGAATCTGCGGACGCCGAATCCGCGCAGCCCGCGGAATCCGCGGAATCCGCTGCCCGCGCGCACCGCGCGGAATCCATCGGCGTCGCGGCCGCCGTCGGCTCCGGCGCCGACTCCGTGGGCGGGCGCTCCGCGGGCCGCGGGGAGGTCCCGCGAGGGGAAAGCCGTGAGGGGAGGGGAAAAGGGGATGACTGGGTCACTGGGGAATTCCGTTCGGGGAATGCCGGAGCACACGGATGGGGAACGCCCGTGTGCTCCGGCGGCGAGGCGGCCCGCGCGCCGTCGCCAAGCCGGGGACATGCCTGGGACATGCCGGTGGACGCGCGCGGCGCCGGGCTCCGGCCACCGCCGGGCGCCGCCGCACACACACGGCGGAGGCCCCGGCGCCACCCGGAACATAACGATCGCTACGTTATGGACCGTGACGTAGGGTCGTCAAGCAACTGCGTTCCGTCACACGGCGTGTCGGCCGAAGCCGAGGACGCCGTACGCGGTCGCGACGCCGCCCTGCCGGACCCGGAAGACGCACGTCCGGTCGTGCGGCACGGCCTCCACCAAAGCCGCCGGTTCGTACTCGGTGAACCGCACCGCGGCCATCCGCCCGTTCAGCGGCCGGAGCAGCACTCCACCGCTGGCCTCGGCCGCGGCCTGCCGCGCCGCCTCCAGCAGCACCATGCCCGGCACGTGATCGCTCGGGTGATCGAAGAAGAACGGTTGTCGCAGGTCAGCGGGCTCGACGGTGAGCCCGCCGGCCCGCCGCGCGACCAGTACGTCACCGCTGCGGGCGACGCCGAGCAGCGCGGGCGCCGGGCGTCCGCCGGGGTCGGGCGGCGTGCGCCGGGCGTGCAGCAGACCACCGCGTACCGCCGCGTAGCGCTCGGCGGACAGGAACCTCGCGCCGCCGCCCGCGGTGGCGAAGAGCCGGCCGCCGGCCCGCAGCGCGACCGTCAACCGCAACGCGGCCAGTCCCCCGTCCGGGCGATAGTGCGGGTCTGTCACCCGTATGGAGCAGCCGACCTCGGTGCCGCCGTGGCCGGCGAGGGGCTCGCTGCCGGGGCGCAGCGCGAAGAAGAGGTCGTCGATGAGCAACTGGGCGGTGGACGGCACGCCGTACCACCGCAGCGGGAGATAGATGCCGAGCTGCCGCAGCGTCTCCACGACCAGCAGCGGGCTGTGCAGGTCGCTGCCGTCCGTGGGGAAGGTCGCGTGCGAGCGCGGCCAGCAGGCCGCCGCTCGGAACAGCCCGGCGCCGCCTCCCTCGCCCCCGTCGCCGCGCCCCCCGCCTGCGCCACCGCCTGCGCCGCCGCCCCGGCCGACCGCGCGGACGTCGGTCAGCAGCACCTCCGCGGGCGAGGTCCGGTGCACCAGCGCGCGCGGCACGGTCCGCGACCAGCTCAGCCCCGCGTCGAGGTCCACGCGCAGACCCGCACCAGGGTCCGCACCTGGGTCCGCACCTGGGTCTGCGCCGGGGCCCGCATCAGGGTCCGCGCCGGGGCCCGCGGCACGGCTCGTGCCGTCGTCCGCGCCGTCATCCGCGCCGCGATCCGCGCCGTCGTGCGCGCCGTCGCGATCCGCGTCGTCGTTCGGGACGGCCGGACCGCCGACCGAATTCCTCATATAAAAAGAGAAACTCGCATTCGCGTTTTCCGCACCCGCATCATGTCCGCGCCATGTCCGTCGTGTTACCGAAGCGGCCCGCCGACCCGCTACATTGCTGCCCGTCGACAAAGGGCCTTCGGTGGCTCCCGGCGAATCGGGCGGCTTTCGGCGGCGGGCGAAATGGCGGAGTGGACGTGCAGGAACGGGCCGAGGCGACGCGCAGGTATCTGGTGGAGGCCGCGGCGCGGCTCTTCGACGAGCGCGGCTACGCGGGGACCAGCATCAGCGACATCAGCGCGCGGTCGGGCCGTACCAGCGGCGCGATCTACTTCCACTTCGACAGCAAGGAACAGCTGGCGCTCGCCGTGGTCGAGGCGACGTACGCGACCTGGCCCGGCCTGATCGCGCAGGTGCGGGCGCTGCCCGTGTCGGCGCTGGAGAAGCTGGTGGCGCTGAGCTTCGCGGTGGCGCGCACCTTCCGCGACGACGTGGTGGTGCGGGCCGGCTCACGGCTGTGGATGGAGCGCAAGGCCATCGAGGCGCCGGTGCCCGCGGCGTTCGGCGCGTGGGTCGAGACGGTGACCGCGCTGCTGCGCGAGGCGGGGGCCGAGGGCGACCTGGCCGCGGGCGTCGCGCCGGACACCGCGGCGCTCACCGTGGTCTACGCGTTCTTCGGCCTGCACACGGTCTCCGACGCGATGGACGGCCGGGCGCTCATCGAGGACAGGCTGCACGAGATGTGGCTTGTGCTGCTGGCCGCGCTGCAACCCGGTCCGGCCGCCGCCGACCTGCTGGTACGCGCCCGCGCCGCCCTCTCGGGACCGGCCCCCGCCCCGCTCCCGGCCTGACCTGACGGGCCCCGCCCGGCCCCTCGCCCGGTACGCCAGGCCGCCGCGGGCCCGTCGTCCGGGTACGCGCGCGCCGCGGGGCCCGCCGCCGGTGCGCGTAGTTCTGCGGCCGGGTCGGCTGTGCGAGCAATGTGGGCATTTGTGCTATTCAATGAAGTATGCGGCCGGGTCAGCCCTCTCCCTCGTCCTCGGCGTCCGAGGCATCCTCGGCGTCCCCGGCTACGCGCCAGGACACCGCCGCGCCCGCGCCCGCGGACTCCGCCGCGTCCCCCGACTCCGTACCCCCCGAC
>JAJSZB010000492.1:0-4489 GCA_050613715.1 Streptomyces sp. IBSBF 3018
CCCGATCCGGGTGTGACCCAGCGACGTCAGATGCGCGTACGCCTGCTGCACCGCCGCCACATCATCCGTCGACACCTGCGGAAAACCCGGCCCGGGAGACGCCCTGTGCTCCTGGCGCCGCTCGGCGGGACGGTACGGTCCGCGGTCCGCGCCCGGCCCACGGTCGGGACGCCGCTCGCCGATCCGGGCCGGGACCGTGACCGGGACCCGGACGTGGGGACCGGCCAACGCCCGTTCCTGGGCCCGCTCCTGGACCCGGCCGAGCGCCGCGCCATGAGCGTCATGGCCGGCCGACCGCGCGGCCGACCGGACCGGCGGCCCCTCGGCGTGCAGCTCGGCCTGGATCGCCGCGTAGTCGACCGCGGCGTTGAGCAGCACCACGGGCACCCCGCGCCGCAGCAGCGCGCCGTACTCGTCCGCACTGAGGCCGCCGCAGAAGATGACGCCGGAGACCTGCTGGTCCAGCAGCATCGTCACGTACTCCGCCTCGGTCAGACCGCCGGCCGACCGGGTGCAGAGCACGGGGGTGAAGCCCAGTTGCACCAGCGCGCCGCCCGCGACCTCGGCGAGCGCGGGGAAGATCGGGTTCTGCAGCTCCGGCAGCACCAGCCCCACCAACCGGGCGCGTACACCGCGCAGTTGGGTGGGCCGCTCGTAACCCAGCACGTCCAGCGCGGTCAGCACCGCCTGCCGCGTACTGTCCGACACCCCGGGCTTGCCGTTCAGCACCCGGCTCACCGTCGCCTCGCTGACGCCCACCCGCTTGGCCACTTCCGCCAGTCTCCGCGTCATGACGTGCCGCCCGCTCTCCTCATCGGTTCCTCGACTCTCCGGGTCCGGTGCGGCGCCCGTCCTGCACGGGCGCCGCGCGCGGTCAGCGCTGCCGCAGCCACGCCGTGGTGTCGTCCGGCAACTCGCCCGCCGCAGGGTCGAGGTCCGGGTCGCTGGCGAGCAGGACCTGCGCGTCGGGCGGCAGCGGCACCGCGGCGCCCGAGAGGTTGGCGAGGCAGAAGAAGCCCTCGCCGCGGGCGAAGGCGAGGACGCCGGCGGCGGGCTCCGGCAGCCACCGGAAGTCCGCGCCGCGCAGCCCCCGCTCGCCGCGGCGCAGCCCGAGGGCGGTCCGGTAGAAGGTGAGCATCGAGCCGGGCCTGCCGTCCTGCGCCCGCGCGGTGTACGCGGCCCACTCCGGCGGCTGCGGCAGCCACGGCGGCGCGCTCGCACCCCGCGGGCTGAAGCCGAACGGCGGCCGGTCGCCGGACCACGGCAGCGGCACCCGGCACCCGTCGCGGCCGATGTCGAGGCCGCCGGTGCGGTGGAAGATCGGGTCCTGGCGCAGCGCGTCCGGGATGTCCTCGGCCTCCCACAGGCCCAGCTCCTCGCCCTGGTAGAGGTAGCAGCCGCCGGGCAGTGCCAGGTCGAGCAGCAGCGCGGCGCGTGCCCTGCGCGTCCCCAGCGCCAGGTCGCTCGGCGTGTCGTGCTGGCGCAGCGACATCCCGAAGGAGGTGTCGGCGCGGCCGTAGCGGGTGACGTGCCGGGTGACGTCGTGGTTGGACAGCACCCAGCTGGCCGGCGCGCCGACCGAGGCGTGCGCGTCCAGCGTCGCGTCGATCACCCGGCGCAGCGCGCCCGCGTCCCACGGGCAGTTCAGATAGTCGAAGTTGAAGGCGCTGTGCATCTCGTCGGGCCGCAGGTAGTGCGCGAACCGCACCGGGTCGGCCAGCCACACCTCGCCGATCAGCGCCCGCGGCCGCTCGTAGCCGTCGGCCAGCGCCCGCCAGGCGCGGTAGATCGCGTGCACGTCGTCGCGGTCGATGTACGGGTGCGGGGTCGGCGGCGCGTCGTGGTCGAAGTCCGGCAGCGCGGGGTCCTTGGCCGGCATCGTCGCGGAGTCGATCCGCACCCCGTCGGCCCCGCGGTCGAACCAGAAGCGCAGCACGCTCTCGTGCTCCTCGCGGACCTTGGGGTTGTTCCAGTTCAGGTCCGGCTGCTCGGGCGCGAACAGGTGCAGGTACCACTCGCCGGGCGTGCCGTCGGGATTGGCGGTACGCGTCCAGGCGGGCCCGCCGAACACCGACTGCCAGCCGTTCGGCGGCAGTTCGCCGTCCGCGCCGCGGCCGGGCCGGAACCAGAACAGGTCCCGGGCCTCGGCGCCGGGCCCCGCGGCCAGCGCCTCCTGGAACCAGACGTGCTGGTCCGAGACGTGGTTGGGCACCACGTCCACGATGATCCGCAGGTCCAGCGCGTGCGCCTCGGCGATGAGCGCCTCGGCCTCCTCCAGGGTGCCGAACGCCGGGTCGATGCGGCGGTAGTCGGCCACGTCGTAGCCGGCGTCGGCCTGCGGCGAGGCGTACCAGGGGCTGAACCACAGGGCGTCGACGCCGAGCCCGGCCAGGTACGGCAGGCGGTCGCGTACGCCGGCCAGGTCGCCGATCCCGTCGCCGTCGCCGTCGGCGAAGGAGCGCGGGTAGACCTGGTAGATGACGGCGTCACGCCACCACGCGGCGTGCTCGGCGGACTCGGCGTGATCGGCTGCGACGGGCTGGTCGGCCACGGCAACGGACTCCTTGCGTGATCAGGAACGGGAGGTGTGAAACGGGATGAACAGGGGTGAAAGGTCCGGTGGGAGGGCAGCCAGGACCGCGCCCGCGGCGCGACGCCGCGGCCGGATCGGGCGGTCAGCCCTTGAGCGCCCCCGCGGACAGCCCGCCGAGGATGTGCCGCTGGAAGAACAGGAACAGCACGATCATCGGCACCGCGGCGATGGACAGGCCCGCGATCATCTCGGTCGGCGGCACCTGCGTGGTCGACGTGGACAGCCGGTGCAGCGCCACCGACAGCGTCTGCTTGTCGGGGTCCTGCAGCACCAGCAGCGGCCACAGGAAGTCCTTCCACATCCCGACGACCGCGAAGATGGAGATCACCGCGAGCACCGGGCGCGACAGCGGCAGCACCACCCGCAGCAGCGTCTGCAGCCGGGACGCGCCGTCGATGCTCGCCGCGTCCAGCAGTTCACCGGGGATCTGGTCGAAGAACCGCCGCAGCACGTAGATGTTGAAGGCGTTCGCCGCGCCCGGCAGCCACAGCGCCCAGGGCGTGTTGAGCAGGTTGAGGTGGAGCAGCGGCAGGTCGGAGACGGTGAGGTAGGCCGGCACCAGCAGCGCCGCCGAGGGCAGCATCAGACTGGCGAGCATCCCGGCGAAGATCGCCTTGCCGAAGGCCGGCCGCAGTTTGGACAGCGCGTACGCGGCGCACACGTCCACCGAGATCTGGATCGCCCAGCCGCCGGCCGCGTACCAGACGGTGTTGAGGAAGAAGTGCGCGATGTCCATCTGGCTCCACGCGTCGCGGTACGCCGCCACGTGCACGGACTTCGGCAGCAGCGTCGGCGTCTGCGCGGCGAACTCGCGCGGCGTCTCCAGCGCCGAACTGGCCATCCAGTACAGGGGGAAGAGGAAGGCCGCCGCGAACAGCACGGTGGTCAGGGTCAGTACGGCGAAGTACACCGCGCGGTAGCGGGGTCTGGCCAGCTCCTGGTCGGAGATCAGGCTGCGGGTCGTCATGGGGCTCAACCGTCCGATTCGCGGGTCAGGCGCAGGTACAGCGCGGCGAACACGCCCAGCACGGCGAACAGCAGCACGCTCATCGAGGCCGCGAGCCCGAAGTCGTTGTTGACCGCGAAGGCGTAGCGGTAGATCAGCGTCATCACGGTGATCGTCGACGGGTCGGTGAACCCGGTCAGCTGGAACGGCTCGATGAACACCTGCATCGTGGAGATGATCTGGAGCAGCAGCAGGACCAGCATCACGAACCGCATCTGCGGCAGCGTGACGTGCCGCAGCCGCGCCCAGATCCCGGCGCCGTCCAGCTCCGCGGCCTCGAACAGCTCGCCGGGAATGGCCTGCAGCGCCGCCAGGTACATCAGCGTCGCGCCGCCCATGTTGGACCAGGTCGACACCAGCACCAGCGAGATCATCGCGGTGTGCGGCGACTGTATCCACTGCGAGGTCGGCAGGTGGGCGCCGCGCAGCGCGGTGTTGAACAGCCCGCCGCCGGGATCGTAGAAGAACTGCCAGAGCATCACGCTGACGATCGGCGGCAGCATCACCGGCAGGTACACCGCGATGCGGAAGTACGCCTTGAAGTGCCGCAGTTCGTTGAGCAGCACGGCGATCGCGAACGGCGCCGCGTAGCCCAGCAGCAGGGCGAGCCCGGTGAACTCCGCGGTGTTCTTCCACGCGGTCCAGAACAGCGGGTCGTCGAAGAGGTGGTGGTAGTTGTCCAGGCCCACCCACTGCGGCGCGGTGATCAGGTTGTCCTGCTGGAAGCTCAGGACGATGCCGCGGACCAGCGGGTACCACGAGAACACCGCGAAGCAGAGGATGCCGGCCGCGAGGAACGCGTACGCCAGGGCGTTGTCGGCGATCCTGCGGCGCAGCCGGGCGCGGCGGGCGGCGGCCGCCCCGGGACGGTCGCGGGCCGGGGCCGCGAC
>JAJSZB010000493.1:0-4466 GCA_050613715.1 Streptomyces sp. IBSBF 3018
GAGGGAGGGACGGGCACGGGCGGCTCGGCGCCCGGCAGGAGGGAGAGGACGGCGTCCCGCGCGGCCGCGGAGGCCTCCTCGTCGAACGGATCGGGCGTCACCGGCACCTGCACCCGCAGCACGGGTCCCGCCCCGAGCCGCGCGTACCCGCGCCCGGGCGGCACCTCCCCGGCCGGCGTCGTGCGCGGCCGCTCCCCGAGCACCGCCGCCACGTGCTCGGGCGCCAGCCCGCCCAGCACCACCCGCGCCCGGGTCTGCGCGATCACCACCGGCGCCAGCGCCTCCGTCGCGTCGAGCTGGTCCGCCACCGCCACCGCGACGTTCGCGGTCCTGCCGTGCCGCAGCGGCACGTCGAGCAGGTTCTGCGGGTCGGGCCGCCCCTCCGCGTGCGCGAGCTGGCTGAGCGCGGCCGGCCGGTCCACCACGATCCACAGCGGCCGCCGTACGTCCTCCGGCACCGGACTGCCGGACTGCCGCGCCCGGTTGACCGCGATCAGCCGCCGCTCCGTCTCGTGCGCCGCCCACTCCAGCGTGGCCGCCGCGCCGAGCAGCCCGTCCTCGACGGCCAGCACGCCCGGCCGCCCGGCCAGGAACGCGTACTCGCCGGTGCCGCTGCCGTCCAGCACCACCACGTCGCCGTGCTGCAGCGCCTGCAGCGCGATCGACCGCAGCAGTGTGGTCGTCCCGGTGCCGGGCTGCCCGAGGGCCAGCAGGTGCGGCTCGGTGGAGCGGGCGCCGGTCCGCCACACCACCGGCGGCGCGTCGCGGCGCTCCTCGCCGACCACCACCGGCACCGTCCGCTGCACCGCGTCCGCGTCGGTGAACCCGAGCACCGTCTCGCCGGGCGACGCGACGAACCGCTGCGCGACGACGTCCGTCGGCAGCGGCGGCAGCACGGTGAGGCCGAGGTGGTTCTCCTCCTCGTTCCAGTCGAACCGGTACTCCCGCCCGCGCCCCGCCTTCGCGTGCAGCAACTGCTCGACCCTGGCCCGCGAGTCCGCCTCGCCGTCGGTGAAGTACGCCGGGTAGCGCAGGTGCAGCCGGGTCAGCCGGCCCTCCTCGAAGGCGTACTCGTCGAACACCCGCTCCCAGCTGCCGTCCGGCGCGTACAGCGGCGCCGGATCGCCGGGCACCGAGAGGTACGGCACCAGCGCCTCGTACAGCGACCGCAGCCGCACCGACTCCGCCTCGGTCGGCCCCGCGGGCGCCGGTGCGGTGCGGTCCCGGCCCATCCACGCCGCCGAGGCGGCCAGCGCGACCAGCGCGAGGACGGGCCCGTACGGCATCATCACCACGATCACCACGGCGGCGGCCGCCAGCAGCAGGGCCGGCCCGCGCCGGTCCTTGGGGGTGCGCGCCCACCAGGCTCCCGCCCAGGCGGCCTGCCGGCGCATGCCGCGGGCGATGATGATCACGGGGTGCAGTACGTCGGTCGCGCCGTCGGCCGCGCTGCGGGCCATGTCGCGGCCGCGGACCAGGGCCGGCCGGCCGCTCGTCAGGATGCTGGGAAGGGGACGCCTGGCCACGGGTGCTCCATGGGTCGTTCGAGTGGGGGTACCGGTCGCGGTACGAGGGGCGCGCGGGGGACGCGGACGCCGCGGGGCAGCGGGGGACACGGGGAGGACCCGGTGGCCCGGTGACGGGGGCGGACCGGGAGAACCCGTGCACGGGCCCGGCGCGGCGTCGGCCGCCGCCGGACCCGTGGCACGCGCGGCGGGAGCGGCCGCGGCGCGCAGGCGTGTGTGCTCAGATCTTCAGACCGCCGATCAGACCCGCCAGGCTCGCGCCGCCGGCCCTGATGCTGGGCGCGATCGCGGTGCTGGCCATGTAGAACCCGAAGAGGGCGCACACCACGCCGTGCGAGGGCTTCAGGCCGTCCTTGCGGAAGAACAGGAACACGATGACGCCGAGCAGAACGACGCCGGAGATGGACAGGATCATTGCGCTCTTCTCCTGGGTGATGGGGACGGTCACCATGAGTTCTTCCAGGCTCACAGGAAGTGAGGGATCGCGCATGGCGGCAGACGGGTGATTTGTCGATCATTTCCACCACCTGGGTGAGGCGGGCGGCTCTGCGCCGGGGCCGAGGGTCGCCGTCCGCGCCCCGCCGGGCCGCCCGGTCTGCGCCGACCGGGTGACGGCGGGGCGACGGCCGGGCCGGGCCGCCGGGTGCGGGCGGGGACCGACCGCCGGGTGAGGAGGGGAGTCGCCGCGGGTGAGAATGAGGTCGTGCGACTGGAACCGATCACCTGGGACCGGATGGCCGCGGACCTCGCGGAGCGCCTGGCGACGACCGCGCCGCCCGGCGGGGGCTCCTGGTGGCGGGTCGCGGTGGACGGCGCGCCCGCCGCCCGCACCGGCGTCCTCGCCGACGCGCTGGCCTCGGCGCTGCCCGCGCTGGGCCGGCCCGTGCTGCGGGTGCGCGCGGCCGACTTCTGGCGGCCGGCGTCGCTGCGGCTGGAGTACGGGCACGAGGACGTCGAGGCGTACTACACGCTGTGGCTGGACACCGGGGCGCTGCGGCGCGAGGTGCTCGACCCGCTCGGACCCGGCGGCAGCGGGCGCGCGCTGCCGTCGCTGCGCGATCCCGCGACCGACCGCTCGACCCGCGCGGACTACGTGGCGCTGCCGCCGGGAGGTGTGCTGGTGCTGGACGGGCCGCTGCTGCTCGGGCAGGGGCTGCCGTTCGACCTGACGGTCCATCTGCGGCTCTCGGCGGGGGCGCTGGAGCGCAGGACCGAGGCGGGGGAACGGTGGACGCTTCCCGCGTACGCGCGCTACGCGCGGGAGGCGCTGCCGGAGGAGGCCGCGGACGTCGTGGTCCGCGCGGACGACCCGACGCGTCCCGCGTGGACCGGCTGACCCGGCCCGCGCGTCTCACCCGGCCCGCGCGGCTGACCCGGCCCGCGCGGGCTGCCCCGGTCGTTCAGGTGGTGGGGCGGGACGCCTCGCGGCGCCGGCGCTTGCCGAGGGCGGCCTGCGAGAGGTCCTCGGCCTGGGACCGCAGGTTCTTGTAGCCGTAGCCGCGCTCGTCGAGCCACGCGCGGGCCGCGGCCTCGGCGCGCCCGGACGCCGCCACGATGTCCTCCTCGGCCTCGCCCGACTCCAGGAAGCGGAACGTGAAGGCGGACCGCGCGGCCAGGTCGTAGCTCAGGTGCCCCTCGGGGGTGAAGGCCGCGCGCAGCACGTCGTGCTCCGCCGCGTCCGCCGACAGGTCCGCCCGCTGCTGCGGGCTCAGCCCGTCGAAGACTCCCCGGACGGTGATGCGGAACGTGCGAGTGCTCATGCCGCGGACCCTACGCGGGGGAGGCGGCGTGTTCCACCGGGTTTCCGGGCCTGGCGGCCGGGCCTGGCGGCCGGGTCCGCCGCCGGGCCGCGGCGGCGTACGGCGGGCCGCGGGACCGGGCCCGACGCCGCGGCCGGGCCGCTGACCTGACGGAATGTCAGCGACAGGCGTGCCGGGGGGTCGTGGAGGGGTTCGCGGTGATCGGGATTGTCAGTGCCCGGCGGTACTTTCGATCACGTCCCGCCGGGAAACGGTGTGCGGGACACCCCCCTTTTTCCATGCCCTGGACGCAGAGGAGTCGGCATGTCGTCGCAGTGGGAGCGTTCGAGTACCGCACGGGTGGTGGCGCCGGCCCGGCCGCGCAAGCTCGCCAAGGTGCCGTTCGTGGAGTTGGCGGACGGGCGGCTGCAAGGCGTGGTCTCCAGCGGTTCGGACGCGGCGCGGGTCTACGTGTCGTCGGTCGCCGCGGGTGACTTCGCGTACGCGTGCAGCACGAACAACAACCGGCCCTGCGGCGGCGCCCGGGGGGGCCTCTGCAACCACATACGGGCGCTGCTCGGCGAGGCGGTGCTGCAGTACGGCGGTGCGCGCGTGGCCCGCTACCTGCGCGTCGAGGCGGAGGCGGGCGAACAGGGCGAGCCCGGCCCGGCCGCGATCGAGTACGCGATCTCCCTGACCCGCCCGCCGATGGCGGACCGGACGGACGCCGCGCCGGTCTTCAGCCGGTTCCTGCGCCACCTGGCCTATCTGGAGTTCGCCGCGACCACCGCGCCGCTGCCGGAGATGACCTGGTTCCCCGCGAACAGGGCGGCATGATGCGCGCCGACCTGCTCACCGCCCCCGTCGAGGGGCTGGACGACGCGCTCGCCGCCGCGGACGCCCTGGACCGCGCGCTCGTCGCCGGTCTGCTGCGCCCGCAGGCCGACCAGGCCGCCGATCTCGCGCTGTTCGCGCAGGCGCTGGTCGGCTCGCCGCTGGCGTCGCGCGTCGCCGAGGCCGCGGAGAAGGCGTCGGCCGGCGCGGCCAGCGAGGACCACTTCGTCGCCCTCGCCGCCGCCCGCACCGCGCTGCTCGGCGCCGCGGCCGACGCGCTCACCGCGCGGGCCGCGGAGGCGACCGGCCGCACGCACGGGCCGGCTGCGGACGCGGCGGAGGCGGACGGCAGCGGGGACATCGACGG
>JAJSZB010000494.1:0-4461 GCA_050613715.1 Streptomyces sp. IBSBF 3018
GGGCGGGGCGGGTCAGCAGGGGCCGAGGTCCTGCCAGACGCCCCACTCGCCGGTGGTGCCGGGCTCCTCGCCCTGCGTCCACCACTTGGCCTTCCAGTTGTGGCCCTTCCACGAGACCGTGTTGCCGCCGGTGTAGACCTGCGAGGCGCTCCACGCGGCGGTGGTGCAGGTGGTGCCCCCGGTGGTGCCGCCGGTCGTGGCACCGGTCGTGGTGCCGGTCGTCGTACCGCCCGTGGTGGTGCCGGCGGTCGTGCCGCCCGTCGTCGTACCGCCGGCGGTGGAGGTGCCGCCCGTGGTCGTACCGCCGGAACCGCCCGTGTACTGCAGGAACGCGTCGGTGAACGCCAGCGGGCTCTGGCTGATCTCGCTGCACGTGGGCAGGGAGTTGGCGTTGCCGCCGCACGCCTGGTCGCGGGTGACGGCCCAGAACGCGAGGCGCCCGACGCCGTTCTGCGCCGCGAAGTTCACCACGGTCTGGGCGTCGGCGAGGGTGAACGTGGAGCCGTCGTCGTTCTTGCCGATCATCGGGGTGATCCCGAGGTTGGCGTAGCCGTAGCTCGGGTCGACGGCCTGGATCTGCGCCAGCGTGGCCTGCGCCGCCGCGACCGAGCCCTGGCCCATCTCGGTGCCGGTGCCTGAGTAGTAGTCCATGGTCATGATGTTGACCACGTCGATCTTGACGCCGACGTTCTTGGCGGCCTTGACGATGTTCACGCCGTCGTTGGTCAGCCCGCTGGCCAGGACCGGCAGCGTCACCGAGAACTTCAGGTTCGGGTTGGACGCCTTGAGGTCCTTCATCGCCTGCATCTGGCGCGTCGCCGCGGCCGTGTCCGCGACCGCCGCGCCCTCGATGTCGAAGTCCAGCTGGGTGACGCCGTAGTCGTTGATGAGGGCCTGGTAGCCGGCGTCGATCGAACTCTGCGTGGAGCAGGTCCAGGCGAGCGGCAGCCCGCTCGCGCCGCCGGAGGAGATGATGAGCGAGGCGCCCTCGGACTTCGCCTTGGCGATCAGCGGGTCGGTGAACGAGTCGTTGCCGATGGGGAGGGTGTCGCCCCAGATCTGGTTGCAGCCGGAGCCGAGCACGAAGGCCGCGGTGTACGCCTTGAGGCCGTGGCCGGTGATGGCCGTGTCGAGCAGGCCCTCCTGGCTGTTCGACATGTCGACGTAGGGCGCGACGGAGTAGGCGTTGGTCGCCGCGGCATTGCCGTCGGGGGCCAGGGCGAAGACCGCGCCGGCGGTCGCGAGCGTGAGCGCGGAGGCGGAAGCCGCCCATTTCGCAAAGCGCATGGATGCCCCTCAAGCGTGAAGTGGTGGGGGGAGCGTGCATCTCGGGCCTGAGTTGGTACGTACCAAACCGCGCTCACGCTGTCGCGTCAAGAGGACTAGACCAACTTTTCGCCCAGCGGCGCCGAGTCCGGTGCGCCCGACCCGGACCCGGCGCCCGAACGTCGACGCCCCGGCTCGGGGCACGGGACTCGACACCCGGACGCGGCGAGCCCGGACCCGGCGCTCTGAACTCAGCCCACCCGCACGGGCGTTGCCGCCCGCGCCGACCACACGTCGACGACGACGCGCTGCTGCGCGGGGCGGGCCGCCGCGGCCGCCGGCGCCGAGGCGTAGTAGCTGTCGACCTCGGCGGCCTCGGCCGCGTCGGGCTTGGCGTTGGTGCACGAAGTGCCGGGCCCGTGGCCGGACATGAGCTCCGAGCACGGTCCGCTGTAGTCGTCGAGCAGCCCGAGGATGTGCCCGGTCTCGTGCGCCGCGATACGGGTCATGTCGTAGCCCTCGGTCACCGCCTCCTGGCCGAGGTCCACTTCGCCGCGGCCGCTGCCGGGGTAGAACGGACCCAGGGTCGTCTGCGGCCAGCCGCTCGTCGCCACGTAGACGAAGTTGGCGGTGCGGGACGAACTCGCGGGCGCCAGGCGGACGTTGTGCACCGCGGCGTTCCAGTTCTGGACGCCCTGCGTGATGGCGGCCGCCCACTTGCCGGCCCGGCTGGCGTCGTACGTCAAGGTGATCACAGCGGCCGGCTTCACGGCTGCCGGCTTCGAGGCGGCCTGCTGCGAGGCGGCCTGCGCCGAGGCCACGCCCGCGCCCGCGCCCAGCAGGATCGGTATCAGCGCCGCCACGGCGATCATTCGCTTCTTCATGGGGTTCCTGCGCCTCCTTGGCATCAGCCACACCAGAAGTCACCAGAGCACCACGGGGGTCGCGGTCTCCACAAGTGTTCGGTCCATGACAATTCGTGAGGTGTTCCGCCGTTCGTGCGGGACGCCGCCCGAACCGCACGAACGGCGAAGCCCCGGCCGCACCCGCGGCCGGGGCTCCCCCGCGGCAGCCGACTGCCGCCCGACGACGCCTACTTCGTGAACGTGAACCAGTTGATGTTCACGAAGTCCGCCGAACTGCCCGACGAGAACACCAGATAGACGTCGTGGACGCCGGTCACCGACGACGTGACGTTGGCCGGGACGGTCTGCCAGTTCTGCCAGCCGCCGTTGTTGCCGAAGTCGATCTCCGCGATCTTCGTGCCCGTCGTGCTGCCGATGCGCACCTGGACCGCGCCGCTGACGCCACTGGCCGCGCCGGACGCCAGGCGCGCGACGAACTGCGCCGGCGAGGACGAACCGAAGTCCAGGGAGGCGTACTTGAGCCAGTCGCCGTTCGCGATGTAGCCGACGTCCTGGCCGCCGCCGGAGTCGGTGCAGCTCTCGGTCTGGGTGCCGCTCTGCGCGCTGTACGACTCGGCCTGGATGGTGCCGTACGCGCCCGTTCCGCCGCCGCCGGGCGGCGGGGTGGTGCCCGAACCCGCGCCGGGGCCCAGCGAGATGGTCCAGGAGGTCGGCGCGCCGTCCTGGATGTGGCCGTCGACCGGGGCGGCGCCGGTCGGGCCGACGTCGTCGTACGGGAAGGCGTAGCCCACGGTGGCGTACTTGTGCACCAGGCGCGCGTAGTGGTTGGTCACGGCGTCGGTGTAGTAGCCGGAGGGCGAGACGCCGTCGGGCTGGTTGCCGCCGCCGCTGACCAGCAGGGAGCTGCGGTTGAGCGCGGCGGCCAGGCGGGCGGCGACCGCGCCGCGCGCGTCGCCGCCGGAGTTGTAGAGCGGGCCGCTGGCGCAGCCGAAGATGTCGACGGCGCTGGGCTTGGTGAACGGCACGCCGTTGGTGTTCAGGCCGGAGAACACCAGGGTGTTGCCGGAGACGGTGCCGGAGTACGAGCCGATGCTGCCCTGGCCGTTGATGGTCAGCGTGTGGGACTGGTAGTAACTCCAGACCCGGTCCACGTAGTTGGACCAGTAGCTGCCGAAGTCGACGGGCGAGTGGGAGGGCGCGAGGATGCGCAGCGCGGCGCCCGAGGAGTCGGTGGCCACCAGCCGGTCCCAGGGCGCGCCGTCGGCGGCGTGCTGGGCCTGGAGCCCGGAGGCGATGGAGGCGAGCGCGCCCGAGGGCAGCGGGTCGACGGACTGCGAACCGCCGCTGCCCGTCGTCGCCATGGAGATCGGCAGGGCGACCATGTCGACGTAGGAGATGTTCGCGTACAGGTTGGCGGAGTTGTACGTGAACTCGCAGAAGGTCCAGTTGGTCAGCCAGTTGGGGTCGCTGCTGGTGAACCCCGGCTGGACCAGGCCCGGTACGCCGCCGTTGCCGCCGGGCGGGTTGACGAAGAACTGGATCTTCTTGCCGACGGAGAACCAGACCCGGCCGCCGATCACGTAGTCCTGCAGCGTGAAGGTGGTGGCCGCGGAACCCGAGGCGCCCAGTTGGATGGAGTAGTCGGGGACCGGGGTCAGCACCGACGAGGGGCTCGGCAGCCGCTGGAAGCGCCCGCTGGAGTTGACGAAGCCGGGCCAGCCGCTGCTGTCGGAGCCGCTGATGTACGCGTAGACCGTGCCGTTGCCCGAGTTGTTCTTCAACGAGATGGGCAGCGACGCGGTGGCCGCCGACGCGCGGGGCGACAGGCTGTCCGACCACAGCGGCGAACTCGCCGCGGCGGCCACGGCGCCGGCGCCGAGCGCCGTGACGAAGGTACGTCTGGAGACCATGTGCTCCTCCTTGGAAGACGGCAGGCGGACCGGCGCCGGCGACGGTGCGGCCGGGGCACGGCCCGGATGGGGGGCTGCCTTCCGACATCTCCGCACACCCGCGGGTCTGCGCGGATGCGGGGGCGTCGGGTGCGGAACGATGGGGGGAATGCTCGGGGCGCGGGGCTACCAGGGCGCGGGCCTTGGTATAGACATTTGATCGCCAATGATTGAACTCGTGCGGATGCCAGGACGTCAAGGTTGCGGCGAGAGCGCTCTCAGGATCTCCGCCCGCAGGTGGCGTACCACCCCGCCGGGGGAACGCGGTCAGGGTGAAGGACGGCGTCGCCGCACGTCCCAGGAGGAGCTGACCCGGCCGAGCGATGCGGAGGAGGCGCGGAGGCGACGGGCGGGGGGGCGACGGGCGCAGAGGCGAGGGG
>JAJSZB010000495.1:0-4431 GCA_050613715.1 Streptomyces sp. IBSBF 3018
GCCGGGGGCGGCGGGGGGATCAGGCCGACCGCGGGCTGCGGCAGGCCGTTGTCGAACACACCCTTGCTCACCGTCCGCGCGAAGTCGATGAGCATCTGCACCTGCCCCTCGACCTGGTGCCGCTGCACGACCCCCTTGTCGATCAGCCGGGTCAGATACTCCAGCGCGCCCTGCCGCTGCTCCTTCGCCTCCGCCTGGAGCGCGCCGAAGACCTCCGCGGCGCGCGACGGGTCCTGTGCCAGCAGCACCGCGTACTGCTCCGCCTCGCCCGCCTCGATCAGCCGGCGCGCGTCGGTCAGATTCGCCTGCAGCCGCGCCGCGTTCGCGCGGTCCGCGGCCGACTGGACGGTCGCGGTGTGCTGCACCTGGAGCATCCGCTGGTTGTGGTCCGACGCGGCGCGGCCCAGGTCGATGCGGACGAAGACCTGGGTGATCAGGCCGATGTCCGTGCCGAAGGCCGACCAGTTGCCGCCCGACAGCTCCGCCTGGATCGCCTCGTCCGCGGCCTGCGCGCCGTCCAGGCCGTGCCTGCGGGTGATCGACCGCAACCGGGCCAGCAGCGGCGGCCGCAGCATCTTCTCCACGTCCACCACCCGCTTCTCGGCGACCAGATGGAAGTCGGCGACCTCCCAGTTCACGTCCACCGCGCAGGTGAAGTCGGCCTGGTCGCCGAGTGTCGGCAGCTGCATCTCGAACGACGCCTGGTGCCGGCCGCGGGCGATGTGGCACACCGACGTCGGCTTGCCGAACACCGGCTTGTCGTGGTGCTGCGCGCCGCGCACGGTGATCACGCTGTAGCCGCCGTTGCGGTAGAAGACCACCGACGCGATCTGCGCGCCGTGGTGCTTGTAACCGCCCTGCGGCACGAACTCCTTGAGGAACGGCCCCTGGAGCTGGTGGGGGAGCTCCACGTCCTGCGGGACCCTCGCCCAGGGCCCCGCCGCCGCCTGCGGCTGCTGCCAGCCCCCCTGCCGCTGCCACCCGTTGTTGCTCATCGTGTCCCTGCTCTCTCTATCGCCTGCCGCAGGCGGTGGGTCTGCTCCTGCCCCAGCGGGGCGTCGGGGTCGTCGGACAGTTCCTTCAGCAGCGACAGCAGCCGCTGCCGGTCGTCGGGGCCGAACACCAGCAGCGGGAGGAAGGACGTGACCTGCTCCTCCCACGGCTTGCCGTGGCAGCCGCGCAGCCAGCCGGAGAGCGCTTCGAGTGCCGGCTCGTACGAGCGGCTGGTGTTCAGCGCGGTCCACAGCAACCCGGCGATCTCCCGGGCCCGTTCAGGGTGCGCCGCGCACAGGGCGAGCGCCAGCGGCCAGGAGCCGAGCCCGTCAAGTTCGGGCGCGGGGTTCCACACGTCGTCGGTGAGGAAGTCGCACAGCGTCAACGTCGCGACCAGGCCCAGGTCCTGGTGCTCGCGCCGGTTGTCGCCGAGCCAGCCGCGGATGCGGGCCAGCGGCTCGCGCGAGGAGCTGAAACCGGCCAGGTGCACCACGCTCTCCGCGGCGACCGCGCGCAGCCTGCCCTCCTCCCAGGTGCCGATCCGCCCGAGCCGGCCCAGGGCCTCGGAGACGGTCGTCGTGGCGGTCCCGCGGGCCAGCACCGCGGCCGCCGTCCAGCGGAGGTTGGCGTCGGCGCTCTCGCCCCACGACGTCACCACCGCCCGCAGCGCGGCGCCCACTTGGGGGTCGCCGAGCACCGACTCCAGCGCGGTCGCCACGAACAGCCCGCGCCTGGCCTGTTCGGCCTCGGCCATCGGCGTGAGCAGCTCGCTGAGGGTGTGCACGCAGTCGTGCCGGCACAGCTCGCCGGAGGCGACCGCGGCCCTGGTCCACACGTCGGGCCGCGGGTCCTGGCACAGCGAGTCGAGCCAACGCAGCACCGGGCCGCGCATGTTGTGGTGGTGCTCCCACACGTACGCCAGCAGCGCGGGCGCCAGGCCCTCGCCGCCGAACCTGACCGTGCGCACCGGGATGTCCTCGCCGCTGACCAGCGGCTGCGGCCGCACCTCGGTGACCGCGCGGGTCGAGGCGAGCCGCGCCTCCAGCCCGTCGCCGAGCAGCGGCCGGCCGATCACCCGCTCGGGCTCGGCGGTCACCGCCAGCTCCCACGCCAGCAACTCCGCGGCCTCGGCGACGGTGTTGAACGAGCCGCGGCCGAAGACGGCCAGCGCGATGCGGTACGCCGCGTCGCGCAGCGCGGGCAGCGCCTCGTCCGCGCCGCCGCCGAACCACTGGTGGATCTGCGCGGCGGGGAAGCCCCGGCACTCCGCGACGAGCCGGTCCTCGGCGAGCGCGCCGGTCGTGCAGCTCGCGACCAGCGCGGCGAACCGCGCCGCCTCCGCCGGCAGCAGGCGGTCGAGCCCGAGCGCGGCGCGCACCGACGGCCGCCCGGCCAGTTCCAGCGCCGTGGCCTCCAACACATCCGCCTGTTCGCCGAGTTCGGCCGTCAGATGGGACGCGAGGACCGCGTCCGCGGCGGCCGGCTCGTGCAGCCGGTGGTAACGGCTCAGCCCCGTCGCCGCCTCGCCCGGCCGTCCGGCGGCCCTGGCGTCGCCCGGATCGGGCACGGTGAGCAGCACCGCGTACGAGTCGCGTCCGGCCAGCGTCCGCGACAGCCGGTCCAGGTGGAGTTCGGCGGGCAGCCGGGCGGCGGCCGGCTCCAGCGCGTAGCCGTGGCTTTCGGCCACCGCGCCGTCGCCGTCGAGCGCGGCCAGGTCGGTGTGCGGGTCGAGCCGCGAGACCGCGCCGCGGGCCATGTCGTCCAGCAGCGACAGCGCGGTGAACATCCGCCCGGTGCCCGGCTGTCCCGACAGCACCAGCAGCCGGTCGGCCGCCAACTGGGCCTTGAGCGCGGCGTATCCGGGCGGCTCCGCGAACCGGTCGCGCAGCCTGCGTAGTTCGTCCTCCGGCAGCGGCCCGGCCAGCAGCCGCTGCGGCCGGCCGAACGAACCCGCGTCGCCGAACTGGAAGTTGACCGAGCCGATCTCGCCGCCGATGTACGTGCTCGCGTCGTGCAGCGAGAACGCGGCGCGCGACTCGCGGGCGATACGGGCCGCGCCACCGCCCGCGTCCGTCCGGCCGTCCTTCGCACCGGGTTCACCGCCCCCGCCGAACAAGCCCTCGGCCGCGGGGGCTTCGGCCTGGGGCTGGGCCTGGTCGGGACGCGCGCCCGCGCCTCCCGCCGGGTTGGCGCCTCCCGCGCCCGCGCCCCCGCCGGCCGGTGCGCCACCGGGTCCCCGCGCGCCCGCGGGGCCGCCCGCGCCGCCGGCCGGTGCCGCGGGCGCCGCGCCTCCCGCGCCCTCGCCGCTCACGAGGCGCCCCCCTGCGTACGGTCCTGTGGGTCGTCCTGCGCGCCGCGCCGCGGGGTCTCGCGCGAGCCGCGCCGCGGGCCCCCGCCGTCCTGCGAACTCCCCTGCTCCGGCGGCTGGTTGCCCGCGCCGCCGCCCTGCCGGTTGTCGAAGGTGAGGTCGCCGAACTGGCCCTGGAGGACCTGGCCCGAGCCGTGGTGGGTGACCGGACCGAAGTGGAAACCAGGGCTGTCCGCACGGCCGTCACGGCGCCCGCGATCGCCGCGGTCGGTGCGTTCCCCGCGGTCGTTGCCGTGACCGCGGTCCGTACGGTCGGCCGCCCCGCGCGACCCGGATGCCTGACCGGGCCCCGGTCGCCGCGCCGGGTTCGTGCCGGCCGGCTCTGTGCCTACCGGGTCTGTGCCCGAGGGGTCCGTGCCGTGCGCGGGCCACCGCTCCCCTGCGCCGTGCGGCGCAGAACCCGCGTCGTCCCCCGATGCCGCGGATTCCCCTCCCTCGGGGAGCGGCGGCGCCGTGCGTCCCGCCACCATGAACCAGGGCCGCTGCGGGCCCTCTTGGAGCGAGACGTCGAAGGGGCGGTAGTGGCCGGGCTCGATCCACCGCCCGCCGTGCCGGATGACGTCCTGGTAGAGCCGGTCGCTCACGGCGACCAGCAGCGGCGCTCCCGGCGCCGCGTCCAACACCGCCTTGGCCTCCGCGCAGTTGCCGATCCGGCAGGCGAGGTCGACCGCGCCGCCGGAGAAGCCGTGCGCGTCGGTGCGGAACGGGCCGACCGCGAGCCCGGCGCGCAGCCGCAGCGGCCGCCGCAACTCCCGGTTCACCGCCCGCAGGTTCTGGTGGAGGTACTCCGTCCACTCGCCGGCCACGCGCGCCGCGACGCGCGGCCGTACCACCGCGATGATGCCGTCGCCGCGGTCCTCCTGGACCAGCCGCGTCCCGGCGATCCGCGCCTGCTCGAAGGCGAGTTCGGCGACCCGGTAGATCCGCTCGCGCAGCGCCGGGCGGTCGGGGTCGGGCAGCCCGCTCGACCCCTGCGCGTCCAGGCTGATCACGATCCCGTAGTCCGCGTCCTGTTCGGCGCCGAGCCCCCCGCCCGGCCCGTAGGCCGCCTGCGCGCCCGGCCCGAACCC
>JAJSZB010000496.1:0-4418 GCA_050613715.1 Streptomyces sp. IBSBF 3018
CGGTGGGTCGTTACGCGGACGTTCCGGGGGGCGGCGGTCCGGCGTGGTGGGGAAGGCGGCGAGGAGGCGGGGGATCGTCGCCGCGAAGGCGTCCAACTCGGCGAGGTCGGCGAACTCGCCCGGGGCGTGGGCGCGGTTGGTGTCGAGGCGGCCGGGGCCGAGGACGACGCACTCGGCGCCGGGCACGCCCGACATCCAGATCGCGTCGCAGGTGAAGCCGGGCTCCGCGGCCGGCCACAGCGGCACGGCGGCGCGGGCGAGCAGCGGGCCGAGCAGCGGTCCCGGCCGGGACTGGTCGCCGCCGAGCGCGGGCAGGCCGCGCTTGAGCCACTCCAGCCGCACGATGTCCGCGGCGTCCGCGGCGGTGCGGGCGAACCGCCGGCTGTGCCGGAAGGCCGCGGTGAACGAGCGCAGCCCCTCGGCGACCGCGTCGCGCAGCAGCCCCTCCAGCCGCCGGCCGGCGGCGGCCGAGCCGTAGGAGAGGTTGAGCAGCAACTGCCCGCTGCCGTAGACGCGGTTGTGCAGCGTGCCGGTGTGCAGCCCGGCGACGCACACCTGGCCGTCGGCCGGGTCCAGTGCGGGGTCGAGCGCGGCGGCGAGGTGCTGGGCGAGGTGGCCGAGCAGCACGGTGGCGTTGTGGCCGGCGCCGGGCCGGTCGTCGATCGCGTCGCTGCCGTGCACGCTCAGCCGCGCGGTCATCGCGGCGGTGCAGCGCAACAAGGCGCGGCCGCCGGTGGGTTCGCAGAAGACGTTGAGCCGGCCGTGGTGTCCCGCCTCGACCAGCGGGCGGGTGCCGTACGTGCCCAGCGCGCCGCCCTCCTCCCCGCTGACGGCCTGCACCAGGATGCGGGTGTCGCGCAGCGACTCGGGCTGCTCGCGCACCGCGTGGCGCAGCCCGGTCAGCAGCGCGACGGCCGGTCCCTTCGCGTCGATCGCGCCGCGCCCGTGGAAGCGCTCGCCGTCGAACGCGACGTCTTCGAGGCCCGCGACGGTGTCGAGGTGCACGTTGAACATGACCGTCCGCTCGCGCGGCGCGTCGGCCGGGCCGAGCGCGAGCACCATGCTGGGCTGGCGGGTGAGGAACTCCGCGTCGGCCGCGGCGGCTTCGCGCACGGGCAGCGGCACGTCGTCGCGGTCCAGGCAGTCGGGCGGCGGCGCGGCGTGGTGCACGACCGCGCAGCCGAACTCCGCCGCCGCGGCGGCGTATCGGCGCTGCGCCTGCCACAACTGCGGTGCGGGCGCGCCCGGTCCGCCTTCGAGCGGCCCCGCAGTGGGCAGGGCGAGCAGGTCGAGCAGCAGATCGCGGTCGGCAGGGCTGAACAGACTCACCCGAGGCGCTCCCGCGACCGACGGCCGGCGACGGCGGCAGCGCGCGCGACGGGCGTGCCGGACGGGCCGGTCGGGCCGGTCGGGCCGGTCGGGCCGGTCGGGCGGGGTCGGCGACCCGGAGCCTGCGCAACCGGCGCGCACCGCGCGGCCGCGCCCCCTGCGGGCACAGCCCCTGCGGGCACAGCCCCCGCGCACCCCGTGCGCCCCGCGGACTCCGTGCCGGCGACGCACCCCGTGCGCCCCGCAGACCCCGTACCGGCGACGCACCCCGTGCGCCCCGCGGACTCCGTGCCGGCGGCGCACGCTGCGTACCCCGCGGACCCCGAGCCGGCGACGCACGCCGCGCACCCCGCACCCTGCGCCCGCCTCGTGCGTCCCCCACCCGCGGACTCAGCGTGCACCGGCCAACTCCCTTCGGGGGCCGGGGGTCCCGGGCGTGGTCGCGATGTTCTTCGCGTCGGTGAGCAGGCCGACCACGCGGGCCTGGCGCTGGACCTCCGCGGGTCCGGGGCCGTCCGCGGCGAAGTCGGCGTAGGCGCGCACGACGAACGCCGTCAGGGCGTCGTCGCGGAACACCGCGCGGGGCTCGGGCGGCGCGTCCGGCAGGATCATGCGCAGGTGGGCGTGGTGGTCGGAGGAGTCGGCCGGGTAGTGGCCGACCGCGGCGCCCCGGTCGAAGCGCAGCGTGATCCGGCGCTCGCGGACCGGCGAGGTCAGGTCGGAGCGCACGACGCTGCGCACCCCGCCGCGGTGCGCGAACCGGACGGTGGCGCTGCCGAGCCGGGCCAGCCTGCGCCCGTCGACGTGCATGTCGGTGCACGCCGCCGAGACCACCTCGGCGTCCCCCGCCAGCGCGAGCAGGACGCCCACCGCGTGCGGGACCTCCACGTCGAACGCCGTGGGATGGCCCGAGGTGGCCAGCGAGCGCTGGAAGCGCGACTTGTTCTGCACGATCGAGATCTGCCGCAACTCGCCCAGCGCGGACGGCCGCTGGACGAGGGCGGCCAGCCGGTCGGTGAGCGTGCTGGCCAGCCACGGCGCCACGACGGTGGCCCGCACGCCCGGCCGGCGCAGCAGTTCCAGCAGCCGGGTCAGGTCCTGCGGTCCCGACGCGAGCGGCTTCTCCAACAGCAGTCTGCGGAAGCCCAGTCGCAGCAGCTCGGCCACCAACTCCGCCCGGGCCAGCGGGGGTGTGCAGACGTGCACGACCGTCCGCTCGGGGTCCAGCAGGCGGCGGGCCCGCGCGAGGGAGGCGACCACCCGCAGGCCGTCCCCGGTGTGCCGGGCCCGCTCGCCGGGGTCGTGGTCGAACCCGACCACCGGCTCCGGCGCGAAGCAACGCGGCTGCCGTTCCCGTGCCTTGGCGAGGACCGGCAGGTGCAGGCCCGACCCGGCACGGCCGAGGCCCACGACCAGCGTGCGCAGCATCTCCTGCATCAACCTTCCATCGGCGTGTGTCCACCCGCGAGTTCGGCGTGGGGTCGGCGCGGGTGCGACGCGGGTGCGACGCGGGTGCGACGCGGGTGCGACGCGGGCCAGCCTGCGCGCCGGAACGGGATGAAGTCAATGAAACGCGCCGGTCGCTCCCATTTCGCGTGAATCACCACAACAGCCGCGCCGCGCCCCGCCGTTCGCGCCCGTTTTCTGCCCTACGGTCTGATCTGCGTATCTGAGACAGCCGGGACGACCGGGGACAGCCGGGACAACCGGAAGGCGGAGAGGCAGAGATGGACTCCCGACAGGCCGTGGACCAAGGCGTGGACCAAGACGCGGGCCAAGACGCGGGCCAAGACGCGGAGCGAGGCGCGGACCAGGGCGCGGACCGGGCCGTGGGCGAGCGCGCGGACCGGCCCGCGGCCGCCGCACGGGCCGCCGAACCGCCCGCCGTCCCGTTCTTCACCCAGGCCGGGACGTTCACCGCGCTGTGGCCGCTGATCGAACGCCATCTGGACGAGATGCTGGCAGACGGGAAGTTCTCGCACGGCAGCAAGGTCGCGGAGCTGGAGCGGGCGCTCGCCGCCTACACCGGCGCCCGCCATGTCATCGGGGTCAACAGTGGTACGGACGCGCTGGTCCTGCTGCTGCGCGCGGCCGGGCTGCGGCCGGGTGACGAGGTCGTGGTGCCGGCCTTCAGCTTCGTGGCCTCCGCCTCCTCGGTGGTGCTCGCGGGCGGCCGGCCGGTGTTCGCGGACATCGACCCGGCGACGTACTCCCTGGACCCGGCGTCGGTGGAGCGCGTGCTCACCCCGCGCTGCCGGTTCCTGATGCCCGTCCACCTGTTCTGCCAACTCGCCGACGTGCGGCGGCTGGACGAGCTGGCCCGGCTGCACGGGCTCACCGTGGTCGAGGACAGCGCCGAGGCGATCGGGATGCGCCGCGACGGTGTGCACGCCGGGCTGTTCGGCGCCGGCGGGGTGCTGTCGTTCTTCCCGACCAAGACGCTCGGCGCGATCGGCGACGCAGGGGCGGTGCTGACCGACGACGACGGGATCGCCGGGATCGCGGACGCGCTGCGCCACCACGGCCGGTTCGGCCGCACCCTCGGGGACTTCACCACCATCAACACCAGCAGCGAACTCGCGGGCTGCAACAGCAAGATGGACGACATCCAGGCGTCGGTGCTGCTGGCGAAGCTCACCCGGCTGGACGCGGACATCGCCCGCCGCGCCGAACTGGCCGATGCGTACGGCCGGCGGCTGGCCGGCGTGCCGGGCGTGCTGCGGCTGCCGACCGTGGTGGACCGCGGCGCCAAGGGCGACCCGGTCTTCTACGTCTACCTGATCGAGGCCGAGCGCCGCGACGACCTCGCCCGCCACCTGGCCGCGCACGGCGTGCAGACCGAGACGTACTACCCGCGCCCGCTGCACCTCCAGCCCTGCTTCGCCGGACTCGGCCACCGCGCGGGCGACTTCCCGGCCGCCGAGGCCGCCTGCACCCGCACCCTCGCGCTGCCCCTCTACCCCGATCTGACGCAGGACGCGGTGGACCGGGTCTGCGACCTGATCGAGGACTTCTACTCCGGAGCCCGCCCGTGACGCCTTCGACGCCCGCGACGCCCCCTGCCCCTGCCACGCCCCCGGCTCCCGGGA
>JAJSZB010000497.1:0-4411 GCA_050613715.1 Streptomyces sp. IBSBF 3018
GCCGGTGCGTGCCCCTGCGCCGCCGCCCGTCCCCCGGCCCCGGCCGGACGCTCAGGCGTCGGGGCCTTCGGGGGTCTCCCGGGGCCCGGCAGGGGGCTCCGCCAGGGCCTGGGCGAAGGCTTCGTGGGCGGCGGTGTCGAAGAGGACGAAGCGGATGTCGGTCACCGATGTGGGGGTGGTGCGGGTGGTGGTGAGGGCGATACGGGCGCCGTCGTCGAGGGGCCAGCGGTAGACGCCGGTGGAGATCGCGGGGAACGCGACGGAGGTGGCGCCGAGTTCGTCGGCGACGCGGAGGGACTCGCGGTAGCAGGAGGCCAGTTGGTCCGAGCGGTCCTCGGTCGCGGACCACACCGGGCCCACCGTGTGGATGACCCAGCGCGCCTCCAGGCGGCCGGCGGTCGTCGCGACGGCCTGGCCCACCGGCAGCCCCTTGCCGTACTGCGAGGCCCGCAGCGCGCGGCAGGCGGCGAGGATCTCGGGGCCGCCGCGCCGGTGGATCGCCCCGTCGACCCCGCCGCCGCCCAGCAGCGAGGAGTTCGCCGCGTTGACGATCGCGTCGACGCGCTGGTCGGTGATGTCGCCCCGGACGAGCGAGATGTCGGTCATACGCCCAGCATGGCGCACCCCTTCCGCGTCACTTCCGCACCACTTCAGCACCGCCCCGCACCACCGCTGCCGGCAGCCGCCCCCAACCGCCCCCAGCCGCAGCGGACGTGACGCCGCCCCCGTCCGGCGAGTGCGGTGTGCCGCGTCTCACAGGAACTCACGGCGGCCTGAGTTGCCTTGGTCACAGCGGAAATGTCCGTTTGGCGGGTATTGTCGTTACGGACGCCGGCGGTCGGAACAGGACGCGACCCGTTCGTGTTCCGTCCCCGTCCCCGTCCGCCCGTTCCCGTTCCGGGCCCACCCCCTTCCGCCGAGAAAGGTGCGCATCGTGGCCGCATACCTCTGCCCTCCCGCCGTCATCCACGGCGAGAACGCCGTCGGGACCAGCCAGATCCTGGCGGAGGTGCACGACCGGCACCCCGACGCGCCCTGGGCGTCGCGGATCGACGGCATCGCCGCGAGCACCGGCATCGACACCCGCGGCTGGATGCTGCCGCTGGAGACCGCGGTCGCGCCCGGCGCTGGCGGGGCCCTGCGTACCACCGGCACGGCGGCCCGCGAGGCGCTGGCCCGCGACGGCTTCACCGAGCAGGACGTCGAGCGGGCGATCGCCGCGCTGGAGGCGATACCCGCGCCGCAGACCGTCCAGGAGCGCACCGAGCCGGCCTGGGCCGCCGTACAGGACTACGGCGAGCGGGCCGCCCGCGGCGCGCTGCAGGCCGCGGGCCTGGACCCCTCCGACGTCGACTGCCTGATCACCAGCAACTCCACCACCCCGGCGCTGCCCGGCCTCGACGTGGCGCTGGCCAACCGGCTGCCGCTGCGCCCCGACACGCTGCTGCTGCCGGCCACCCAGTGGGCCTGCATCGCCGGCACCCGCTCCCTCGCGCTGGCCGCCGACCTGGTCGCCGCGGACCCCGACCGGGTGGTCCTGGTCGTGATATCCGAGGCGCTGAGCACCACGTACCAGCCCGCCGACGACAGCCTGGAGTCGGTGATCGTCCGGCTGCTGTTCGCCGACACCGCGGTCGCCGCCGTGGTCACCGGCCGCCCCCGGGCGGAGTCCGTGCTGCGCCTGGACGCCTCCTGGCACCACACCCTGCCCGGCACCCGGGACCTGCACCGGCTGGAGACGCGGGAGGACGGCACGCACTTCGTGATGGACCGCCGCGGCCCGCGCGCGGTGCAGCAGACCGTCACCGCCATGTGGGAGTGGCTGCGCCGGCGCCACGAGGACGACGCCCAGCCCTGGCACCCCGACCTGCTGCTCGCCCACCCCGGCGGCACCCGGGTGCTGGAGTACATGGAGCAGACCATGCCCGAGGACTGGCCGTCCGGGCTGCTGGCCCACAGCCGGGACAGCTACACCACCGGCAACCGCGGCGGCGCCGCCGTCCTGGACATCCTGCGCCGCGCCCACGACGCCGGCCAGAAGCCCGGCAGCCGCACCGTCCTGTACGCGGCCGCGCCCGGCCTGACCGCCACGGCCGTCGAGGGCGAGTGGCTCTGACCGGTTCCGGAAGCGGGCCCGGCGCGGCGCGCGAGCACCGGGGCGCGTCCGGCCGCCGGGGCGCGCGGGCCTGACCCTCGCCCGGGCCTGACGCCTCGCGCGGGCCTGACGCCTCGCGCGGGCCTGCCCCCCTCGCCCGAACCGACGCCCCGCCCGAACAGGGCGCGCTAGCGGGCCAGTTCGGCCCAGACGACCTTGCCGGTGTCGGTCCAGCGCACGCCCCAGCGGGTGGTGAGCTTGTGCACCACGTGCAGGCCGCGCCCCCGGTCGTCGAGCAGGTCGCCGCGCCGCAGCCGCGGCATACCGTTGCCGGTGTCGCCCACCTCGCACAGCAGGTCGTGGCCGGTCCTGATGAGCCGTACGCCGATCGGCCCGGTCGCGAACCGCACCGCGTTAGCGACCAGTTCGCCGATCACCAGCAGCGCGCTGTCGCGCACCTCCTCGCGGGTGCTCCACTGCCGCAGCAGCGCCGCGGCCAGCGAGCGGGCCCGGGCCGGCGAGTCGGCGCGGGCCGGCAGTCGCCAGGCCGCGGTGTCCCGCTTGCGACAGCCCGCGGTCCTGGCCAGCAGCAGCGTCACGTCGTCGCGCGCGTGGCCGCGCGGCGCCACCTCGGCGACCACCCGCCGCGCCGCCACCCGCAGGTCGTCCCACGGGTGCACCCGGCCCACCGCGTCCCGCAGCCGGCCGATGCCCTCGTCGATCGCGAGCGCAGGGTCCTCCACCAGCCCGTCGGTGTACAGCGCGAGCAGCGAGCCCGGCGGCGCGTCGAAGGTGTGCACGTCGAACGGCTCGCGCACCGCGAACTCCGCCCCGAGCCCCGGGTGCGGCAGCACGGCCAGCGTCCGCGCGCTCCCGTCCGGCAGCACCAGCACCGGCGGCAGATGGCCCGCGCTGGAGACCACGACCTGGTGGCTCACCGGGTCGTACACCGCGATGCAGCAGGTCGAGCCCAGCGCGCTGTACCCGGCCGCAAGGCCCGCGTCCGCGTCGTCCAGCAGCGTCACCGTCTCGTCCAGGTGTTCGAGCACCTCGTCCGGCGCCAGCCCCGCCGACAGCAGCGCCCGCGCCTCCATGCTGAGCTGGCCCATCGCCGCCGCCGCGCCCAGCCCGTGCCCGACCACGTCCCCCACCACCAGCGCGGTGCGCCCGCCGGGCAGCGGGAAGCTGTTCACCCAGTCCCCGCCGACGCCCGCGCTGTCGGGGGTGGTCGGCTGGTAGACGCTGGCGACCTCGATGGTGTCGCCGCCGGCCCGCGGCAGCAGCCGGCGCTGGAGCGCCAGCACCTGGGCGTGCTCGCGCTGGTGCTGCCGGGCCAGGTCGACGTGGTGGGCGGTCCTGGCCACCAGCTCCTGGAGGTCCAGCAGCTCGCTGTCGTGGAACGGCCGGTCCGGGCGCCGCCACACCTCCGCCACGCCCAGCACCACCGGCGGCCCGCCCTGCGGGCCCTCCAGCACCAGCGGTATGCACGCCACAGCGGCCGGCCGGTCGCCCGGCACCAGCGCGCGCACCAGCCGCGGGTCGCCGAGCGCCCGCTCGATCGTCTCCCGCTCCGGGATCACCACGGCCTGCGCCACGTCGTCACGCCGCACCGCCAGCGACAGCAGCCGGCTGGCCTCGGCGGGCAGGTCGTCGCCGGGCGTCAGATAGCCCTCCGGCCACACCCGGTCCGGCACCAGCGCCGCCCGCCGCAGCCGGATACGGCCCTGCGGCCGCTCCACCACCGCCTCGCCCGTCCACACCGCGTAGTCCAGGTCGACGGCCGCCACATCGCCCCAGGCCAGCAGCGACTGGGCGAGGGACTGCGTGGTCTCGCCGACGTCCAGCGACGTGCCGATCGCGGTCTCCGACGCGTACAGGTGCAGCCGCTTGGCCATCGCGATCAGCGAGACGGTCAGGCCCTCCTGCTGCTCCGCGGCCGGCAGGATGCTCATGGAGACGACCAGCTCGGAGCCGTCGTCCCGGCGCAGCCGCTGCACCCGCGCGACATGCGCCTCGCCGGTGTCCAGGACCTGCCGCAGCCGCCGCGTCACCGTCGGCACGTCGCCCGGCGGCAGCAGGTCCACGAACGGGGAGCCGGTCGTGGCGGTCAGCCCGGCGAAGGCGGGGGCGCCGAGGTTGCACCGGGTGATGCGCAGCTCGCGGTCCAGGTTTACCGCGCCGAGGATCTGCTCGCGGCCGGCCGCGCCCTCCTGTGGGATGTAGCCGTCCAGGGCGTGGCTGACCGGTTCGAACGACGCGGAGGAGTCCGGGGGCACGGAGTCCGGGGGCACGGAGTCCGGGGGCACGGAGTCGGGG
>JAJSZB010000498.1:0-4396 GCA_050613715.1 Streptomyces sp. IBSBF 3018
TCCCCGCCTCCGCCGTCCCCTCCGCCTCCGCCGCGTCCCAGTCGGCGATCGCGTCGAGCAGCGCCGGGCCGTCGCAGACCGGGAGGCCGCGCGGGTCGCCCCCGGCGTCGTCGACCAGCGAGGCGAGCGCGGTGCGGCTGCCCTCGACCGTCCACGGCAGCCCGTCGGGCATGCCCCCGTGCGCCGGCAGCCACCGCGGCCACGGCCGGGTCTCCAGCTCACGGGCCGGGATGCCGAGCGCCCTGGCCAGCGCGCGCTGGCTGTCCGCCTCGGGCACCACGCCCCAGTGCTCCCAGCGCCACACCTTCTCCCGGCGGGCGGCCATCGGCACGCCCAGCGCCCGGGCGTGCTCGGCGATCACCCGTGCCAGGTCCTGGTAGCTCCAGCCGTGCCGGCGCCGGACATAGGCGAGGGGATGGGCGGACGCGGCGCCGTCCTCATGAGCCACGTGCTTGCCGTCCATTCCACCCGGTCCCCACTGCCGCGTGCCAACACAACCACGATCAGGCTTTCGAATATCAGGTGCGGCACCGCCCGCGCCAGCCGGACAGCGTCCGATTCTGTGCCACCGCGCGCCTCAAACCCCTGCAACCATACGGGACTACAGCAAGACAACAGGTGCAGCCTTGTAGCCGGGGACCGTTTACCGGTTGGCTGTTCGCGATCACTTGACGTAACACGTGCCGTGGAGGGCTGCCCGCGGATGACCCCACCGCCGCCACCCTTCCGCTTCACCCGTGGCAAGGACGACGTGGCCTTCGACCCCGCTCTGGGTGACGAGGAACTCATCGCTGCCCGTGCCGCGTTGGCGCAGGGGCGGTGGACCGAGGTGCGCGCGCTGCTGGCCAGGACCGGCGTCGACTGGGACAGCCGGGGGCACCGCCTGGTGGTGCTGGGCGAGGGGAAGTCCGCCGCCGCGTGGGCGCGCGAGTGGCAGCTCGCGGAGCCGGAGAGCTCCGACGCCGCCGCACTGACCGCCTCCGCCGCCGTCTTCCGTGCCGCCGCGGGCAAGCAGAGCCCGGAGTCCGCCCGCGAGGCCTGCATGCGCGCGGCCAGGATGGCGCCGGGCGACCCCACACCGTGGCTCGGCCTGCTGGTGCTGGCCCGCCGCACCGGCACCGACGACGACCAGGTCCGCGCCTTCGACCAGGTCCGCGGCCGGCACCGCGGCCACCACCACGCGCACTATCTGATGACCATGTGCCTGGCGGAACGTCAGAAGACCGACGGCGACGACCCGTTCCACGAGGTGTACGAGTTCGCCGAGTGGGCGGCGGGCGAGGCGGGGGAGGGCTCGCCGCTCGCGGTGCTGCCGCTGGTCGCGCTCGTCGAGCGGTTCCGGGTGCTGGCCGGCGCCGGCGTGCTGCCCGGCGATCCGTCGGGGCAGCCGTACTGGACCAGTTCGCGCGCCCGCACCAGCCTGCGCTGGGCCTTCGACTGGTGGCTGGACTGGGAGGGCGTCAGCCACCCCCGGCTGGCGCTGGACATGAACTACCTGGCGTTCGGCAAGTTCCACTCCGGCGACACGGTCGCCGCCGCGGCGCTCTTCAACCGGATCGGCGGGCTCGCCACTCGCTCGCCCTGGTCGTACACCGACCGCGATCCGAAGAAGGAGTTCCGCTCCGCGCGCAACTACGCGCTCGGTTTCGGCTCCTCGTGAGACCGACGCCGGGCCGGCCCCACCGACACCGCACCAGCTTCCGGGAAGGACCGCAGCCATGCTGACGGGCAGTTCGACCGAGATCAGCACGTTCAAGGGAGAGCAGCGGGCGCTGCGTGCCGACCGGATCGGCACGCCCGGACTGCTGCTGTCGGTCCTCGCGGCGACCGCGCCGCTCATGGTCGTGGCCGGTGTGGTGCCCACCACCTTCGCCGCCGTGGGCATCGTCGGGGTGCCGCTGATCTTCCTGATCCTCGGCGTCGTCCTGGTGCTGTTCAGCTTCGGCTACGCCGAGATGAGCCGGCACGTGCACAACGCGGGCGCCCTGTACGCCTACATCGCGCGCGGCCTGGGCGGCACCGCCGGCGCCGCCGCCTCCTTCGTCGCGCTCGTCTCGTACAGCATCCTGCAGTGCGGCATCTACGGGATCTTCGGCTTCGAGATCTCCAGCCAGATAGCCCAGCACTGGCACCACAGCGTCGACTGGTGGTGGCCGGCGCTCGGCGGCGTCGTGCTCACCGGCGTCTTCGGCGCGCTGAAGATCGACGTGAACGCGAAGGTGCTCGGCGTGCTGCTGCTCGTCGAGACCACGCTGATCGTGGTCTTCGACATCAGCTTCCTGTCCGACGCCGGGCCGCAGGGCGTCTCCGTGCACGCCTTCGACCCCAGCACCATCACCGGCGCCGGCTTCGGCACCGCGCTGTGCTTCGCCATCGCCGGGTTCACCGGCTTCGAACAGGCCCCGGTCTACGCCGAGGAGACCAGCAAGCCGCAGCGCGTGGTGGCCCGGGTGATGTTCCTGGCCGTCGGCTTCGCCACGCTGTTCTTCGCGCTCAGCGCCTGGGCGATCACCGTGGCCACCGGCCCGGACCACGTGGTGGCCTCCGCCCGCAACAGCCCCACCATGATCTTCGACCTCAACCAGGCCCGGCTCGGCACCGCCTTCACCGACGTCCTGAACGTCTTCTTCATCACCGGCATCTTCGCCTCGATGCTGAGCTTCCACAACGTCGTCGCCCGCTACGCCTTCGCGATGGGCCGCGACGGCCTGCTGCCGCGCGCGGTCAGCCGCACCACCCGCTCCAGCGGCGCGCCGCTGGTCGGCTCGCTGGCGCAGTCCGTGGTGGCGTTCGCGGTGGTCACCGCCTTCGCGGTGACCGACGACAAGCCGGGCGGCGACCCGTCGTTCGCACCGATGATGCGGCTGTTCACCTGGGCGGGCAACGTCGGCGCCCTGGGCGTGGTGCTGCTGATGGCGGTCGCGTCCATCGCCGTCATCGTGTTCTTCATCAAGCGCGGCGCGGCAGGCGTCCATCTCTGGCGGCTGGTCACCTCGGGTGTCGCCGCCGTGGCGCTGCTGGTGATCGCCTTCTTCGCGGTCAAGGACTTCAAGGTCCTGCTGGGCGCCGACCCCGGTCACGGGCTGCGCTGGATCCTGCCCGGGATCATCGCGGTGGCCGCGCTGGCCGGCCTGGTCCACGGGCTGGTGCTGCAGAGCAAGCGGCCCGAGGCGCACGCCAGGATCGGCCAGGGCAACGAGGCGTTCCAGCTGGACAAGGCCGCGGCCACGGCGGCGGAGACCGGCGGCGCCTCGGCGTGACCCCCGTCTGACGCCCCGCAGAGCCTCCTGAGCGAGCGCTCAGTCAGTCCTTGCCAAAACTGGAACACGTTCTTAGTATCGCGAGTGTGACAGCAGCAGCGCCGCACCGGTCACCGGCGCCCCCGGCGGCGGGTCCGCTGGCGGGGGTACGCGTGGTCGAGCTGGCCGGGATCGGTCCCGGCCCGTTCGCCGCGATGCTGCTCGCCGACCTCGGCGCCGACGTCGTCCGCGTGGACCGGCCCGGCGGCCCGGGCCTCGGCCTCGACCCCGAGCACGACCTCACCAACCGCAACAAGCGCTCGGTGCTGGTCGACCTCAAGGCCCCCGGCGGCGCGCGGGCGGTGCTCGACCTGGCCGCCCGCGCCGACCTGCTGATCGAGGGCTACCGGCCTGGCGTCGCCGAGCGCCTCGGCGTCGGCCCGCAGCCGTGCCTGGCCCGCAACCCCCGGCTGGTCTACGGCCGGATGACCGGCTGGGGCCAGGAGGGACCGCTGGCCGCCACGGCCGGCCACGACATCGGCTATCTGGCGGTCACCGGCGCCCTCGCCATGACCGGCCCGGCCGACCGCCCGCCGGTCGCCCCGGCCAACCTCCTCGGCGACTACGCGGGCGGCTCGCTGTACCTCGTCACCGGTCTGCTCGCGGCCCTCCACCACGCCCGCGTCCACGGCGAGGGCCAGGTCGTGGACGCCGCCATCGTGGACGGCGCCGCCCACCTGACCACCATGATCCACGCGATGCGCGCCGCCGGCGCCTGGCAGGACCGCCGCGAGGCCAACCTGCTGGACGGCGGCGCGCCCTTCTACGGCGTCTACGAGACCGCGGACGGCGGCCACATGGCGGTCGGCGCGCTGGAGGAGCGGTTCTTCGCCCGCTTCGCCGAACTCCTCGGCCTCACCGGGGAACAGGCCGCGCTGCGCGCCGACCCCGCCCGCTGGCCCCAGCTGCGGGCGGCCGTCGCCGAGCGCTTCGCGACCCGCACCCGCGACGCCTGGACCGAGGTGTTCGGCGACGCCGACACGTGCACCGCGCCCGTGCTCTCGCTCGCCGAGGCGCCGCACCACCCGCACCTGGCCGCCCGCGGCACCTTCACCGACGCCGCGGGCCCGGTCCAGCCCGCCCCCGCGCCCCGCTTC
>JAJSZB010000499.1:0-4393 GCA_050613715.1 Streptomyces sp. IBSBF 3018
GTGCGCGGGGGTGTGCGCGGGGGTGTGCGGGTCAACCCTTGACGGCTCCCGCGGTCATGCCGGTGGTGACGCGGCGCTGGAGGATCAGGAACACCGCGAGCACCGGCAGCATGAAGAGCGTCGAGGCGGCCATGGTGGCGCCCCAGTCGGTGCCGAAGACGTTGCTGAACGACGACAGCCACACCGGCAGCGTGCGGGCGTCCTGGTTCTTGATGATCAGCGTGTTGGCGAAGGCGAACTCGTTCCACGCGGTGATGAACCCGAACAGCGACGTGGACAGCAGGCCCGGCGCCAGCAGCGGCAGAGTGACCCGGCGGAACGCCTGCGGCCGGGTGCAGCCGTCCACCCGCGCCGCCTCCTCCAGCTCCGCCGGGATCGAGGCGAGGAACCCGCGCAGCGTCACGATCGTGAACGGCAGCGTGGTCATGAAGTACACCAGCGTGAGCATCGACAGCTTGTCGAGCATGTCGGTGTCCCGCGCGATGACGTACATCGGGATCAGCAGCGCCTCCCACGGCGCCATCTGCGCGGTGAACACCAGCAGCAGGAACGCCCGCCGCCCGCGCCAGCGCATCCGGCCCACCGCGAACGCCGCCAGCAGCCCCACCACCAGCGACATCAGCACCGCGCCCAGGGTCACGTACAGGCTGTTGCGCCAGTAGCCGGCGAAGCCCTGGGCGTCCACGGCGGTGCGGAAGTGCGCGAGCGTCGGGTGCAGCGGCAGGAAGGACGGGGTGTCGGACTGGATGTCCGCGGTCGGCTTGAAGGCCGTGATCACCATCCAGTAGACGGGGAACGCCGAGACCGCGAGGGTCAGCAGCGCCGCCAGGTTCAGCGGCAGCCGGCGCAGCGCCCGGGCCCGGGCCCGCGGCGTGCCCCACGCGCGCACCCCCGTCCGCGCGCCGGCCTTACCAGTGACATAGGTGGTCACAGCGCGCCCTCCTGGCGGAACATCCGGCGCAGGTTGAACACCAGCGCGCCGAGCAGCATCAGCACGGTCAGCGTGGACACCGCCGACCCCAGGTCGTACTTGTGCAGCGACTGGGCGATCTGGAACGCGTACACCGGCAGCGTGGTGGTCGCGCCGTTCGGGCCGCCCTCGCTGATCACCCAGATCTGCGCGAAGCACTTGAAGCACCAGATCACCTCAAGCGAGGTGATCAGCGCGAACAGCGGGCGCAGCACCGGGAAGGTGACCAGCCGGAACACCTGCCACGCGTTCGCGCCGTCGATCCGCGCCGACTCGTACAACTCGGCCGGGATCGTGGTCAGTCCGCCGTACAGGGTGAGCGCGGCGAACGGCACCGACTGCCAGACCACCAGCGTCACCAGGATCGCGAACGTCGAACCGCCGTGCGCGAACCAGGTGTAGCCGCGGTAGGAGTCGAAACCCAGCCGCACCAGAAGCCAGTTGACGACGCCGAAGCGGGACTGGAACAGCCACTGGAAGATCGTGGTCGCGGCGATCACCGGGGTCGCCCAGGTCAGCACCAGGGAACTCATCACCGCCAGCCGCAGCCGCTTGCCGAGCCGCGCCAGCATCAGCGCGACCAGGGTGCCGAGCACCATGATCAGCGCCACGTCGAGCCCGGTCCACCACACGGTGCGCCTGACCACCGTCCAGAACTCGCCGTCGCCCAGCGCCTCGCGGTAGTTGGCGAAGCCGACGAAGGTCGCGCCGCCGTTGATCAGCTCGCCGAGACGGTAGTGCTGGAAGGACATCACGGTGTTCCTGACCAGCGGGTAGACCAGCAGGAACGCCGCGCCCAGCACGGTGGGCGAGATCAGCAGGTACGGCCACAGGGCGGTGAGCGGCCGCCGCCCGCGGCCGGTGCGGGCGGGCGGGACCCGGCTCGGGTCCCGCTCCGGCAGGCGCGGCCGGGAGTCGGCGGAGGGTGCGCTGAGCACGGCGGTTCTCCTGGGGTCGGCGGGAACGGGGTGCGGGGCGGTCAGGACGAGGAGTTCAGGGCCTTGGCGATGGCGTCGGAGGCGGTGCGGCCGGCCTTCGCCGGGTCGGCGCCGGTGAGCACCTGGGTGAGGTACTGCTTGATCGGGTTGTCGGCCTCGACCGCGGCCCAGTTGGGCGAGTTGGGGGTGGCGTGGCCGTTGGCCGCGCCGACCGCCATCGCGGAGGCGCCCGGGTCGCCCGCCAACACCCCTGCCAGGGACGTGCGGTTGGGCACGTAGCTCATCGTCTTGGCGATCTGTGTCTGCCACTTGGTGCCGGCCAGCGCCTTGACCACCTCGTAGGCCAGTGCCCGGTGCCGCGACGCCTCGGGGACGACCAGGTCGGAGCCGCCGGTGAAGACCGCGCCCGGCTTGTCCGCGGTCTTGCCCGGGATCGGGAAGAAGCCGAGCTTGCCCTTCAGCGCCGGGTTCGCCGCGGTGATCGCGGTGGCGCCGCCGGGGGTGGAGATGACCTGGGCGACGTCGCCCTTGGCGAAGACGTCCGCCTGCAGCGGCTTGGCCTCGTCGGAGTCCTTGGGCCCGTCGCCGAGCGCCTGGAGCTTCTTGTAGAAGGCGACGGCGGCCTGCGCCTGCGGGGTGTCCAGGCCGCCCTTCCAGGAGCCGCCGTCCTGGGTCGCCAGGTCGCCGCCCTCGTCCCACAGGAAGCCGGCGAAGGCGTACCAGTTCTGCCCGGGCAGGTAGATGCCCTCCGTGCCGCCGGTGTCGAGCTTCGTGGTGTCGGCGATCCACTCGTCGCGGGTCTTGGGCGGCGTGGTGATGCCGGCCTTGGCGAACAGGTCCTTGTTGTAGATCACCACGCGGTTGGCGGCGTACCACGGGATGCCGTACTGCTTGCCGTCGATCTTCCCGGGGTCGGCGAGCCCGGGGATCCAGTCGCCGCCCTGGAGGTCGGCGACCTTGCCGCTGAGGTCCTCGACGCCGCCGCTGGCCGCGTACTGGGCGACCTGGGTGTTGCCGACCTCCATCACGTCGGGGGCGTCGTTGCTGGCCAGGGCGCTGGTGATCTTCTGGCCGATGCCGTCCCACTCCTGGACCTGGATGTCCAGCGTGGTGCCCTTGTGGGCGGCCTCGAAATCGGCGGTGAACGCCTTGAGCACGGAGTCGGCCACGCTGTCGCGCATGATCCACACGGTGAGCTTCGCGGGTGCGGCGTCGTCCTTGCCGCCGTCGGAGCCGGACGAGGAGCCGCCGCAGGCCGTCAGCAGGGTCAGGCCGGCCAGCGCGGCGAGCGCGCCGGGGAGAAGTCTGGGTCTCACGGAGAAGTCACCTCGGAGGGAGCGGTGGAACTTACCACTTGGCAACTGGTCTGGTACTGGTCAGAGAAAGTGGCATAGACCAGTAGTGGCGTCAAGGGGTCGCGCAGCGGACGTAACATGGGCGGAACAGGGCAGACCATGCCGGTGTGCGCTGGTGTACTGGTCACCATCTGGTTAACCTTGGGGGCGAACAGCATGCGGGAAAGGGACAGGGAACATGACCAGTGAGCCGTCGCGCTCCGCACTGAAGCGCGAACGCGTCCGCGACCACCTCATGGAGCTGGTCGAGTCGCGGAAGCCCGGCGACCCGATCCCCTCCGAGCGCGCGCTGTGCGACCAACTCGGCGTCTCCCGGCCCACGTTGCGTTCCGCGGTGGACGAACTGGTCACCACCGGGCTGCTGGTGCGCGAGCACGGGCGCGGCATGTTCGTGGCCCGCGCCAAGATCACCCAGGAGCTGAGCCCGGACCGCGACGCACACCGGCTGCCGCAGGCCGCCGGCAGCTGGTCCAGCCAGGTGCTGGAGTTCGCGACCGTACGGGCCGGCGCCCGCGTCGGCCGCAAGCTGCACGTCTCACCGGCCGCCGAGGTCACGTACATCGCCCGGCTGCGGCTGGTCGACGGCGAGCCGATGGCGATCGAGTACCTGCACGTGCCGACCGCGTTCGTCCCCGGCCTGGAAGTCGCCGACATGGAGTCCGGCGACTTCTACGACGTGCTGCGCGAGCGCTACGGGGTGCGGGTGCACGAGGCCGTGCAGTCCATCGAGCCGACCGTCACCAACGAGGAGGAGGCCCGGCTGATCGGCGTCCCGGTGCTGTCGCCCGCGCTGCTCTTCGAACGCCTCACCCGCGACGACACCGGGCGGCCGGTGGAGTACGTCCACTCGGTCTACCGCGGCGACCGCTACCGCATCGTCTCCCGGCTCGCGCTCGGCGACGCCGCGGCGGCAGCGGCGGCGGGCGCGGGCGGGACGGCGGCCAGGACCGGCCACCACCCCGGCATCCCGCCGGGCGACCTGGCGGGACGCGGCGACGTCCCCGCGCTGATGGTCGGGGACGTGCAGCCGGCGGAGTGAGGCGGCGGCGGGGATGCTGGGACGGGCGTGCTGGCGCGGGCGTGCCGGGACGGGCGGGCCCGCGGTGTGCGTGCCGCGTCAGGCGGGGGAG
>JAJSZB010000049.1:0-28246 GCA_050613715.1 Streptomyces sp. IBSBF 3018
CTGCGCATCCGCGGCGGACTGCCGATGACCGTGCACTCCGCGAGCTGACCGCGGGCCCGCCTTTCGTGTGCGGTGTGCGGTGTGCGCTAGGCGGCGCTGGACGTGATGCGGTGGAAGCGGCCTCCGTGGAAGAGCAGCGCCTCGCTCCCCGAGCCGTGCCCGAGGTCGAGGACCGAACCCACGAAGATGGAGTGGTCGCCGCCGTCGTGCACCGCGACCAGGCTGCACTCCACCCAGGCCAGCGCCCCGGAGAGCACCGGCGCCCCGGTGCACGGGCCGGGCTCCGAGTCCACCGCGGCGAACTCCTGCTCACCGCGCGGCCGGGAGTGGCTGGCGAAGTACTTCGCGACCTGCTCCTGCTCGGTGGACAGCACCGAGACCGCGAACATCCCCTCGGCGAGGATCGCGTCGTGGATGGCGGCCTTGCGGTCCACGCAGACCAGGGCCAGCGGCGGGCTCAGCGACACCGAGGTGAAGGAGTTCGCCGTCATCCCCATCGGGGAGTCCGGACTCGCCGTCACCACCGTGATGCCGGTGGCGAAGGCGCCGAACACCGACCGCAGCGTGTCCCGGTCGTGCTCGATCTCCTCGATGTCCGCGATCTGGGTGATCTGCCCGACCGGGGCGGGGGCCCCGCCGGCCAGGGGGGAACCCCCGGCCGGCGGAGTGACCCGTGCCGCACTGGTGATCTCGTCGGCACTCGTCATGGTGAATCAGCTCCCCGACTGCACGGCGGCCAGGGTCTCCGACCGGCTGCCGACCATGGCGGCAGCCGCACCCGTGGCGTACGGGGCGAGGGCCGCGACCAGCGCGTCCGGCACCCGGGTCGGCCGGGTGTCGGTGTTCGGGCCGCGCATGCACGCCACCCGCTGCCGGCCGCGGGCGACGATGTCCTCCACGCCGCCCTCGCGCACCCGCACGTAGTCGAAGGCGAACTGCACCTGGGTCTGCGTCAGGTCCTCCAGACGCATCCGGATCGACAGCTCGTCGAAGGCGGTGATCTCCGCGAAGAACTCGCACTCGCACTTCAACGTGAAGAGCTTGAGGTCGTCACGGATGTCGTCCAGCACGGCCGGCGCCTTCTGCTGGAGGAACATCTCCCGGCACCGCCCCTGCCAGCGCAGGTAGTTGACGTAGTAGACGTTGCCGACCAGGTTCGTCTCCTCGAACCCGACCATGTGCCGGATCTCGTAGTACGGCTGGGGCATCATTCACTCCCTTCCACACACAGTGCGAACACCACCGGGTCGTCGACCGACCGCAGCGACGTCACGAAGGTGGCGACGGTCGCGTCACCGGACCGCAGCAGCACCCACTTGTCGTCCCGGGCGCCGCCCGCGGCGACCAGCTCGACCCGGGCGTGCCCGGTCTTGCGCAGGCACTCCACGGCGCCCCACACGCGGGTGGCGGCGATGTCCAGGGACTCGCCGGTCTCCTGCGCGAGCAGCGCGGCCAGCGCCGAGCCCTCGGCGCCGAGCATGCCCGCCCAGTCCTCGGCGGACCGGGACTTGACCGGCTCGACGTCACAGCCGACCGGCACGTCCGCGGCGACCGCGAGCGTCACCCCGGCGCCGTGCGACGCCGAGATGTGCGCGCCGTCGGTCTCCGGCTTGCCGTCCGGGCGGTAGCGCACGTGCGTCTGCACGCCGCGCGCGACCTCCAGGGCGGCCGCGGCGCGGCGGCGGCGCGCCGCCACCCCCTTGGCCGGCTCGTCGCCGTCCTCCAGCACCGCGACCCGCATCTCCCGCGGCAGCAGCCACTCGGTGCGGCGCTGCAGGAACGGGCCGAGCAGCGTCGGGACCCACGGCCCGGAGCCGTCCAGCTTGCGGACCGCCTGGAGCTTCAGACCCGTCCAGCGCTCGACCAGGCCGCCCTCGGGGTCGCGGACCTCCAGGTCGTAGATGTACGTGTCGCCCTCGCGGGACCGCTCGGCCGCGTGCAGCGTCACCTGGTCCAGGCCCGCGGCACGCTGCGGGTCGGCCAGGTCCAGCCGCTCGATGCCGGCCGGCAGCAGCGTGGCGTCCGGGACGCAGCACTGCAGCGCGTGCATCATCGCGTCACGGGTGCCGGGGTCGGCCAGCACCAGGTCGCCGGGGTGGAACGAGCCGAACCACGGGTCGGGCGAGACGTTGGAGATCTCCGCCACCGCGCCCTTGGCCTGCAGCTGCCGGTAGCCGGCCAGCCGCTGGAAGCGGCCGCCCTGGAACAGCACGGGCCCGTACAGCTCGGCCTTCGGGTCCAGCGGCAGCGCCGAGGTGCGCGGCGCCTCGGCCGCCTCCTCCTGCCGCGCCGTCCCGTACTCGAGCACCGCGGTGAAGTGGTCCGCCTGGAAGTTGGTGTCCGCGCTGCGGATCACCACCCGAACGGTCCGCTCGTCCTCGGCCAGCGCGGCGATCCGGATCGTCGTGCTGCCCTCGACGGGCACCACGATCGGCCGCAGGAACTCCATGTCGCGCAGGCTCGGGGCCTCCTTGCGGCCCGTCAGCGCCCCCGCGGTCTGCACCATCGCCTCCATGCCCAGCACGGCGGGGAACAGCAGGTCCCCGTCGAGCAGGTGGTCGGCCAGGTACAGGTCGTCCTGCGCGGTCAGGTTCGCGTCCACGACGAGTTCCACGTCGGGGTAGTGGACCTGGACCCGCTCGAGGAACCGCAGCAGCGGCACCTCGCGCTCCGGCAGCGTCAGCGTCGGCAGCCCCTCGGCGCGGCCCATGACGACCACCGAGGTGGGCGCCTGCGGGTCGGCGAGCAGCTGGTTGAGCACCGCGATGCCGTCGGCCGGCGAGATCGGCGCGATGCCGTCGCGCATCAGCGACTCCAGCACGCCGAGCCGCTCGCCCATGCCCGCGCCGGACCACACCGACCACTCCAGCGCCAGGCAGCGCGTCTCGGGGAAGCGCTCCTGGATACGGTGGGTGTAGTCGGTCAGCCAGTCGTTGGCGGTGGCGTAGTCGCCCTCGCCGCGCAGACCGGCCCGGCCGATGATGCTGGCGAAGGTCACCAGCAGCTTCAGCTCCGCCGGGTCGGTGGCGGCGAGCACCGCCTCCAGACCGGCGATCTTCGGCGCCAGCGTCCGGCGGAACGAGGACTCGTCGAGGCTGGCCAGCCCCTGCGGCTCGTTGCGGCCGGAACCGTGCAGCACCGCGGTGACCGGGCCGAGCGACTCACGGGCGGCGGAGACCGCCGCCTTGACCTCGTCGGCGTTGGTCACGTCGGCCCGCAGGTACTCGAACGACACCCCGGCCGCGCGCATCCGCTCCAGGTTCATCGCCAGCTCGGGGTCCCGGGCCGGGTCGGAGCGGCCGAGCAGCGCCAGCGAGGCCCCGGTGTCCTGGGCCAGCGACAGCGCGCACTCGGCGGTGATGCCCTTGCCGCCGCCGGTCACCAGCAGCACGTCGGTGCTGTCCAGCGGCAGCGAGCCGGGAGCGGTGGCCACCGGCGGCAGCGGCCGCAGCACCGGCACCGTACGCTCGCCGTCGGCGTCGTAGAACACCTCGCTGAAGCCCGACGTGGCGGCCACGTCGGCGGTGATGTCCGCGACGGCCTTCCGCAGCCGCTCCGGCGACAGGTCGCCGGCCAGCGGGAGGCTCACGACGGTGGTGGCCACGGCCGGGTTCTCCAGGTGCAGGGTCTTGGCGATGCCCGCCGCGCCCCTGCGGGAGCCCACCGTCACCAGCCGTGTGCCCGGCTCGGCCAGCACGGCCCGCACCGCGGACAGCATCAGCCCGGTGTGCTCCTCATCGGTGTCCTCGGGCAGTGCGAGCAGCACGCCGTCGCCGAGCCCGGACCGGCTCAGCTCGGCCAGCAGCGGCTCGCCGAGCGGGTGCCGCTCGGTGGCGAACAGCTGCCAGTTGCCCGACTCGCCCGAGCCGAGCGCGGGTCCGGCCTGCGCGGGGACCTTGTCCACCGCGAAGGCCCGCACCCACGGACCCACGCCCGGCGCTGTGATCTGCACCTCGCTGTCCGACGCGTTCTCCGTCGCGGCCAGCTCGTCCAGCATCGCGGCGAGTTCGGCGAGGGTGGACGTCGCCATGGCGGAGGTCGCCAGCGGCGCGGTCACCCCCATCTCGCGCGAGGTCTGGGCCAGGATCTGGCCGACGGTGATCGAGCTGAGGTGCAGCTCGTCGATCGCGTTGCTCTCCGGCCGGACCGCCTCAAGCGGCAGCTCGGCCCGCTCGGCGGCCAGCCGCAGCAGCATCTGCAGCGTGCTCTCGCCGGTCGGCGCCGGCACGCCGGCGTCGCCCGTGCCACCGGAGCCCGCGCCGCCGCCGGGCTCGGCGACCGCGACGGCCACCTGACCCGAGCCGCGCTGCTCCGGGACCGCGGCGCGCCGCGCCGGAGCCGCCACCGACGCCGTGGCGGCGACGGTGAGGAACTCGCCCTCGGGCGCGGACTCCGCGGGGCTGGCCAGGAAGCTGAACTCCTTGTCCAGCGACAGCGGCCGGGTGAACCGGTCCGCGAACAGCGCCTCGGTCTTCACCGGCGCGCCGAGCGCGAACGCCGCCGCCACCGCCTGCAGGACGCCCTGCAGCGAGGGGCTGTCGGTCTCCAGCGAGACGGTCGGGATGTCCGGCGCGATCTCGGTCGCCAGACCCCGCAGGATGCGGCCGGGGCCGACTTCGAGGAACAGGTCGACGTCCGCCGCCAGCTCCTCCAGCGCCTCGGTGAACCGCACCGGCTGCAGCACCTGGCGCTCCAGCAGCTCCGGCACCGAGACGTCGGCCGGCAGCACGCCGCCGGTCACCGTGGAGGCGACCGTGCCGGTCAGCTCGCCGAACGTCTCGTTGTCCAGGTGCGCCCGCAGCGTCGCGGCCGCGGGGGCCACGGCGGGGGAGTGGAAGGCGTGCGAGACGGCGATCCTGGACACGTCCAGGCCCTGGCCGGCTGCCTTGCGGGTGACCCGCGCGATCGCCGCGACCGGACCGGAGATGACCGTCTGCCGCGGCCCGTTGTAACCGGCGATGACCACCGGCTCGCCGGACAGCAGCGGCTCGACCTCCTCCGGCGGCGCGGAGATGCCGGCCATGGTGCCGTCGCTGTCGCCCTCCTCGCTCATCGCGGCGCCGCGGATCGCGGCGGTGCGCAGCAGGGTGTCCTCGTCCATCGCGCCCGCCCAGTGCAGGGCGGTCAGCTCGCCGAGGCTGTGGCCGACCGCGCCGATGGCGGTGATGCCCAGCTCGTCGAGCACCCGCAGGCCCGCCACCGAGGCGGTGGCGATCCGCGGCTGCGCCACGGCGGTGTTGACGATGTCCGTGCCCTCGGGCAGCGGGTTCGCCCGGTACAGCGTCTCGACGGACTCGAAGCGGCGGCTGATCGCCCCGCCGTCGGCCCGCCGGCCGGCGCCCTGCCCCGGGAAGAGCAGGCCGATCTTGGGCGCCTTGCGGCGGCTGCCGAGGAAGATGCCCTCCTTGGAGTCCACCACCGAGCGGGCGCCGCCGTCGAGCAGCGTCAGCAGCTTGGCGAAGCGGGCCGCGGCCTCCTCCGGGCTGCGCGCCACGACCGCGGCGCGCACCTTGCGGGAGCCCAGCTCCTTGTGCAGGGTGGCGGCCAGGTCGCCCAGCTCGGCGAAGGACAGCTGCTGGGTGAACTCGGCCAGGTGCGCCACCTGGCCGCGCAGGTCGCCGGTGCTCTCGGCGTCCAGCAGCAGCACCTCGGCGTCCTGGCGCGAACGCACCAGCCGCTTGGTGACCTTGCCGATCTTCTCCCGCTTGGCGCCGTCGGCGTGCTCCACCACCAGGTGGGCGTTGATGCCGCCGAAGCCCATCGAGGAGATGCCGGCGCGGATCGGGGCGCCCTCGGGCCACAGCTCGGCCTGGTCCGGCACCCGCAGCGCCTTGGTCTCCGCGGTGAGGACCGGGTGGTCTTCGTAGTGGCTGGTGGCCGGCGGGATCACCTGGTGGCGCACCGCGAGGATGGCCTTGATCAGGCCGGCCACGCCGGCCGCGGCCTTGGTGTGCCCGAAGTTGCCCTTGACGGTGCTGATGGCGGCCTCGACGCCGCCGGCCGCCAGGCGCTCCTCGGTGAACGCCCGCAGCTCGGTCTCGTCGCCGACCGCGGTGCCGGTGCCGTGGCCCTCGATGTAGCGGACGGTGTCGAAGCCGAAGCCGGCCCGCGCGTACGCCCGCTGGATCGCCAGCCGGTGGCCGCTGGCCTCGGGCCGGGTGATGCCGCCCTTGCCGTCGGAGGAGTAGCCCCAGCCGGCGATGGTGGCGTAGCGGAACAGACCGCGCGCCTGGGCGTCCTCGTCCCGCATCAGGACGAGCATGCCGCAGCCCTCACCGGGCCAGAAGCCGTTGGAGCCCTTGTCGTAGACCTTCATCTCGCCCTTGGCCAGGGCGCCGGTCTTGGCGAAGCCGATCACCTCGAAGGGGTCGATGCTCAGGTCGACGCCGCCCACGATCGCCACGTCCAGCTGGCCGCTGACCAGGGCGTTGGCGCCCGTGGTCACCGACAGCAGGGACGAGGAGCAGGCGCCGTCGACGGTGTAGCCGCCGCCCTTGAAGTCGAAGTGGTTGCAGATCCGGCCCGCGATGGTGTTGGCCAGGCCGCCGGCCAGCGAGTCCTCGTCGATCGGCGGGAAGGGGCTCTTGTAGCGCTCCTCCAGCGCACCGAGGAACTCGCCCAGCTGGACGTCGTCCCAGCCCTGCTCGCGCAGCGCCGCGCCCACCGTGCGCTTCACGTACGGCCAGCGCAGCCGCATGATGTTCGCCCGGCTGAACTCGCCGGTCAGCGAGTTGCCGATGACCACGCCGGTGTTCAGGCCCGCCATGTTGTTCCCCTCGGGGAACCCGGCGTCCTCCAGCGCGCGGGCGGCGGTCTCCAGCGCCAGCCAGTGCGTCAGGTCGGTGGAGCGGTAGGTGCTGCCCGCGATCCGGTGCTTGACCCGGTCGAAGGAGTAGCCCTCCAGGACCGCGGCCTTCTGGGTGTAGAACCGGTCCGGCGCCTCCGGGTCGGGCGAGTAGTAGTCCTCGCGCCGCATCCGCACGTCCGGCAGCCGGCGGAAGGCCCGCCGCCCGGCCAGCACGTTGCGCCACATCTCCTCGGGTCCGTCGGCGTCGGGGTAGCGGCAGGCTATGCCGACCACCGCGATCCGCTCGTTCTTACCGGTCTCGCTCACGCGACCGCCCCCACGTTCCCGCCCGAGGCCATCGCGGCCGGAGCCGCCTGCTTGGCCTGGGACTTCCGGTAGAAGTGAATGCCCCACCACATCAGGCCGCGGATCATGCAGACCGCGCTGGTGGCGAAGAAGAGGGTGTAAACGACGTTGAACTCCATCATCACCGCGTACATCGTGGCGACGCCGGCGCCGAAGATGAACTGGTTGCGGCCCTTGGAGGGTGTTGTGCCTGGGTCGGTGATCATGTAGTTGGTGAACAGCACGAAGGCGACGCCGGTCATCGGCCCCCAGGCCGAGAACAGCGCGACGTGCCAGATGCCGTGGCGGATCGCGCCCTCGATGAGGAATCCGCCCATCCAGCCCATGATCAGCATCACGCGCTTGGTGAGCACACCGTTGATGACGGTGCCCGCGGTCGCGATGACGACCGGGATCATCACCCGCCAGAAGGTGTTCGCCTTCTCGGTGAACTCGTACGGCGGCGCGATGCTCAGCCAGTTGCCGAACAGCAGCAGCGACATCGTGATGCCGAAGTTCGACGGGTTCATGAAGTGCCGCATCCGGCCGTTGACCGGGGCCTGCAGCGCGTGCTTGCCGGCGACGCCGACGAAGACGCCGAAGATGATCGGCAGCAGCTGGTTGTTGGCGTACAGCAGCATGTTCACCGCGAGCGAGGTGATGTGCGCCGGCAGCAGGAACTCGTAGAGGCCGCGCACGCCGTTGCCCATGAAGCGCGGCTGGCGCTGCTGCGCCCAGGCGCTGATCAGCTCGAACGTGATCTCGATGGTGTAACCGGAGGCCACCGCGATGAACGGCCACAGCCACGGCTGCTCGAAGCCGAGCAGGGTGTAGCCGAAGGTGTTGAAGATGGAGATGCTGATGGCGAAGTTGCGCAGCGCCAGGTAGCGCGGGTCGTTGTTGCCCTTGCGCTTGGGGGCCGGTGGCGTCGTGGTCGCCGGGCCGGCGGGCGAGGGACCGCCCACGGGCTGGTGCAGGACCGTGTCAGTCATCAGCGAGTCATCTCCGTCGTCGTCTTGTTCATGCTGCTCATGTCGTCCATGCCGGACTTGGCGTGGTCGTCGGTCAGCTGGGCGTGGTCGGACAGCTCGACGTTGTGGCTGCCGGTGGTCACGTTGTTCAGGGTCTGGGTGTGCTCGGTGCCGTTGACGTCACGCCACTGGATCTTGACGGTGCTGGTGCCCATGTACATGCCGAGGCCGAAGCGGACGTCGAAGCTGCGGTAACCGCCGTGGCCGCCGCCGCCGTCCAGCTCGGACACCTGGGTGCCCTCCTTGTTGGTGATCGTCACCGTGGCGTCGTAGGCGGGCGTGCCCATGCCGTTCAGGCCCTCGCCGGCCTTGCCGCCGTCCGTGGACGGGCGGTACAGGTTCAGGCTCACGTAGTCACCGAGCTTGGCCTTGTTGGCGTAGAAGACCGGCGGGCCCCACTGGCGGGCGACGGCGAAGTCCAGCGCGCCGGTGCCGGTGGTGTCGGCGGTCGCGATGGCGCGGGTCGGCGTCGGCACGGCCAGGCCCAGGTCCTTGCTGATGTTGGCGAACTTGCCGTCCTTGGTGGCCGCGTAGAACGCGAGCTTGTTGTCGCCGGCGATGTCGTCACCGGGGCCGACGTTCGGCCACATCGCGGGGTTCGACAGCAGGTCGTCGTTGGTCATGGCCATCTCCTGCAGCCACGGCCAGCGGTCGATGTTGCCCTTGACGAAGCCGTCGGTCTGGACGATGTCCAGGTTGCCGCTGTTGAGGAAGTCGCCGAACTTCACGTCCCAGCACCAGCCGGTCCAGGCGACGCCCTTCTCCTGCGCCTGCTGCGAGAACGGCGCGTCGCCGTCGGCCAGCTGCTTCTGCATGTCGGCCTGGTTCTTGGACTTGTTCATGAAGAGGAAGTTGCTCTCCACCAGGCCCCAGGGCTCGTCGATGTTGCTGACCATCAGGTCGAACTTGCCGTCGCGGCCGACGTCGCCGAAGTCGGCGCCCATGCCCTTGAACGAGCCCTTGCCGAGCACGAAGGACTTCGGCGTGGTGGCGCCGCGCTTGCCGGTCGCCTCGGTGAACTTGATCGCACCGGGCTTCGACTGGTTGTACAGCAGGTGGTCGTGGCCGAAGTCGTTGGCCACGTACAGCTCGGGCAGCCCGTCGCCGGTCAGGTCGGCGCCGGTGATGGCCAGCGTCCAGCCGGTGGCCTGCTGGAAGCCGATCGCCGCGTGGTCCTCGACGTAGGCCGCGGTCGGGTGGGTGCCCGTGGTGCTCTTGACGTAGCGCAGCACGTGGTCGCCGCCGGCGTTCTTCGCGCTGGACAGCGAGTCGTTCATGACCACGTTCTTCTGGCCGTGCGGGTCCAGGACGTCGGAGTCCGGGAAGTAGTTGCCGATCACGATGTCCGGGTGGCCGTCACCGTCGAGGTCGCCGACGTAGTTCGCGTCGGTGTTCCACCGCGGGCCGTGGTACTTGCCGTCGGGCGAGGCGCTGGGGACCACCTCCTGCGGGACGTAGGAGGCGTTGGACACCGTCGTGGCGTCGGACTTGGCCAGCCACAGGATCGGCGTGCGGCCCCAGTAGCTGACCAGCAGGTCCATCCGGCCGTCGCCGTTGAAGTCGCCCGGCGTGCAGTTGGTCGGCGCCATCGTGTCGTCCACCGGCACCGGCGCGGCGTTCAGCACGAACGGGGTGAACCGGTCCTGCTGACGCGCGGTCGGGGTGTACGTCACCACGACGTCGTTGGTGCGGGTGTCGACGATGCACATGCTGTCGGCCACGCCGTGGCCGGTCAGGTCGTTCATCGCGATGCTCGCGCCGACCGAGGAAATCCAGGTGCGGATCTTCCAGTACGCCGGGTTGACCTTGCGGACCGTGTTCATCTTCTGGTCGTTGTAGCCCGCCGGCATCGCGATGGGCATTTCCTGGAACTTGTAGTTGCCCTCGACGTCACTGCCGCTGGGCCGGGCGGCCGCGGCGTTGACGCCGAAGAACAGTGCTGTGGCGACGAGCAGCGTCGCGACTCCTGGCACGAGCCGGCGCAGGCGCTGTCGTGGTTCCATCAGGATCTCCTCGTCCGTGGACCGGGTGGAATTCCGGAAGTGCTGCTGGAAGGCCGGCGCGTGCCGACGCGTGGTGGACCCGCCGGGGCGCGGGAGAGCGGCCCCGGCGGGTCAGTTCGCGGCGAACTGGCCGGGCTTGCGCCCCTCGCCGGCCGGTCCGCGGTAGGCCTGGGCGATGTCCAGGTAGCGGTCCGCCTCGGCGCCGACCGCGGTCAGCGCCAGGTCGTCGCGGTGCCGGCGGCGGGTGACCAGCAGGCAGTAGTCGTCGGCCGGGCCGCTGATGCGCTGCTCGGCGTCCTCGGGACCGAAGGTCCACACCGTGCCGGAGGGCGCGGTGAGCTCGAACCGGAACTCCTCGGCCGGCGGCTCGATGCCGTTCGCGAGGTATCCGAAGTCCCGGGTGCGGGTGCCGAAGAAGGCCAGGTGGCCGATCCGGTCGCTGGGGGTGCGGCTCACGCCGAGGGCGTCGCGGACGTCCTGCCCGTGGCCGTACAGCTCCATCATCCCGGCGGCGGCCAGCACACCCACGGGCAGCGGGTTGACCAGCCACGGCACCATGCCGTTCTTCGGCAGCGCGGCGAGCGCCTCGCCGGCCGCGCGCTGCTCGTCACGCCAGCGCTGGATCACCAGCGGCTGCGGGTCGGCCAGGAACTCGCGCAGCTTCCCGTCGACCGCACCCTGGAAGTCCTTGCGGCCCTCGGCGGCCACCGCCTCGAACGTCTGCGCGTCGGTCGCCGCCAGCTTGGCCAGACTGGCGATGAACGCCAGGTGGGCGATCTGGTGACCGATCGTCCAGCCGGGGGCCGGCGTGGGCTGGTTCCACTCCTCGGAGGACAGACCGCTGACCACGGCGTCGAGTTCCGCCGCCTCGGTCGCGAGGTCGGAGTGCACATCCTGCATTGCGGTCACGTTTCATTCCTTTCCGCTGGCGGGTAGAGCGCTTATGAATGGATCGGGAAGTTCTCCCGGGCATGGCTGAGCCGCGGCGCGATTGAGCGGAGCGGCGCCGCCTCTTCCCGTTCCGTCGTAAAAGCCGACCAGCCGACGCGCGGCATCGTGTATTGCCTATAAGGGCGGGCATGCCAGGCTGGTGGATCTGGACATTGATTCTGCTGGGGGGTGAAGTCCGCGTCTTCTCTGTGCTTGCTTTTGTGCCCAGGTCGGCGGCCCGTGGGAGGTCCCCGGGACCCTGCGGGACAGGAGACAGCGCAATACGGAAGATGCGGCGGATCTTGGCTGGGCCGAAGGATGGCCTCCATGACGCGCGGTTCGAACATGCTCGCGGAGCACGGCCGTCACGAGGAGGGAAGCCCGCCATGGCACTGTCCGGGGACCTACACGGCGACCGCCGGGCGGCCCCCGGGGGCCGGAAGGTACGGGTCCCGTACTTCTCATCGACCGGGCGGTCCGCGGTGCGCCGCGGCGGGTGCGCGCACGCCCTGCCCGGCCGGGCGCGGGCCTGCGGGACGGTGTTGAACCGACGCGTGATCCGGCGCGGTCCCTAATTCGCAACAGCGTTTCTTCACGCCGTACTCGGCAGTAGTGGTTTCGGCTCGGGTCGGGCGGGCCGGTCGCAGGGTGCAAGGCATTTTCTGCTGTGAGACGAGAGGAATTGCGGTGAAACCGGAGATTGCAGCCGACAAAGCGGTGCGGACCGCGACACTGGAGGCGTTCGCGGACACGATCGTTCCCGGCGAAAAACGCTCTCCCGATGACCGGGCGATTGCGGGAGTCTCTGAGGGCGGCGGCGCCGTTGCGGCGGGCGCCGTCCCGCTGCTGGAGACCGACGCCGGCGGCATGGAGCCGATGCTCGACGACCTGGCGACCGCACTGAACGCCCACGCGGTGAAGTACCGAGAGGAGAAGGGGCTGCCCAGCGACGACTCCGTTCCCGCCTTCGTCTCCCTGGACTACGACGACCGGATCACCCTGCTGCGGCGGCTGCTCGACCCTGAGCACCCCGAGAAGCAGCTGTGGGCGGGCCTGGCGATGTTCAGCAACATGGCCTTCGACACCAACGCCCACATGCACACCGTCGACGCGATCAGGACCGGCCAGCCCGGTCTGCTCACGGTGGCCTGGCGGCCGCCGGACGAGGACGGGATCTGGCGGTTCCCCGACTTCTCCTACCGCCGGCAGACGGCCCGTGTACACCCCGACACCGACCCCATCACCGGGAGCCTGGCGTGACCGCGACCGAGAGCACCGACGTCCTGATCATCGGCAGCGGCTTCGGCGGCGCCATCACCGCGTACCACCTGGCCGCGGGCGGCGCCAAGGTCACCGTGCTGGAGCGCGGTCCCTGGCTGGAGAAGGACGACTTCGACCACGACTTCATGTTCGGCTCCTCCACCACCCGGGCCTTCGAGTTCACCATCGGGGACGGGATGAGCACGCTGGGCGGCAACTGCGTCGGCGGCGGCTCGGTGGTCTACTTCGCGGCGATGCCCCGCGCCCCGCGCTTCATCTTCGAGCGCCAGGGCAGCATCGGCCGCCGCATCTGGCCCGGCGCCATCAACCGCGACGTCCTCGACCCGTGGTACGACCGGGTCGCCGAGGCGCTTCCCGTCACCCTCTCGGACTGGAACACCGCGACCTACGCCGGCGGCCTGTGGGGCGCCGCGTGCAACGCCGCCGGCCACACCGCGAACCCGCTGCCCTCGGCGATCGACGACGAGCTGTGCACCAACTGCAACTGGATGATGTCCGGCTGCAAGTTCGACGCCAAGCGCTCGCTGCTGCTCAACTACATCCCCGCCGCGGTCGCCGCGGGGGCCGAGATCCGGCCACTGCACGAGGTGCAGGAGATCGCCCGCAACCAGGACGGCAGCTACCGGGTCAGCTGGAACCGGGTGCACGACGTGGACTACCGGGTGATCCTGGAGCAGGGCTCCATCGACGCCAAGGTGGTCATCGTCGCGGCCGGCGCCCCCGCCACCCCGGCGATCCTGCAGCGCTCGGAGAAGAACCTCGGCGCGATGCCCTACGGCGTCGGCCGCTTCTTCTCCGGCAACGGCGAGCGGCTGAACACCGCGTACATGGACGAGGAGAAGGTCCGCGAACTGCTGGGGCTGTCCACCAGCGAGGACCTGCCCTACGCCTCCAACCAGATCGGCAAGGGCCCCACCGTCGCCTCCTGGGACTACCTGGACGGCTCGCGGCCCGAGTACGAGCGCTACTCGCTGGAGCAGCTGTACTTCCCGCCCGGCTTCGGCACGATCCTCGCCCAGGTGCCGGACGCGACCGGCCCGACCTGGTTCGGCAAGGACAAGAAGAAGCTCGTGGAGCAGTGGAAGTCCTGGCTGACCATCTTCATCATGTCCGAGGACGACAACGAGGGCGTCTTCGGGCCGCCGCCGAAGGTCGGCAACTCCGACCGCATCTCCCAGCAGCTGCTCGGCTTCGGCACCCTGAAGTACCGGCCGACCGAGAACACCCTGCGCGGCTGGAGCATGGCCGACGCCTCGATCAAGGAGATCCTGGAGCGCGACGGCCTGGCCCGGGTGGAGCCCTGGACCAACGACGTGGTCGGCGCGTACACCGTGCACCCGCTGGCCTCCTGCCGGATCGGCGACGACCCGGCCACCTCCGCGCTGGACGACAAGCACGAACTGCGCGGCCACCCGGGCATCTTCGTCACCGACGGCTCCGCGGTGCCCACCGGCCTCACGGTCAACCCCGCGATGACCATCGCCGCGCTCGCCGAGCGCGCGGTGCCCGGCATCGTCAAGGCGCTGCAGGAGCGCGGGGTGAAGGTCAGCTACGGCGCCCCCGGCCCCGGCGGCGACCCCCCGGCGGAGTTGGCCGAGCTGTCAGTGGTCCTGGCTACGTTGTGGGTCGCGCGGGGGAACCGTTCCGCCGCGCCGACTGCGAAGGGGGCGGGACACCACACATGTCCTCGCATCGTAAGTTCCTGGGCATATCGGTCGCGGTGGCAGCCGCGGCCGGTTCGCTGCTGGCCGTGGGGGCGGCGCCGGCGTCGGCGGACGGGACGGCGGCGCTGCCGCTCGGCTCGTACGGCGCCGTCGTGGTCGACGGCGTGCACCGGCATCTGCTGATCAGCGACCCGCAGCAGAGCAAGGTCGTCATGACGGACTTCTCCGGCACGGTCCTCGGCCAGATCACCGGCGAGTACGGCGCGGAGGGCCTGGCGCTGTCGCCGGACTCCGGCACGCTGTACGTGGCGCTGCACACCGGCGACGCGATCGCCGCGATCGACACCTCGACGCTCACCGAGACCGCGCGCTACGCCACCGGCGCGGGCACCGATCCGGCCCATCTGGCCATGGTCGGCGACACGTTGTGGTTCGGCTACGGCAACTCCGCGGCCGGCCGCATCGGTTCCCTGGACGTGTCCGCGGCCGATCCGCACGTCACCCCGGACCCGCTGGGCTACCGCTTCTACGACGCGCCGGTGCTCGCGTCCTCGCCGGCCGCACCCGGTGTGCTGGTGGCCGCGGACCACGACACCAGCCCGCCGACCGTCACCGTCTACGACGTGTCCTCCGGCACGGCCGTCACGAAGGTCTCGGTGCACGACCCGGGCACCAGCCCGAGCGGCACCGGCGACATCACCGACATGGCGATCACCCCGGACGGCAAGGACCTGGTCACCGCCAGCGGGGCGCCGTACTTCCAGCAGGTGTTCAAGCTCGCCGACCTGTCGGCGGACGGCACCTACCCGACCGGCCCGTACCCGAACGCGGTGGCCATCGCCCCGGACGGCACCGTCGCGGCCGGCGTGGACGCGGCGTACGACGACGACGTGTACGTGTTCGCGCAGGGGCAGGGCACACCGGAGCGCTCCTACGAGCTGGGGCAGGAGCTGCTGCCGGCCGGGCTGGCCTGGGACCCGAGCGGCACGGTGCTGTTCGCGCTCACCCAGGACGGCTACGGCGGCCCGATCTCGCTGAAGGTGATCGGCTCGCCCGACTCGCCCAGCACCGTCACCATCACCGCGCGCCACGACCCGCGCCAGGGGCGGGCGTTCACCGTGCAGGGCGTGCTCACCTCGACGACGCCCGTGTCCGCTGGCAGCAAGGTGACGCTGACCAGGACGGACTCCGCGAACCCCGGCGGCACGCCCGTGACGACGGTGCCGGTCGCCGCGGACGGGAGCTGGAAGGCCGCGGACATCCCGCCGGTCGCGGGCCCGGCGGTCTACCGGGTCGACTACGCGGGGGACGCGGTGCACGGCCCGGCCTCGGCGAGCCTGTCGGTCACGGTCAAGTGAGTCCCGGGGGCCGGGAGTCGACGGGGGCCGCGCGCACGGCGCCGGCGCTTTGACGTCCCCGCGCGACGCTTCCGCGCCCTGACGCAGGGAAGCCGGCTCCGCGCCCCGGGGAGGGGTGCGGAGCCGGCTTCCGTGGAGGAGCCGGGGTCAAGTCCGCCGGGGTCAGGGGGCGATGGTGACCACGGCCTGGTCGCTGCCGGGCTGCGCGCTCGCGGTGAACGAGAACAGCTTGGTCGAGGTGTCGTAGCCGACCGCGCCGACCGAGCCGGCGGACGCGGACACCGTGGGCTTGCGCGGCGCGTAGCCGTGCAGCGTCACCGGGCCCTCGCCGGGGGCGAAGGCGATCGTGGCGTGCACCTGGCCGGAGTCGCTCAGGTGCGGGATGCGCTTGTCGCCGTGCGCGACCCATTTGCCGGCGTCGCCGAGGAAGGCGATGCCCGAGGGGCCGACCGGTGCGACGACCCAGTACGTGCCGCTGGTGACCTGGGCGCTCACCGTGCCGCCCGCCGGGATCAGCGCGCCGGTGCCGGCGAAGTGGTCGTAGGCGTACGCCGGTCCGCTCTCGCCGATCTCGGCCAGGCCGAAGGACGCGTTCTGCACGAAGCCGGTCGGCACCGAGCCCTTGGTGACGCCGAGCCAGTCGATGTTGCCGCCGCTCGCGCCGGTCGCGGTCAGCCGTACGGTGTTGGCGCCCGCGGCCAGCGTGACCGTCCGCCCCACCACGCTCCACGTCGTCCACCAGCCGGTGGAGGGGAAGGACAGGTTCTGCGCGCCGCCGCCGTTGACCGACAGCGCGAGCGGGCGGTCGGTGAACGAGGCGTTGGCGTACCGGAACTGCAGCGTGTACGTGCCGGCGGTGGGCGCCTGCACGGTCCACTGCACGTAGTCGCCGTCGGCGTGCTGGTAGTCCGCGAAGCCGCTGCCGGTGTAGCCGCCGTTGTCCCGGCCGACGACCACGCCGGACAGCGTCGCGTCCTCCGCCTGGTAGAGCGTCTGCGGCGCGGCGAACTGCCGTGCGTAGGCGAAGACATAGCGGTACGTCAGGCCGACGTGGGCGACGTGGGTGCTCGCCACCATGGCCGGCATCGTCCCGGCGCCCTCGCCGACGTAGGTCGCGTCGGTCGGCACGATCGGCACGTCCGGCTTGACGATCACCCCGTCGGGCCGCGCCACCTTGAACACGTTGGCCGCGTCGATCTTCCCCAGCGCGTCGCCGACGCCGACCGGGCCGGCCGACAGGTTCGCCAGCAGCAGGTTGTTCGTCTCGCCGCTCATGAACACGTCGACCCACGGCCACACCCCGAGCGAGCCCGCGAACTGCGAGTCGTACAGGAACATGTCCCACTTGGGCCGGTCGAAGCGGTCGTCGCTGACCCGGATCGTGGTCAGGTTCGGGTAGCGCACGGACTGCAGGTAGTCGCGCGGCAGCGCCATGCAGTACTGCATGTCCAGGCCGTTGAGGGAGGCGGAGGCCGCCATGTTGTCGAAGAACGCGGTGGCGTCGTCGAGGTTCTCCGCGGGCTTGGCGTTGTTGCACAGCCAGTCCTGCTCGTAGACGACGACGCCGCCGTCCTTGAGGTAACCCATGACGTTCTGCCAGTACTTCGGGTCGGTGATCACGTCGTTCGAGAACGTGTACTGACCGTGGTACGGGCTGGACTTGTCCATCCAACGGGCGTGCGTGACCAGGGGTTTGCCCAACTGCTGCTGGAACGCTTTGAGTCCGTCGGGGAAGAGCGTGCGGTCGGCCTCGTAGACCGAGGTGCCGTCGGGCAGGTCGTTCCAGTCGTCGTTCGGGCCCTTGGGGTACCACCAGCTGTCCAGCTGCATGTAGCCCATCGGGACCTTCTGCGCCGCCCACTCGTCGCGCACCGCCAGCAGCGTGCCCGCGTAGCCCTTCTCGGCCTCGAACCTGTAGTAGTAGTCGGCGCCGTTGTCGGTCCAGTAGCCGAACGTGTTGAGCACCGTGCCGGTGTCGTTGGCCGGCACCGACTTGCCGGCCAGCGTGCGGATCGCGGCGCCCCACGCGCGGTACGCGGCGCCGACGCCGTCCTTGGTGGTCAGGATGGTCTTGCGGGTGTAGCCGGCCGGCAGGGTGGCGATCGAGCCGATCACCCCGGCCGCGATCGCGCCGCCGGACGCCTGGGAGGTCTGCGCCTCCTGGAAGTGGTCGGCGGCCGAGAGCACGAAGGTGTTGCCGGAGCCGTCGAAGAACACCCACGGGCTGTCCGAGGCGCCGGCGAAGGTGTTGAACTGGAACCGCCCGAAGCAGTCGCTGTGGCTCAACTGGTGGGCCAGGTCCGGGTATCCGGTGAAGGTCGGGAACGGCGAGGAGTTCGCGGCGGCTGTGACGTAGGTGTCGGTGAAGACGACCGCGGACGCGCTGTCGTACACGCGGATGCCGCCGCGCCGGGCGCCGGACCGGAAGGTGAACGTGGTCTCGGTGTAGGAGCCGAGCGCGTCCGAGCCGGACTGCGTGGTGATCCCGGTGGCCGCGCCGACCGAGCCGCTGAACGTCCAGCCGAGCGCGCTCGCGGTCACCTGCCAGGCGCCCGAGGACTGGACGCTGCCGCGCAGCGTCATCGGCCTGGCGTGGCCGGGTCCCGCCGGCCTCGCGCTCGCCCGGGCCACCCCGCCGGCCAGCGGCAGGGCCAGCGCGGCGGAGCCCACGCCGGCCGCTCTGATGAAGTCGCGACGGCTGAATCCGGTCATGAGGGTGCTCCTCGTCTGTTGGCGGCCTGTTGGCGTCCTGCTGACGTCGTGACGTCCTGACGGCGTCTCGTGGCGCTCGTCGCGTCGCGTTGCTTCCGGGCAGGCGGAGACGGACGGCGGTGCTGGAGGGAGAGCGCGAGAAGGTGGGCGACCGGGTCCCGGCCGAGCCCGTCCGCTGCGGGAGACGCCTTGCGCTCGGCGAGGGGAGACGGTGGACAGTGTGCTGTCGTGTTTCTTTTGAGGTCAAGGGTGCAGACAAGGAAACACGACAGCACATGTTCGCTCGCGGACAATCCCCAGGTGGGGGCCCTGCGCGGATGTCACGGCCGATGCGGGCGCGACCCTAGATCTTCACGTACGTGAACTCCGGTCGCCGTTCGGGGATGCGGTGAGCGTACTTCCGGCCGAAACCCCGGCCGAATCCCCTGCCGCGGGGTTGACCCTCGCGCGGCCGCCGGGCTAGCGTCGCATTCCGCTGCGGTTCACTCTTCCGATCTACGTTCATGTGTGTGACCACTGCCGGCGCACCGGCCTACTTGGTCATCTCGTAGACCACGACGGCCAGGCCGACGACCACGGTGAGGATCACCAGGAGGACGACGAGGGAGCTGACACAGCACGCGGACAGCTCGCCGGCCCGGATCAGGGCCGCGCGCAGGCTGCCCTCGGGGGGCGGCGGCGGGGGCTCGGTGCGGCCCCGGCCGGCCCGGCGCGCGGGCCGCGGCGACTGGCCGGGCCCGGACGTGGACGTGGTCGCGGTGGCGCCGGGGCCGCCGTGCCGGCGCGGGGCCGGCGGGCCCTGGAAGTCGGGGTCGGTCATCGCGTTCTCCTGGCATCCGCGGGCAGGCCCATCGGGCGGCGCTCCTCCGACTCGCAGGGGACTGGACGGACGTTAAGTTACTACGGGCTGTAGGACCAACAAGACGGGCCCGCGCCGCGTACGGTTCCACATCCGGCTGTGGGAACCGCCACGGGGGCCGCCGTGCCCGCGGACACCCGCCCGGTCACGCGCCGCCGCCACGCCTACGGGCACCCGTGCTCGCCCAGCAGCCGCTGCAGCATCCGCTCGTCCTCGGCCGACAGCTCCGAGACGAAGTGGGAGAGCACCGCGGCCCGGTCGCCGCCGTTCTCCAGCAGCGACCGCATCTGCCCCGCGGTGTGCGCGGCCTCGCCCCGCACCGGCGCGTACGCGTAGCCGCGCCCGGACCTGCGGCGGGCCAGCATCCCCTTGCCGTGCAGCCGGGACAGGATGGTCAGCACCGTGGTGTACGCCAGGTCGCCGGGGATGCGCTCGTTGACCTGCGCGGCCGTGAGCGGTCCGTCCGCCGCCCACAGCGCGGACAGCACGTCGGCCTCCAGCCGCCCCGGGGCGCGCCTGCGCCCGCCGGCCCTCTCGCGGTCCCCATCGCCGCCCACGCCGCACCTTCTCCCGTGCCCGCACTCCCCGTGCGCGTTCCCCTCGCGCCGGGAGCGCCCCAATCTACTACGCCGGGTAGAGGCAGGCCCCGCCCCGCGGCCCCGCCCCGCGGCCCCGGGGCGGGACCGTGCGCGGAGCGGGGCCGTGGGCTGGGCGGAGCCGGTGCGCGGCGTGGGCGCGGGCCGGCGGTGCGGGGCGCGCCAGGGTCAGATCGTGCCGTCCTGCCACCACCACGCGCGGCCGAGGTCGGCCCGGCTGTCCACGTGCTGGTGGTCCTCGGTGTACGTCTCCAGGCCGGAGAAGCCGCAGGTCTCCGCCTTCTGGTAGACGGTCTTGTTGGCGACGCCCGGCACGTCGAGGTCGGCGGCCGTGCCGTACAGGTGCATGCTGTCGGTCGCGCCTCCGACCGCCGCGTTGTGCGCGATGCTGCGGAAGCCGGAGTTGACGGTGATCGGCGTGTTGCCGAGCTTCTTGCGCAGCGCTTCGAGCTTGTACATCGCCCGGCGCACGTTCTCCTTGGCGGTGGCGGCGCTGACCTTGCCGCCGTCGAAGGTGCCGCTGACCCGGTCGGTGAACTCGCTGAAGTCGAAGTGCACCGTCGAACCGTCCGACTGCTGCAACGCGTTGAGCTGCGACTGGGTCGCGGGACCCACGACGGCGTCGGCCGACAGGCCGTACGCGGACTGGAACAGCCGGACCGCGGTCGCGGTGCCGGGCCCGAAGTCGCCGTCGATGGCCACCCGGGTCTGGCCGGGGCTCGCGGTGGCCCAGCCGGCCACCCGGATCTGCAGTTCGGTGACGTCGGCGCCGGTCATGCCCTGCTGGAGGGTGCGCGACCAGGTGTACGCGTACGCCGAGCCGGACAGCAGCACCGGGCCCAGCGCGACGCCGGCGCCTGCGGCCAGCGTGCCGCGCAACAGGCTGCGGCGGTCCGGGCGGAAAGAGGACGGAGCCATCGTGGTCCCTTCATGACGGGTCATGGTGGGGGTGCGTGGGTCATGTTCATGTCCACCGCGGGCGCGGCGGCCCCAGCATGCCGCCGCGGACCGGGACCCTCAAGGGGGCGACGGTGAACGGGAGTTGAGGGCCACCCGTACACGGGCGTCCAGGCGCCGACTCCGCCCGGCCGCGCAGGCGCCCGGCCGCCCGGACCGCTCGACCGCCCGGACCGCTCAGCCGCTCGGGCCGCCCTGCCGGTCAGGACCCTCGGCCCTCAGGCCGCCGCGCGGTCCCGCCGCGGCCTGCGGCGCAGGTCCGGCTCCAGCAGGGCCGGCGGGAGGTACTCCTGGTCGAGCCGGCCGACGTCGGTGCCCGGCGGCACGATCTCGTCGATCCGGTCCAGCACGTCGTCGCCGAGCGCCACGTCGAGGCCGGACAGCAGCCCGTCCAGGTGCTCCATGGTCCGCGCCCCCAGGATCGCGCTGGTCACGCCCGGGTGGGCGATGGCGAACGCCATCGCCAGGTGGATCAGCGGCAGTCCCGCCTCCTCGGCGACCGGCACGAGCCGCTCGACCACGTCGATGCGCCGCTCGTCGCTGAGATGCCTGACCAGGGAGGCGCGGCGCAGCTCGTTCGCCTGGTTCCTGCGGACGCGGCCGGTGAGCAGCCCCTGGCCGAGCGGGCCCCACACCAGCGCGCCCATGCCGTACTGCTGGAGCGCGGGCAGCACCTCGCGCTCGATGCCGCGGTTGAGCAGCGAGTACACCGGCTGCTCGGTGCGGAAGCGGTGCAGGCCGCGCCGCTCGGCGACCCACTGCGCCTCGACGATCTGCGACACCGGGGTGTTGGACGAGCCGATCGCGCGGACCTTGCCGCTGCGGACCAGGTCGGTGAGGACCGACAGCGTCTCCTCGATGTCGGTCGACGGGTCCACGCGGTGGATCTGGTAGACGTCGATGTGGTCGGTGCCCAGCCGGCGCAGCGAGTTCTCGACCGCGGTGGTGATCCAACGGCGCGACGCGCCCTGGTGGTTGGGCTCGTCGCCGACCGGGCGGCTGACCTTGGTGGCCAGCACGACGTCGTCGCGGCGGCCCTTGAGCGCCCTGCCGACGATCTCCTCGGAGTCGCCGTACGCGTCGGCGGTGTCCACCAGGTTGATCCCGGCGTCCAGCGCCCTGTGGATGACGCGGACCGAGTCCTCGGGCTCCGCGCCGCTGATCGACGAGGCGAACATCAGCGCGCCGAGTCCGTAGGGGCTGACCTTGATGCCCGTCCCGCCGAGTGTGCGGTAGCGCATGGGACCTCCAGGGTGTGCGGGATTCGGGGGTGGCCGGAGGGTCGTACCCTGGGCCGTAAGCGGAAAGCTTTTCCGGCCCCCACGATACGGAAAAGCTTTCCGGTTATGCAACCGGAGACCGAGGAGCCCCGTGCCCGACCCCGTGCCCGACCCCGTCCCGCCGCCCGCCGGCGACCTGCCGCCGGCATCCGCCGAGGCGTCCGCGCCCGCCGAGGGCGTTTCCCCGCGTGCCCCGCGCCGGCCGCGCGCCGACGCCCGGCGCAACTTCGACGCCCTGCTCAAGGCCGCGCGGTGGGTCTTCGACAACTCCGGCGTCGACGCGCCCGCCAAGGAGATCGCCGACCTCGCGGGCGTCGGCGTCGGCACCCTCTACCGGCACTTCCCGCAGCGCTCCGACCTGGTCAAGGCCGTGGTGCGCAGCGGCATCGACGCCTGCGCGGAGGCCGGCCCGCGGCTGAGCGCGCAGTTCCCGCCGTGGGACGCGCTCGCGCAGTGGCTGCGGCAGTTCACCGACTTCCTCGGCGCCAAGCGCGGCCTGGCCTCGGCGCTGCACTCCGGCGACCCGGCGTACGAGGCGCTGCCCGGCTACTTCCACGAGAGGCTCGGCCCGGTGCTGTCCGCGCTGCTCGACGCGGGGGTCGCCGCGGGCACGGTGCGCGCCGACGTCAGCGCGCAGGACCTGCTGCGCTCCGTCGCGCACCTGAGCAACCCGGTGCCCGGACAGGACCGCGACTTCCCGCAGCGCATGGTCGCGGTGCTGATCGACGGCCTGCGGGTGCGACCGGAGTGATCGCCACCGGATGATTGACATGTCCATCACCGGTAGGGATGCTGAGGAGCCGTGCCCCACCTCCGCCGCGCCGGCCCGGCGTGCCGCGGTGGCCGACCACGGGACGGGACGATGAAGCTGCTGCGAGGTCTGTACGGGGCCCTGGCCCTCACCCTGTGCGGCGCGCTGGCCGCCGGGCTGTCGCTGCTGTCCGGCGCGTCCGCCGCCCACGCGTCCCAGACCACGGTCCACAACGCCGACCCCAGCGTCATCCGCGTCGGCAGCACGTACATCTCCGCGGAATCCTCCGGCGGCGGCATCGCCGTACGCGAGGCGTCCTCGCCCGACGCGCTCGGCTCGGCGACCTCCCGCAAGGTGTGGTCCGACACCGCGGGCCGCGGCGAGGTGTGGGCCCCGGAGATCGTGGTCGACGGCGGCCGCTACTACATCTACTTCACGTCCGGCACCGGCGCCGCCCACCGGATGTACGTGATCAGCTCGGCCACCGCGGACAGCGGCTACGGCGCCGAGACCGAGCTCGCCCTGCCCGACGACAAGTGGGCGATCGACGGGAACATGTTCACGTTCAACGGGCAGCGCTGGTTCGTCTGGTCCGGCTGGGCCGGCGACACCAACGTCGAGCAGAACCTCTACATCGCCCGGATGAGCAGCCCCACCACCCCCACCGGCGCGCGGTACATCATCTCCCAGCCCCGCGAGAGCTGGGAGCGGGTGGTCGGCAACCCGTACATCAACGAGGCCCCGGCGGCCATCAAGGACCCGAACGGCCAGCTGCACATCGTCTACTCCGCCAACGGCAGCTGGAGCGACCAGTACTGCATGGCCGACCTGCGGCTGCGCTCGGGCGGCGACCCGACCTACGTCTGGGACTGGTACAAGTCCAACGGCTGCCTCTTCGGCTCGCACGCCGCGACGATGATGAAGGGCTGGGACCCCACCCTCTACGTCGACGGTCCCGGCAGCCACAGCTTCGTGCTGCTGAACGGCGACATCGCCACCAGCCCGCCGGCCGGGCCGCGCTTCCCGCTGATGTTCACCGCGGTCCCCAAGGGCACGCCGTACTCCTGGTCCGCGCGCTACTGGTTCAGCGGCAGCTTCTGCTGGTGGGGCAGCACGACGTACACCCGGGCCAACGTCCCCGGCGCGACCAGCGACACCGGGTGGGGCCTGAAGTTCTTCGAGTGACCGGTCGCCGGCCGGCGACCGCGGCTCCCGCCGGCGCGGACCGCCGGGTGCGCGGCGCCGGACCCGGTGGCCACGGGGGCTACGGGGTGGTGAGGCGCTCCTGGAGGGCGGTCGCGCGCCGGATGTCGAGGTCGTGCGGGCCGTAGATGGCCTCGGCCTGCGGGAGGTTGTCGCGCAGCAGGCCCAACGCCCGGTCCGGCTGGCCGGCTTCGGCGAGACGTTCGGCGTACAGGACGCGGGCCTTGACGGTGAGCGGGTGCAGCTCGCCGAGGATGCGCTCGCGTCCGTCCACCGCCTCGCGCATCAGGGCGAGCGCCGGCTCGTGCGCGCCGGACAGCGAACGCGCCCAGCTGAGCACGAGTTTGGCGGACAGCACCAGCGGGTGCCCGTCGCCGTACAGGCGGACGCGCGCGTGCAGGGCGCGTTCCGCGGCGGCGACCTTCTCCTCGGCCGGCGCGTCGGTGCGCAGCAGCCCGTAGGCGTAGTTGCTGTACGCGATGGCGGTCACCACGTGGTCGGCGCCCAGGCTGCGCTCGGCGTCCACGATGGTGGCGGGGCCGTCGCGCAGGAACGTTTCGGTGCGGCCGGAGTGCGCGAGGAACTCCAGGGCGTACGCGCGGCTGCGCAGCGTCTCGACGTGGTCGTTGCCCAGCGTGCGGCGCTGTCCGTCGATCGCGCGCCTGATCCAGGTCAGCGACTCCTCGGAGCGGCCCAGCAGGTAGAGCGTCATGCTCAGCGCCGCCGCCGTCTCCAGGGTCTCGCGGTGGCGCGCGCCCAGGACCTCGGCGCGGCGCCCGTGCACGCCGCGCAGCACCTCCTCCGCGCCGTGGTAGTCGCCGAGGCGGCGCAGGTAGTCGCCCTGGTGGTGGCGGGCGGTCATGGTGTCGTGGTGGTCCGGGCCGTGCAGGGCTTGCGAGACGTCGCCGGTGAGCGTGGCGAGCTCCACGGCGGCGCGGTAGTCCCCCGCCTCGCAGATGAGCTGGGCGGTACGGATGCCGAGCGCGGCGGCCTGCGGGCTGGTCGCGCGGTCCGCGTGGTGCAGGACCGCCGCGGTGTGCGGGACCAGCAGCCGCAGCCGCCCGACGTGGGCGGGCGAGGAGTCGCCCGGCAGCGCCTCGTCCAGCAACCGGACGGCGGTGCGCAGGTATCCGGGGCGCTCCTCGGCGTCGATCCCTGCGTGGACGCTCTCCAGCACCAGGCCGTGCACCTGGAGGCAGGGCGTGGCGGCGGCGTCCGGGCCGGGCGCGGTGTAACTGTGCGCGGAGACCAGGGAGTTGTCGATCAGCGCGCGCAGGGCCGCCTCGGTCGCGGACGACGCGCCGGGGGCGGTGAGGCCGGACAGCGCGTCGCGGGGCAGCGGCGCCGGGCTCCAGCAGGAGAGCAGCCGCATCAGCGTGGTGGCCTCCGGCAGTCCGCGGGCGCCGAGGTCGTCCAGGGTGATCTGCCAGGTCCAGGAGAGGCGTTGGCGCAGCTCGCTCTCGGTGGAGGGGCCGCCGGCGTCGTCCACGAAGGGGAGTTCCGCGCCCTGGTCGGCGAGCGCGGTGCCGTCGCGTTCGAAACGGGCCCGGTAGTCGTTGAGCGACCAGGTCTCCAGCGCCTGGCGCTCCAGGTAGCTGCCCGCGAGCCGCAGCGCCAGCGGCAGCCGGCCGAGCCGGTTGGCCAGGTCGAGCGCGTCCTTGGGGGTGCCGCGGCCGGGCGCGAAGTCGGTGATGACGCGGGCCGCGTCCTCGGGCGGGAGCACGTCGAGGCGGTGCAGGGTCGCGTTCTGCCACTGGGGGGCGCGGGCACGGCGGGTGGTGATCAGGATCGCGCCGGTGGGGCCGGGAGCGGCGGCGGTGCCGGAGCCGTTCGGGCTGCCCGGGTCGCCGGTGCCGTTCGCCTCGCCCGAGCCGTTCGCGCTGCCGGTGCCGTTCGGGCCGCCCGGGTCGCCGCCCGGGTCGCCCGGGGTGCCCGAGGCATCCGAGCCGCCCGCGTCTGCCGCAGCGTCCGCGCCGCTCGGAGCGCTCACTCCGCCCGCGGGCCCCAACCGCAGCCATCCGTCCAGCAGTTCGGGGCTGTCCGCCTTGTCGATGACCAGGAACCAGCCCCGCGTGCGCGCCAGATGCCGCCACACCAGGTCGGACGCGGCCAGCCGGCCGTCGTGCGCGGCGAGCAACTCCGCGGGCTCGGCGCCGAGTTCGGCGGCCACCGTGAGCATTCCGCGGCGCAGGCCCGCGCGGTCGGCGGCGACCACCCACAGGGCGGTCAGGCCCGCGGCCTGCGCCGCCAGGAACACCTCGGCGGCCAGCGCGGTCTTCCCGCTGCCGCCCATGCCGTGCAGCACGTGCGGCGCGGCGCCGGGCCGGCGCGCGGCGGCGGTCAGCACCGAGCGGAGTTCGTCGCGGCCGCGAAAGACCCGCGGCGGGCTCTCCACCCGCGGCGTACGGACCGACTCCTGCCACAGACCCGTGTCGCGGGACGCGGAATTGACGACCGGATCGCCGAACGCGTGCGAATGGTCGCGGTAGACGGACCGCGCCCCTGCGGGCCGCAGCCGCTCCGCTCCGGATTCCGTTTCCGCGGACGTCCAGTACGCAGGAAAGCGATCCGGAATACGGCCCCCGAGCGCGTCGGCGGCACTCCCGGCGCCCGCCGTGCCCAAAGGCCCCGACGTGCCCGACGTGCCCGACGTGCCCGTCGTCTCCGCGACTTCGCCGCCCGCCGCGCGGCGCAGACGGCGGGCGAGCCGCGAGGCTCCCGCGCGGGCCCGGTGCCATGTGGCGGTGACGGTCAGGCTGACCAGCGTCGTGCCCGCCGTGACGGCCACGGTGGTGAGTGCCGCATCCATCCTGCCTCACAGTCACCAGGACGTTTCACCAATACCACCAGCATATACGGAGTGTGGGCCTCCTGTGAGGGGTTCGTGGCCGGTTATCGACCGGCACTCTTGTCGTGCTCACGGCCACAGGGCCCCATGGAATCATCCTGACGGCCACTCCCCAAACCCGGAGGATTCCGTGTCCGACTCACCATTCGAGGGTGCGTTCTGGTTCAAGGCAGTTGGAAGCGGTGAAGGCGGCTGCGTCGAGGTGGCCATCACCCCGACGGTCATCGGCGTGCGCGACACCAAGGACAAGGGAAACGGTCCCATTCTCAGCTTCGACCGGCAGGAGTGGACCTCGTTCGTCCACGACCTGCACGACGGCGGGTTCGCTCCGGAATGGCTTTCCCTCTGAGGACCGGCTCCCGCGCGGTGGACCTGGCCACCGCGCGGGGCTCGGCCCCCGTCACCCCACTGCTCGCCTCGGCAGGCGTGTCCGTCACCGGGGACGGCGCGTTCCAGGTAGCCGCCCCCCTGCTCGCCGTCTCGCTCACCCGCGACCCGCTCGCCGTCTCCACGGTGACGGCCGCCTTCTACCTGCCCTGGCTGATCGCGGGGCTGCCCGCGGGCGCGCTCGCCGACCGCTGGCCGCGGCGCCGTGTGATGCTCGCCGCCGACCTCGTACGGGCCTGTCTGATCGGCCTGTTGGCGGTCCTGGTCGCCACCGGCCACGCCGGGCTGATGCTGCTGGTCGCGGTCGTCCTGCTGACCGGGATCGCCGGCTGCTTCTTCGACGCCTCGTCCCAGGCGGTCATCCCGACCCTGGTCGGGCGCGACAAGGACATGCTCGCCAAGGTCAACGGCCGCTACTGGTCCATCGACACCGTCGGCCGCTCGCTGCTGGGCCCGTCGGGCGGCTCGCTGGCCTTCGCGGCGGGGCGCTTCCTGCCCTTCGCCGGCGACGCCCTCTCCTTCGGCGCCTCCGCGCTGTTCATCAGCCGGCTGCCGAGCATGCCGGCCGCGGGGAAGCCGCAACCGCTGCTCACCGCGATCCGCGAGGGCCTCGCCCACCTGCGCGGCAACCCCCAACTGCGGCAGCTGGCCGCGACGATGGCCGCGTACAACTTCGCCTACAACCTCGCGATGGCGACCTTCGTCCTCTACGCCACCGGTCCGCTGCACGTCGCCGACTCCGAGTACGGCGTCCTGCTGGCGCTCGGCGCGCTCGGCGGCATCGGCGCGGGCTGGTACGCGGCGCGCATCACCCGCGACCTGAGCCACCGCCAGACCATGGTCCTGGCCACCGCGCTCCAGGGCGTCGCCTGGCTCGGCGTCGTGACCGTCCGGGCGCCGATCGCCATCGCGGGCTTCCTGGGCCTGATCGGCGCCGCCTCGACTCTCATCAGCGTCGCCGCGAGCTCGGCGCGCGCGGCGCTCACCCCCGACCACCTGCTCGGCCGTGTCGTCTCCGCCTTCCGCCTCTTCGGCATCGGCGCGGCGGGGCTCGGCGCGCTCACCGGGGGGCTCGCCGCCCGGCAGAGCGACCTGCGCACGCCGCTGTGGGCGGCCGTCGCCGTCCTCTTCGTCACCGTGGCGGCGTGGCGCCCCTGGCGCCTCACGAGCCCCGCCGCGGCTCCCGCCGAAGCCCCCACTCCGGCCCATTCCCCGGCCCGAACCGCGACCCCTGCCGCGGCCCACGCCCCGGCC
>JAJSZB010000004.1:0-56140 GCA_050613715.1 Streptomyces sp. IBSBF 3018
GCCCCACGACGACCGGCGCCGCCCCCACTGCCCCCGCCGCCCGGCCGACGTCCGCCGCGCCCACCCGCGGCAAGCCCACGAAGCCCACTGCCGAGCCGGCCCCCACAGCGGTGGCGCACCACCGGGCCGCCGCGCCGCCGCGCCGCGCCGCCCCCGCGGCCGACCTCGGCGGATGCGCCGTGGCGCCGCCGGACAGCATCTGGCGCGCCCGCGTGGACGGGCTCCCCCTGCTGTCCCGGTCCGCCGCCTACGTCTCGGCGATCGGCGGCGACGCCCACGTCCACGCGGACTTCGGCTCCGGCACCTGGGACGGCGAGCCCCTCGGCATCCCGGTCACCATGATCCCGGCGGGCACCGCCCCCGTGCGCGTCGCCTTCGACTACGCCGGCGAGAGCGACCGGGGGCCGTACCCGATCCCTGCGGACGCCCTCGTCGAGGGCGGACCCGGGTCGGACGGCGACCGCCACGTCATCGCCGTCGACCCATCGACCTGCCGCGACTACGAGTTGTACGACGCCCACCTCCGGGGCGGCTCCTGGCACGCCGGCTCCGGCGCGGTGTACTCCCTGGGCTCGGACGCCCTGCGGCCCGACGGCTGGACCTCCGCCGACGCCGCGGGACTCGCGCTGCTCCCCGGCCTGGCGCGCTACGACGAGGCCCGGCACGACGCCATCGACCACGCGCTGCGGATCACCGTTCCGCGCACCCGCGCGTCCCATCTGTGGCCGGCCCGGCACGACGCCGGGTCCTCGGACTCCGGCCTGCCCCCGATGGGATTGCGGCTGCGCCTCAAGGCCGCCACGGACATCTCCGGCCTGCCGCCCCAGGCCCGGGCGGTGGCCCAGGCTCTGAAGACCTACGGGGCGATCGTCGCCGACAACGGCTCGGCCTGGTACGTCAGCGGCACCCAGGACGACCGCTGGGACAACGACCAGCTCCAGCGCCTCGGGGTCCTCAGCGGGTCCGACTTCGAAGCGGTGGACGTGTCGGGACTGCGCGTCTCGGCGGACTCCGCCGCCGTCCGCAGTCCCTGACGCGGTGTGCGGCCCGCCCGCCGTCAGCCGGCCGGCACGATCTCCACGCCGCGCGCCGCGAGTTCCTCCAGCACCGGGTGCTGGGGGTCGGCGTCGGTGATCAGCCCGCTGACCTCCCCCCAGGGCAGGACGCGGAACCGTGAGGCCGTGCCGATCTTCTCGGACGAGGCGAGGATGTAGGTGTCCGCGGCCCGTGCGCCCAGGGCGCGCTTCATCGCGGCGTCCTCGGGGTCGCCCGTGGTCAGCCCGGCCTCCGGGTGGACGCCGGTGACGCCGAGCAGGCAGAGGTCGGCCGAGACGTTCTGTGCGGCCTCGACCGCGGCCGCGCCGCAGGTGACCGCCGAGTGCTTGAAGACACGGCCGCCGATCAGGAAGATCTCTGCCTGCGGATGGCCGAGCAGCGCGGCCGCGACGGTCGGGCTGTGGGTGATCACGGTGCAGGCCAGGTCCGGCGGCAGGGCGTGGGCGACGGCGAGGGCGGTGGTCCCGCCGTCCAGGATCACGGCGCTGCCGGGCCGCACCATGGCGGCGGCCACGGCGGCCACCTTCTGCTTGCCACCGGGAGCCACGCTCTGCCGGGCCTCATAGTCGGCGACGGCCGGGGAGACCGGCAGTGCCCCGCCGTAGACCCGCTGGCACAGCCCCTCGGCGGCCAGGTCGCGCAGGTCGCGCCGCACGGTGTCCTCCGAGAGGCCCAGGTCGGCGGCGACGTCCTTGGCGACGATCTTGCCCTCGTGGGCCAGTTGTTCCAGCAGGTAGTCACGCCGTTCGGCAGCCAGCATCCGCATTCTCTCCTGTTCTTGCACGTTTCTGCATGTATCGTAGCGCGCATGACCCAGAATCCGATGCTCATCCTCATCGCCGGGCCGTATCGCTCCGGCACCGGCGGCGACCCCGAGGCCATGGCCGCGAACCTCGCCCGCCTCGAAGCGGCGGCCTGGCCGGTCTTCGCCACGGGCCACCTCCCGGTGATCGGGGAGTGGATCGCGCTGCCCGTCCTGAGCTCCGCCGGCGCGGGCCCGACCGACCCCCTCGCCGAGCAGGTGCTCTACCCGACCGCGCAGCGCCTGCTCGCCCACTGCGACGCCGTGCTCCGGCTCCCCGGCGACTCCGCGGGAGCCGACCAGGACGTCGCCACGGCGCGCGACCGCGGCCTGCCCGTCTACCACACCGTGGACGAGATCCCGCGCCGTGTCCCCCGGGAGGACCCCTCTCACCGGCCGGGCGCGTGACGACGACGCCTCGCACGCGGACCACGGGATCGCTCACCGATCCGTGGTGAGTCCGGCGCGGTGGAGAAGACGTCGCGACCGCTACTGCCGTCCGGCCGGCTCGGGCTTGTCGAACATCGTGCAGAGCACGGCGCTCTGCAGCGCCTGGGCGGCCGCGGCGATCTTCGGGTCGGACCCGAACTCGGCCCAGGACTCCGTGGAGACGAGGATGCTCGCCGTACGGCCGCCGGTGATGTCGGTGGCGTTGGAGGTGAGGTAGCCGGGGGCGCCGCCGTCGTGGCCCCAGACGGTGCCGCACGGGGTGGCGCCGGTCTGGATGCCCAGCCCGTAGCCCGGGCCGTCCGGATCGGCGGGATCTTCCGGCACGGTGGTGCGCATCTGCGCCAGCCCGGCGGCGGACAGCAGCCTGCCGGACATCAGCGCGGCGGAGAAGCGGGCCCAGTCGTCGGCGGTGGAGACCACCGCGCCGGCTGCCGAGCCCCACGACACGTCGTTGCCGGAGACGTCCACGTGGCCGTGGCGGTGCGCCCCGGCGTAGTCCTTGAACTCCTCCGGCACGCCGGCCGGCATGTGCGCGCTGTCCGGTTCGTAGCCGTGGGCGTGCGGGCCGCGCCAGGAGGTGTCCGTGGCGTAGTAGGTGTGCTCGAGGCCGAGCGGCCGGGCGATCCGGTCGCGGACCAGGTCGGCCATGCTCCTCCCGGTGGCCCTTTCCAGGACGGCGCCGAGCGCGGCGTAGTTGGTGTTGCTGTAGGAGAACCGCGTGCCCGGCGCGAACAGCGGCGGGTGCGCGGCGCCCACGGCGAGCAGCTCGGCGGGCGTCCAGCGGTGGCCGTCCCGGCCGAGGATCGCCGGCACGAGCGAGGGGTCCTCGGCGTAGTCGAACAGACCGCTGGTGTGGTTGAGCAGCATGCGCAGCGTGATCGCCGTGCCGTTCGGCACCCGGCCGGGCAGCCACCTGTCCACCGTGTCGGTCAGGGCGAGCCTGCCCTCGTCGGCCAGTTGCAGCACGAGGGTGGCCGTCATGGTCTTGGTGTTGGACCCCATCCGGTATGCGTCCCCTGCCCCGAGCAGGTGGTCGGAACGGGTCCAGGCGGCCTGTTCCGCTATCCGGATCGGCCGGCCGCCGCCGTCGTCCACGCGCACGATGACGCCGGGCGCCCCGGCCTCCACCACCCTGCGTGCCAGCAGGTCCAGCCGGGCCTGCTCCGTCTGGCGGCTCGTCGCGGCTGAGGAGGCGGGGCCGGGACCCGGGGCCGCCTCGGCCGGCCGGCCGGCGGCGACGACCGACGTCGCCGCGGCCAGCAGGGAGGCTGCCGCCAGGAGGCGGCGGCGCCGCGGGGCCGTGGTTCGTGTGCGGGGGTGCCCCTGCCGTCCGGGGCGGGCTGCTGTTGTCGTCATGCGGAACACGATCGCGCGACGGCGGGGCCGGGACATCCGTGCGCACCGGACACTTGGAGGTGGGGTGGGCCCCACCCCCGAGGTGCGGCGGGCCTGCTCTCAGGCCCTGAGGTAGGCGAGAACGGCCAGGACGCGGCGGTGTTGGGACTCGTCGTCGCGCGCGAGGCCGAGCTTGGCGAAGACGTTGCCGATGTGCTTCTCCACGGTGCTGGCCGAGACCACCAGGCGCTGGGCGATGGCGGTGTTGGAGTAGCCCTCGGCCATCAGGGCCAGGAGCTGCCGCTCCCGCTCGGTCAGCGTCGCCAGCGGGCTCTCGGGCCGCTGCCGTCCGGCCATGAGCTGCGCGACGACCTGCGGGTCGAGGACCGTCCCGCCGCGGGCGACCCGTACCAGGGCGTCCAGGAACTCCTCGACCCGGGCCACGCGGTCCTTCAGGAGGTAGCCGACCGCGCCGGAACCGTCGGCGAGCAGGTCGCCCGCGTAGGACGCCTCCACGTACTGGCTCAGGACGAGTACGGGTGTGCCGGGCAGGTGGGAGCGGGCCGTGATGGCCGCGCGCAGGCCCTCGTCGGTGTGCGTGGGAGGCATCCGCACGTCGACCACCGAGACGTCCGGGCGGTGTTCGAGCACCGCCTCGACGGTCGCGGGGCCGTCCGCGACCGCGGCCACCACCTGGTGCCCCTCCTCCGTGAGCAGGCGTACCAGTCCTTCGCGCAGCAGCACGGCGTCGTCGGCGACGACGATGCGCAGGGAGCGGCCCGGGCCCTTCGAGGCGCCCGGCCCGGCCGGCTCGTCCGGTCCGTGGGGGTTCAGCAGCATGGCAGTACGGCCTCGATCGTCGTAGGTCCTCCGGCCGGGCTGGCGACCTCCAGGACGCCGCCGACCGCGTACAGCCGGTCCTCCAGGCCGCGCAGCCCGTGCCCCTTGGACAGGGCCGCGCCGCCCACCCCGTCGTCCGCCACCCACACGCGCAACGCCCTCTCCTCGTGCCGCAGGCCAACGGTGCACCGGCGAGCGCGGCTGTGCTTGGCCACATTGGTCAGGGCCTCGGCGATCACGAAGTACGCCGCTGTCTCGACGGCCGCGTCCAGGCGGCGGCCGGGGGCGTCGCCGTCGATGTCGGTGGGGACGGCGGAGCGGGCGGCCAGGGCGGTCAGCGCCTCGTGGAGGCCGCGGTCGACCAGGACGGGCGGTGCGATGCCGCGGGACAGGGCCCGCAGCTCCTCCAGCGCCTCCCGGGTCTGGCCGACCGCGTCGGCCAGTGCGGCCCGGACGAGGTCCGGGCGGCTGTCGAAGTGCCGCTGGGCGCGGCCGAGCTCCATCGCCAGGCGGACCAGCCGCTGCTGGGGCCCGTCGTGGATGTCGCGTTCGAGCCGGCGCAGCGCGCTCGCCTCGGCCGACACCGCGGCGGCGGTCTGCGCGCGGGCGGTGTCCCGTTCCCGCTCCAGCCCCCGGATACGGCGGTAGACCGCGGAGTCGTCGGACAGCAGTGCCTGCCCGAGCCCGGTCTGGGCGGCGGTGCACAGCCGGGTCACCAGCGGCAGGGTGGCAAGCAGCACCACCCCGAGGACGGTGCCGAAGGCGGCCCGCGCCCCCGGTGACGTCAGGCCCAGGCTGACGGTGACGTAGGAGTGGCCGCTGCCCGCCTTCACCGCCGAGGGCCGCACCGCCGCGCCGGCCGCGTGCCGGAAGCGCAGGCCCGCGGTGAGGCCGGCGAGGCCGACCCACCACCACATCACGGTCACCACCCAGGTGACCAGGACCACGGGGACGACGGCCACCGCGTGGGCCGCGTCCAGCAGCAGCTCGGGCCGCTCGGCCGCCGCGCCCGTCCGCCTCCCCCGCCGGCCCGCGCGCACGGGCCGGGTCCGCGCGGCGTGCACGGCGGCGATCCGCCACCGTTCCGCCTCGGCGGACCATCGCACCGGGGCCAGGCCGCCGGCCACCCGGGCCGATCCGCCGGGCGCCACCACGCCCACCGCGCCCGCGCACAGGCCGCCGAGCACGGCCAGCACGCCGATCGCGGCCGTCACCGGCGCGGTGAGCAGGTACAGCGACTCCGCGGCGGTGCGGCGTATCAGACGACGGACTGCGCTCATGCCCCGTGCTTCCTGTCTGGGCTGTTCTGCCTGTTCTGCGTGTCAGTCGGGATATGGCCGATGCGTACGGGATCGTCACGGTACCTGGCGAGGAAGGCGAGCGTCACGGCAGGCGCTCAGGCGTCCCGGCGGGTGAGCGCCCAGGCTCCGGCCGCGAGCGCGGCCACCGCGTACCCGCACATCAGGCAGAACGCCGGGCCGGCGGCCAGCATGTGCCCGGCCGGCACGACCGTGGTCAGCGAGTTGCGCAGCGTGTTGGGCAGGACCTGCTGGATCGAGGTGCTCAGCGTGGCGAACAGCACGGACACCACGAACAGGGCGCCGACCAGCGCGCAGACGGCGCCCGCGGTGTGCCGCACGACCGCGCCGACGCCCAGCCCGAAGACCGCGGTCAGGGCCGGGTAGGCGCCGGCCATCAGCACCGCGCGCAGGACCCCGGGCTCGCCGAGGGCGGGGTGCGGGGCGGACGCCGCCAGCGCCGCGTGGCCGGCGAGGAACGAGGCGAAGGCCGACACCTCCCCCACGGCCAGCGTGACGGCTCCCAGCGCCGCCGTCTTCGCGGTGAGCACCAGGGAGCGCCTCGGGGCCACGGCGAAGGTGGAGCCGATCGTCCCCGAGGAGAACTCGGACGTGATCGTGAGCACTCCGAGGGTGCCGACCAGCAACTGGCCGAGCACGAGCCCGATGAAGGAGTCGCGGGTGGGGTCGAAGGCCGCGCGGTCGGCGGCGGACAGGTGCGCGTAGTTCTCGTGGCCCACGATGAGCACGGCAAGGCCGACCATCGTGACCGCGAAGCCGGCCAGGACGTACCAGGTGGAACGGACCGTGCGCAGTTTGTGCCACTCCATCAGGACGGCGGCGCGCAGGCCGGCGCTGCCGGCGCGGTGGTGGTAGGTCACAGTGGTCAAGCCGGTCTCCCCGCGTAGTCGGTGGCGTCGCCGGTCAGCCGGAAGAACGCCTCTTCCAGGGAGTCGCCGCCGGCCGACAGCCGGGCGACCGTGGTCTGCGCGAGCAGCCGGCCCTGGCCCACCACCACCAGATCCTGCGCGGTGTGCGCCATCTCGCTGATCAGGTGGCTGGAGACCAGCACCGTCCGGCCCTGGGCGGCGAGGTCCTTCAGCAGGTTGCGGATCCAGCGGATTCCCTCCGGGTCCAGTCCGTTGACCGGCTCGTCCAGGAGCAGCACTCCCGGGTCGCCGAGCAGGGCGGCGGCGATGCCCAGCCGCTGGGACATGCCGAGCGAGAACTTCCCGACGCGGCGGTCGGCGGCCTTCTCGATGCCGGTCAGGGCGAGCACCTCCTCGACCCGCCGGCGGTCGATCCCGGCGCCGGCGGCGAGCGCGGTCAGGTGGGCGCGGGCGGTGCGGCCCGGGTGGAACGCCCTGGCCTCCAGCAGCGCGCCCACCTCGCGCAGCGGCCGGCGCAGGTCGCCGTAGCGCTTCCCGCCGACCGTGGCGCGGCCCGCGTCCATCCGGTCCAGGCCCATGATCATGCGCATCGTGGTGGATTTTCCCGCGCCGTTGGGGCCGAGGAAACCGGTCACCGTGCCGGGACGGACGTCGAAGCTCAGATGGTCCACCGCGAGCGTGGACCGATAGCGTTTGACGAGGCCGCGTGCCTCGATCATCGGGGTTCTCCAGTCGTCGCCGTTCTGTGTGTCGCCTCCACGCTAGGCAGGGGGCGGGCGCCGGAGAACGGGGCAGACCCCGCTCCTGAGGGTGTGGCTGGCCCCCACTCCCGGCGCCCGCCCGGATCACGCCCGTCCAGCGGATTCGGGTCTAGCCGAGCGCCTCGGCGAACGGCTCGGCCTGGGGGTGCGTGCCGGGATCAGAGGCGACGCAGGCGCCGACCGCCGCCGCGCCGCCCGCGGCCGCCGCCGCGGCGAACAGACCGCAGCCGTACCCGGCCTCGCCGGTGGGCGGGGCGACGGCGCTCCAGGCCGTCCCGTCCCAGTGCGCGAGCAGCGGCTGGTGGGCGGTCAGCCCCGAGGTGCCGACGGCCCAGATGTCGTCGGCCGCGAGAGCGGTGATCCCGTCGAGGTTGGTCGCCGTGCCGGCCGGTACGCCCGAGGGCCCGGCGACCGTGCTCCAGGCGGTGCCGTTCCAGTGCTCGACGAGGGCCTGGGACTGGCCGTTGCCCTGGGCATCGGTGGACAGGACGTTGCCCACGGCCCAGACGTCGTGCGCCGAGACGGCGTCGACCGCGGAGAGCGCGACGTGCTGGAAGCCGCCGCCGGACGGCAGGTCGACGGGGTTGACGACGCTCCACGCGGTCCCGTTCCAGTGCAGGGCCAGCGGGTGCGTGACCGGGTCGTTCTGACTGCCGCTGTAGGTGCCGGTCGCCCAGACGTCGTCGGGCGCGAGCGCGGAGACCGCTGCCACCACCACGTTCGAGGCGTCGGCGCCGACGGAGGGCACGGACGTCAGGGTCCACTGCGACCCGTTCCAGTGCTGGATCGTCGGCCGGTGCAGGTCGCCCTCGATGCTGCCGTTCCATCCGACGGCCCAGACGTCACCGGCCGAAGTGCCGCTCACGCCGAGCAGGTCGTTCTGGTAGTTGAAGGTGGGCAGAACGCCGTCGGGGGTCGGCACGATGCTCCACGCCCTGCCGTTCCAGTGCTCGACCAGCGACGCCGCTCCTTGCGAGAACGCGTTGATCGTGGTGTGACCGACGGCCCAGACGTCGTCGGCCGAGATCGCCGCCACCGCGTTCAGGCTGTTGCCGTTCGCCACCGTCTTGAAGGGGATGCCCGAGGCGTTGGGGCTGGGGACGGTGCTCCACCGAGTGCCGTTCCAGTGCTCGATCAGCGTGCTCTGGCCGGTGTTCGAGGTGAGGAGGTTCGTGCCGCCGACGGCCCAGACATCGGCGGGACCGAGTGCGTCGACGCCCTTGAAGGCGCTGTCGTCGCCCACGGTGGCCGGGGTCGTCCGCGTCCACTGCCCGTTCTGGGCGGCGGAGCGGGAGTGGCGGGCCGCGTCGACGGCGTGGGCGCGGGGCGGCTGCGCGATCCCGGCGGCGACCGTCGCGAGCACCGCTGTCAGCAGGTATCCGGTGCGTCTGCGCCATCCGGCGCCGACCGGGGCATGGGGGGTGGCCATGGGGTCCTCTCTGATGTCTTCGAGCCGCGTCCGCCGTTGCCCTGTGGGTCTCTGGGCGGGCTGCGGGCGCACCGGCGTCGGTGACGCCGTGCGTGGCCCGCCGCGACGCGGCGCGCCTATTCGACGCGTGACCGACAGCCGCGGGCAAGAACGTCGCCGGGGATTGCACGAATTCGTAAGACCTTGATCTCGAAGAGGCGGTGGCCGGCGGGAAGTTCGACGTTCTCGTCGGCGAACGCGCGCGAAATCGGCCCGATGTGCGCAGTGGCTCTTCAGTCGAATTCGCCGGCGGACCCCACCGGGCCGCCCCTCGATACAGCCTCGTCCGGGTCCGCTCCCCCGCCATGAGTATCACTTGCTCATGTGATTGCCGGGCGCCGTTTCCGGCTCGGGAGAGTACCGGCTGCTCAATTCCGGGCGCCCTGCGCGACGTGGACCGCGATCGGCGCCGGGCCGTCGGCGCGGGCATGGAACGATCACCCGGTGACGAACGAGAAGGAGGCCGGTGGGCCCGTGTCCGGACAGGCGGGTAGCGGTGAGGCCCGGGATGCCCGGCGGTCCGCCGGCGGGGCGGGTCCCACCGAAGACGGCATGGTCGCCGGCTTCGTCGACCTGCTCAGGCTGGAGGACGTCGGACCCGACGTGTTCCGGGGCCGGTGCCACGCGGGTACGCACGTGCGCGTCGCCTTCGGCGGCCAGGTCGTCGCGCAGGCACTGGCCGCCGCCGGCCGCACGGTGGGGCAGGGGCGGGTGGTGCACTCGCTGCACAGCAGCTTCCTGCGCTCGTGCGACCCGCGCCTTCCGCTGGAGTACGCGGTGGAGCGGTTGCGCGACGGGCACTCCTACACCAGCCGGACTGTGACCGTGACGCAGCGCGGGGAGGCCCTGTGCGTGCTGTCGGCCTCGTTCAAGAAGCCGGAGGGGGGCCCGGCCCGGCAGCGGGAGATGCCCGAGGTGCCCGGCCCCGACGAGCTCCCGGACCCGTACGCGGACTCCCGCGGCCGTGCGGCGGACCCGGAGGACTACTGGTCGTCCACCGTGCGGCTGACGTTCGACGGGCGGTACGTGCCGCCCGGGCGGCCGGGGCTGCCGCAGCGGCCGGCGGGGGTGGAGGAGCAGTTCGTCTGGATGACCTCGGCGACCGCGCTGCCCGGCGATCCGCTGCTGCACGCGGGTGCGCTGGCCTACCTGTCGGACCTGACGCTGGCCAAGACGTCCGCGCAGCATCTGCGGTCGTCCGGGACGGCGCGGGGCGGGCAACCCGCGGTCAGCATCGCCTCGCTGGACCACGCGATGTGGTTCCACCGGCCGTTCCGCGTCGACGAGTGGCTGCTGTTCGCACAGCGGAGCCCGATCGCCTCGGACGGCCGCGGCTTCGCGCAGGGCGAGTTCTACACCCGCGACGGGCACCTGGTGGCCTCGGTGGTGCAGGAGGCCGTGATCTGGGAGCGGCGCAGGTCCGGGTCGTAGGCCCGCACGCCCCGGGGACGGACGCTCGCGTCCCCGGGGCGTGCGGGCGGGCCGGCGTCGGCGGTCAGGGGGCCGTCATGACGATGACGGCGTTCTGGCCGCCGAAGCCGCTGGAGGTCGAGACCACGGCCCGGATCGCGGCGCCGCGCGGGACCTTGGTGACGACGTCGAGGTCGATGTCCGGATCGATCCGGTCCAGGTTGGCGGTGGGCGGGATCAGCTGGTGCCCGATGCTCAGTGCGGTCATGGCCGCCTCGATGCCTCCGGCGGCGCCCAGGCAGTGGCCGATGACGCTCTTGTTGGCGGTGACCGGCGGCGGGCAGGGGAAGACCCGGCGCAGGGCCAGTGCCTCGGCCCTGTCGTTGAGCGGGGTCGAGGTGCCGTGCGCGTTGACGTGGTCGATGTCGCCGGGGGCCAGGTCGGCGTCGGCCAGGGCGGTGCGGATGGCGCGGGCCAGCCCCGCGCCGTCGGGATCGGGCGCCGTGACGTGGTGGGCGTCGCAGGACGAGCCGTGGCCCGACAGGTGGACCCGCGGCCGCCCCGCGCGGGCGCGCACGTCCTCGACGCGTTCCAGGACGAGGATGCCCGAGCCCTCCCCGAGGACGAAGCCGTCGCGATCGGCGTCGAAGGGTCGGGAGGCCGCGGCGGGGTCGTGGTCGCGCCGCGACAGGGCGCGCAACTGGGCGAAGGCCGTGGCCGTCATCGGGTTGCGCTGGCTGTCGGTGCCGCCGCTGATGACGATGTCGCAGGTGCGCGACCGCAGGAGGTCGCAGGCGACGCCGAGGGCGGTGGTGCCCGAGGAGCACGCGGTGTTGACGGTGAGGCTGGGCCCGCGCGCGCCCAGGTCGATGCTCACCTCCGCGGCCACCATGTTCGGGATGCTGCGCGGCATCATCATCGGCGAGACCCGTTCGGGCCGGCGGTCGGCGAGGCGGGCGTACTCCCCGGGGTAGGTGTCGATGCCGTTGCTGCTGACGCCCAGGACGACGCCGACCCGGTCGGCGTCCCAGCCGCGGGGGTCGAGTCCGGCGTCGGCCACCGCCTCGCGGGCGGCGATGAGCGCCATCTGGGCGAACCGGTCCAGGCGCCGGCTCAGCCGCGGGCCGAGCCGGTCGGCGGCGTCCAGTTCACCCACCTGGCAGGAGAAGTCGACGGGCAGCCCGGCCAGCAGGGGGTCCCGGCGGGCCGTCGGCGCCCCGCTCAGGAAGTGCTCCCAGGTGGCCGCGGCGCCGATGCCCGCCGCGGTGACCAGGCCGAGCCCGGTCACCGCCACTGCGCGGACGCTCACGCCCGCTCTTCCCCGCCGGCCTGCACGAGCCGGCCGGCGGAAGCGGCCTCGGCGTCGACCAGGGAGGCGAGTTCCGCCAGGGTGATGGTGCGGGGGACGTCGGTGACGGTGACGCCGAGGCGCTCCTCCAGCATCAGGGACAGCTCGACCAGGGCGAGGCTGTCGAGTCGCAGCGACTCCAAGGTGGCCTGCGGGTGCACGGAGTCGGGTTCCAGGTCGAACTCTCCGACGAGGCTCTCGCTGAGGATCTGGTAGCTCGGGGACATGACGGTCTCTCCGTTCGTTCGGGGGCGCGGGACAGAGGCTGCCGGGTGGCAGGGGTGCGGAAGGGGCCGCGGCGGGATCGGGGCCGCGGATCAGCCGGGCGGAAGGGGGTCGCGACGGGATCGGGGCCGCGGATCAGCCGGGGAGCCGCAGGACCTCGTCCCTGCGGCGGAAGCCGATCCGGTACAGCGTGGCCGCCCCGCGCAGGAAGGTGACCTCGCAGGCCCTGAGATAGCGCCGGTAGCGCCGGTAGACCTCCTCGCCCGCCACCCGCCGGGCCTCCTCGCGCGCCTCCAGCAGCCTCGCGGACCACACGGCGAGGGTCCGGGCGTAGTCGTCGCCGGAACTGCGCACCGAGGTGACGGCGAAGTACGGGTCGCACGCGGCCGCGATCTCCGAGAGCCGGGGCAGCGCGGCGTCGGGGAAGATCTCCCTGGCCACGAACGAGCCGACGGGACCCTCACCCCCGCTCACGCCGTCGTAGGCGATGGTCTGCAGCGACATCCGGGCGCCGGGCGCCAGCCACCGGTGGCACCGGTCGAAGTAGGACCGGTAGGCCGCGATCCGCTGGTCCTGGGGTGTGCTGCCGGTGACGAAGTGCTCGAACGCGCCGACGGAGACGATCCCGTCGTAGGGCCGCTCGGGCTGGTGGGCGTCCCAGCTCTCCAGCGCCACGCGCACCCCCGGCAGCCCGAGCCCGTCGATGTGGGCGCGCTGCGCCCGGGAGAGCGTCAGGCCGGTGGCCCTGGTGACGCGGCCGGTGCGTACCGCGTGTTCGACCAGGCCGCCCCAGCCGCACCCCACGTCCAGCAGGCTGAACCCGCCGGCTCCCGCCTCGGAGGGGGCGGGGGCGCCCGCCAGGTCCAGGTGCAGGGCGAACTTGGCGCGCTGGGCCTGTGCCAGCGCCCGCACGCCGCGTTCGCCGGGGCCGATGCCGTCCCAGACGGCGGCCGAGTAGGCGAGCGTCTCGTCCAGCCACAGCGCGTAGAAGTCGTTGCCGACGTCGTAGTGGTACTCGATGGCGTCGGGCGCGGTGCACGTCGAGTCGGCGCCGACCGCCGCCGGGGCCGTCACGCGTCCCCCGCCCGGGTCAGGTGCGGCAGCTCGACGCCGCGCCGCGCCCGCGCGGCGTGGGCCTGCGCGCGGCGTTCGGTGAACCGGCGCGCCCGCCGGTCGATCTCGTCCAGCCGGCCGGCGAGCCGCTCGCGTGCCTGCTCGCCGGCCGGGCCCAGGCCGGTCAGATCGAAGATCCGCAGGTACCGCAGCAGCGGAAGCAGGACCTCGTCGTGGTGGATGCGCATGTCGTATACGCCGGCGACGGCCATCTCGGCGGTCATCTCGGCGAACGACGCGATCTCGGCGCCCGGCATGCGGAACTCCCGGACCGTGTCGTCCAGCGCGCGGATCACCGGATCGGGATCGATGGCGAGGGCCGCGCGCATCAGCTCGCGGTAGAAGATCATGTGCAGGTTCTCGTCCAGGGCGATCCGGGCGAGCAGCTGTTCGCAGACCGGGTCGTCGCTCAGGGTCCCGGTGTTGCGGTGGCTGATCCGGGTCCCCCACTCCTGGACCGTGGCGTACGTGATCGTCCCCAGGACGCCCTGCATCCAGGGGACGGCCGGGATGCCGACCTGGATCATGCGGGCGCGCTCCAGCGCGATCGGGTCCACCGCACGCGTGGCGTGCAGGTAGGCCCGCATCGACATGGCGTGGCGGTCCTCCTCGGCGGTCCACCGCTGGAGCCAGGCCCCCCACGCCCCGTCCCGGGACGTCTGCGACGCGATCGTGAGGTGGTAGCCGGGGAGGTTGTCCTCGGTGAGGAGGTTCACCAGCAGCGCCGAGCGCACCGGCCCGCTGAGGGCGGACTGCTCCTCGCTCCAGGCGACGCCGTCGAGGGGGCCGTCGTAGTCGGAGCCCGCCCCCCAGGGAATGTATTGATGCGGAAACCATTCACGGCCCGCGTCGATATGACGGTCGACCAATGTGGAAACCGTGGGTTCCAGTTCCCTCAGCCAGTCCACGCGAGAATCTCTCGCCTCTATTTCCATGGGTCGGTAAGCTAATCAGCACCTGAGAAGGTGTCAAGCCGCTTTTATTTCACCGAAGTTGCCTCCGGCTGAATAACGGGAATACCGCTGCGGCACACCCGTTCCGGGCGCGGAACCGGGAATGGGTGTGCGGATTTCTGCACTCTGCCCGCGCGGCGAAGTCGGCGTCAAGAAGCTCCCGGTCACCTGAGTAACCGAGTACTTGTCCTCGAATCCGCTCCGAGGCCGCCCGGGCCCTTCCGCCCCCGCCGCCGCGCGGGCCGGGCGCCGCGCGGACCGGGCGCCGCGTGGTTCACCGGATGGGAGGAGACAGCCATGAGCAATGGCTGCTCATGTGCCGCCGGGGGGCCGGTCCTTAGCGTCGTCGTGTTCTGTGCGGAGGAGACGGGCCGTGCGGGAGCGCGCGGTGCCGCCGGGGCATCCGGCGCGGGGCATCGGCCATGAGTGGGAGAGAACGTGCGCGTGCAGGGGGACATGACCAGCGGGACCGACACCGGCCAGGAGCACTCCGGGCAGTGGACGGTCCCGGGCTACACGTATGAGCGGCAGCTGGGCACGGGGGCGTCCGGGACCGTCGTCCTGGCCCGGCACGACCTGACCCGTGCGCCGGTGGCGATCAAGTACCTCGACGACCGGCTGGGCGACGACGAGGGCTTCCGGGCGGAGTTCCGGCAGGAGGCCCGGCTGCTGGGCGCCCTCGCCTCCCCCCATGTGGCCCGCATGCACGAGTACGTCGAGACCGGGTCGACCGCGGCCATCGTCATGGAGGCGGTCGACGGCATCTCCCTGCGCACCCTGCTGCGCGAGGAGGGCGCGACCGTCCCCGAAGCCGCCCTGGCGGTGCTCAAGGGCTCGTTGCTCGGCCTGGCCGCGGCGCACCGTGCGGGGATCGTGCACCGCGACTACAAGCCCGCCAACGTTCTGGTCACGGCGGACGGCCGCTCCAAACTCGTCGACTTCGGCATCGCGCTGCGCAGCGGCAGCAGCGGCCGCGTGGCCGGCACGCCGGCCTACATGGCCCCCGAGCAGTGGGCGGGCGCCCCGGCGAGCCCCGCCACCGACGTGTACGCCGCGGCCGCCACCTTCTACGAGTGCCTCACCGGGACTCCGCCCTACCCCGGCACCACCTTGCCGGAACTCATCGTCCAGCACGCCGACTCAGCGGTCCCGGACCATCTGGTGCCCGAACCGGTGCGTCCGCTGATCCGGCGGGGACTGGCCAAGTCCGCCGCCGAACGCCCCGCGACCGCCGCCGAGTTCCTCGCCGATCTGGAAGCCGCCGCCGCCGTCTACGGCCAGGACTGGGAAGAGCGGGGGCGGCGCGCGCTCGCCGCCCTGGTGGCTTTGCTGCCGCTGCTCCTGCCCTCGGCCGCCCCGTCGGGGCCGGAGACCACGGTGCTGGCCCGGAGCCGCTTCGCCGAGCCGTCGGCGGGGGCGGCGCTGGGCGCCGCCTCGGCCGGCCGCCGGGCCGGACGCCGCGGCAGACGGGCGGCCGTGTCCGCGGCCGCGGTCGCGGTCATCGCCGCCGGGGCGGCGGTCTTCGCCGGCACGAACGGCGGATCGTCCGCGCACGGGAACGGCCTTTCGGCCGACGCCGCAGCGCCGAGCAGATCGGCCGGCGGACCGCTCGGCGGCGCCGGGGAAACCGGAGCAGGAGCCCCCACCTCGGGCCTCCCTCCGCTGAAGGCCGATCCGCCCCCGTCCACGGACGGCGCTCCGCCGTCGCCCGGGGCCGGCGGCACGCTCACGGCACCGCCGCCCCGGACCGGGAAGGCAGGCAGCGGCCCTGTCTCACCTATTCCCGGCGACGGGCCGGGCACGCCCGGCAGCCCGGGAACCACCACCACCGCCACGACCACCACCACCGCAACCACCACGGCCGCCGCGCCTCCCGGCACCCTGCACGTGAACTCGGTGGCGCTCTCCCAGAGCACCTGCAAGGGGACCGACGGCATGCAGGCCCTCGTCACCGTGCGAAGCGACGGAGGCGCGGCCGGAACCCTGACCCTGACGTGGTTCCACAGCACGACGCCGGACAGGCGCGGCGCCGTCGTCGTGGCGACGGTGCCGGTCACGCTCGCCGCGGGGCAGGACACGCTGTCGGCCACCTACGCGCACGTCTTCGGCGCTTCCGACCCGTACCCCTACTGGGGCCTTGCCGTCTCCACCGATCCGGCGGCGGCCTCCGGGCAGGATTCCGCGGAGCTCGTGGACGGCACGAGCTGCGGCACCGTCATCTTCTGACCCACCGTCCGCCCGCCACCCGAGGACCGCACGTGCCGAACAACGACGACCCGCGGCTGCTGCTGCGCGGCGCCCCGACGCGGACGCACCGGCTGCGTCGGGGCCGGCCGCCCCAGGACGGGGACGCCGTCCAGGCCACCCAACTGGACCCGGATTCCTGGCCCACCGGCACGGACACCGCCCCGGCCACCGGACCGGAACCCGTTGCCTGGCCCACCGGCACGGAGCCGGCTTCCTGGCCCACCGGCGCGGAGCCGGCGGACGACCCCGGCCTCCCGGCGGCGGGCAGCCGGGCCGCAGCCTGGCACGGCGCCCGGCCGGCGCCGCGGCGCCGGAGACGCCGGCGCGGCTGGCTGCTGCCCGCCGCTGTGCTGGCGGCGGTTCTGGCCTGTCTCGGCTGGTCGCGCCTGCTGCCCGCCGACACCGACGTCGTCGGGGTGAGCATCGGCGCCCTCTCCCCTCGGGTGGGCTGCCACACCACGGTGCGGGTCGTCGGGACCGTGCACACGACGGGCGGGGGCGGCACCATCGGCTACCGGTGGCGCCGCAGCGACGGCACGACCTCGGACGTCGTGCACAAGGTGGTCGGTGCGGGCGACCGGCGGACCGACGTGGTCCTGCTCTGGACGCTGGAGGGACCCGGCTCCCTCACCGCCCACGTCACCCTGGACGTCGTCGCGCCCCGCCGGCGCTCCGCGCAGGCGTCGTTCCGCTACGAGTGCGGCTGACGCCCCCGCGGCACAAGAGCCCCACGAGCGACCGGGCGGCGGAGCACCGGCGCGCCCGCGGCTCCCGCCGCCGGCGCGGCGGTCCCCGTGAATGCGAGTAGCCCTTGCTCACGAAGCGCCTGGCCCTGCGCTCCTAGCATCCATCGAGCGGCAGCTTCTGGCTCCGCACAGCAATCATCGGCATCCCTGCCGACGGGACCAGGAGATTCGACGACATGTTCAGCGTTCACACACCCAAGCGGTCAGGTATGCGCCGCGCGGGTTCCGCCCTCGTGGCCACCGCCGCGGCCGCACTGCTCGCCGCCGCCGCGCCCCAGGCCGCCTCGGCCGCACAGCCCGCCCCGCCCGTCCGGGCGAACGCCGCCACCGTCAGCACCGGCGGGAACGTCTCAGCGTGGATCTCCTCGTCCACCCACCGCCTGGTCACCCAGACGGGCTACTCGACGCCCGTGGAGCGGCAGTCGGTGACCGCGGCAGACGGGACCAGCCCCGCGATATCCGGCACCCTCGACGGCGTGCGCACCAAGACCAAGGACTGGCTGGCGGCGTTCCAGACGGCCAACCACACCCTCGCCGTCTTCGAGAACCGGGACTCCACCGTCTCCGATCTCCAGCTGCCGATGGCGCCGGGCACCAGCCCGTCCGTGATCGGCATGGACGGCGGCCACTACCTCGTGGCCTACGTCAGGCCGGACTACACGGTGAACATCTGGGACTCGCTGTTCGTCACCCCGACGGCGACCGGCGCCCAGATCCAGGCCGGAACCAGCCCGTCCATGACCCGGACCGGGGTGAACACCTGGGAGGTCGCCTTCCACGGACAGGACGACCGGCTGTGGGTCTTCGGCCAGGACCTCGCCGGCCACGCGGTCGACGGGGCGCGCGGCGGCCTGGGCCTGGCCCCGGGCACCAGCCCCTCCATCACCAGCCTGCCCGCGCGCTACGGCGCGATCTCCATCGCCTTCAACGCGTACGGCAGCAACGACCTGTGGATCGTGCCCCCCACCTACACCTACGTCATCGATCGCAACGGCGGCGAGTACGACACCCACCTGTACATGGACCCCAAGAGCAGCCCGGCGATCGTGGAGAACGCGTACTCCGGCATCAACGACTACCCGGTCGTCGCGTGGAACACTGCCGGAACCAGCCGCGCGCTGGGCACCGCGACCGTGGGGTTCGAGTCCCTGTCGAACATCGCCGTCGTGAACCGGCACATGGCCACGGGCTCCAGCCCCTCCCTGGCCATGGGCCCGGTGGAGTACCCCGCCTCGGCGGTTCCCACCGCGGCCTTTCTCGAGGCGGACAGCAACGCCGTGTTCACCCACCTGGCGGGCGCGGGTGACACCGGCACCCCCAGCGGCCTGCAGGCCGCGGCGGGCAGCAGCCCCGCCATCGCCATGACCTACATCTACGCCTCCTGACCAGGCCCCACCGCACGGCCGGCCGGCCGTGGCAGTGCCCCCGGCGCGACTCTCGCCGGGGGCACCGCGCTGCCCGGACCCGCCGCCGCCGACCCGCGCCGCCGACGCCGCGGCGCCGCCCCCTTCGCAGGTCAGCCGGGCGCGTCGCGCCGAATCCGGCGCATCGCCCGGATGAGTATTCACTACTCAGGACAGGGAACGGGGGCTGATCGACAGTGGCACCGGAAGCCAAGGACGGGCGCCGGCTTTCCGGGTGCCCCGTTCCCCCTCGCAGCACCGAGCCGAAGGCAGATCCATGAATCCGAACAGAGCGCTCTGGGAGAAGGGCGACTTCACGCGTATCGCCGCCGCCATGCGGGACAGCGGGGAGGACGTCGCCGCCGCGCTCGGCGTGACCGAAGGGCTCAAGGTCCTGGACCTGGGGTGCGGAGACGGCACGACGGCCGTTCCGCTGGCGCAGCGAGGCGCCGAGGTGCTGGGCGTGGACATCGCGCGCAACCTCGTCGAGGCCGGCAACCTCCGCGCCCGGGCGCTGGGCCTGGCGAACCTGCGCTTCCAGGAGGGCGACGCGAGCGACCTGAGCGACCTGCCGGACGACGGCTTCGACCTGACCGTCAGCATCTTCGGCGCGATGTTCGCCCCGCGGCCCTTCGACGTGGCCGCGGAGATGGTCCGGGTGACCCGGCCGGGCGGGCGGATCGTCATGGGGAACTGGATCCCGGGCGACCCCACGCTGGTCGCGCAGATCCTGAGGATCAGCGCGTCCTACTCCCCGCCTCCGCCGGAGGACTTCATCAGCCCGGTGACCTGGGGCGTCGAGGCGAACGTGGTCGAACGCTTCGGCAAGGCGGGCGTGCCCGAGGACCACATCTCCTTCCGCCGGGACGTCTACTCCTTCAACCTCCCGGTGCCGCCCGCCGCACTGGTCGACGCGTTCCGGCTGTACTACGGGCCGACGATGAACGCCTTCGAGGCCGCCGGGAAGAGCGGACGCGCCGCGGAACTGCACGAGGAGCTGAACACCCTGTTCGCGGAGCAGAACACCAGCGGCCGCGCGGACGTGTCGTCCATCCCGGCGACCTTCCTGCACGTGACCGCGGTGGTTTGACCCGGCCGCTCCCGCGGGACGCAGGAAAAGCGGTCCCGGACCACAGGAATCCCACGACCGTCCGAACGTGAAGGAGCCGCCCCGTGCAGAGGTTCACCGTCGACACGCCGCAGGAGGTGCTGGCGGACCTGCGGGCGCGGCTGGCCCTGACCCGGTTCCCGGACGAGGCGGACGGCTCGGGGTGGCTGCTCGGCACGGACGCGGGCTACCTGCGCGAACTGGTCGATCACTGGCTGCACCGGTTCGACTGGGCCGCGGCGCAGACCCGGCTGAACGCGTTCCCGCAGTACACGACGGAGATCGACGGGCAGCGCATCCACTTCGTCCATGTGCGCGGGCGCGGGACCGCTCCGCTGCCGCTGGTGCTCACCCACGGCTGGCCGAGCACGTTCGCCGAGCTGCTCCCGCTGGTCGGACCGCTGGCGGACCCCGCCGCGCACGGCGGGTCCCCGGACGACGCCTTCGACCTGGTGATCCCCTCACTGCCGGGTTTCGCCTTCTCCGGCCCGCACACCCGGCGCGGGCCGCGCCGGGTGCACGAGCTGTGGGCGGCTTTGATGGACGAGCTGGGGTACGGGCGCTTCGGCGCCTGCGGCAGCGACATCGGGGCCAGGGTCACCAGCCGGCTGGGGTACCACTACGGGCGGCGCGTGGTCGGCATCCACCTGTCCAGCGTCGACCTGGAGTGGCCCGACCCGCTGCCGGAGGACCTGTCGGAAGAGGAGCGGGCGTACACCGAACGCGCCGAGCGGTGGGAACGCGAGGAGGGCGGCTACGCGGCGATCCAGTCCACCAGGCCGCAGACGCTCGCCTACGGCCTGGCCGACTCCCCCGCCGGGCTCGCCGCGTGGATCGTGGAGAAGTTCCGCGCCTGGAGCGACTGCGGCGGCGACATCACGTCCCGGTTCGACCTGGACGAGATCCTGACCACGGTCACCTTGTACTGGGTCACCGGCACCATCAACTCCGCCAACCGCAACTACTACGAGGCCCGGCACGACCCGGCCCCGCTGCGGCTGGCGCCCGGCACCCGGATCGAGGTGCCGACGGGGATCGCGATGTTCCCCGGCGAGGCGGAGCTGGTGGTGCCCCGCGGCTTCGCCGAGCGCTGCTACCGGATCACGCGGTGGACGGACATGCCCCGCGGCGGGCACTTCCCCGCGCTGGAGGAGCCCGGACTGCTCGTGGACGACATCCGCGCGTTCTTCCGGACCCTGCGATGACGCCCGAGGACGGGCTCGCCGAACCGGGCCGTGTGGGACGGCCGTGCGAGAGCCCGCGGAACGGGACCGTCCGAACGCGTCCACGACGTGGCGGCGTTCCCGGCGGGGCGGCGGACGCTCCGGTTCAGGGGCCGTGCGCTCCGACCGCGGCCGGGCTGGTGCCGTCCGCCATCGGCTGGTCCCGGTCGGCCTGGCTCGGCACCCCGGACTGGTCGACGGTCCACAGGTGGTCGCCCTGGGCGTGGAAGGCGACCTGCCAGCGGCCGCCGGTGTCGGTGGCGATGGCAGGCGCGGTGCCGGAGGCCACGCCCAGGCCGTTGCCGATCCACGCCGCGCCGCCGCCGGTGGGGCCGGTCTTCCACAGGTAGCCGTCAGCGCCCTGATAGGCGATCAGGAAGCCGCCGTTGCTCAAGGCGGCGATCGCCGGGATCGCGCCGGGCGCCATCGCGATGCCGATGTCCTTGGGCCCGGCGTCCCGGCTGATCGACCACATCCGCTGGTTGCCAGGGTTCTGGACGACGACCTCCCAGTTGCCGGTGCCGCCGATCCCGATCGCGGGGGTGGTGGTCGCGGTGACACCGGTGTTCAGCCCCCCGGAGCCGGCGGCGCCGGCGGCCTGCACGCACAGCGAGTTGCCGGCGGAGACGTAGGCGATCTCGTAGCCGCCGGTGGGCAGGTGGGCGATGGCCGGGGTGGTGGCGGTGTTCATCGTCGCGGAGGTCTGGGTCAGCGGGTCGGCCGAGCCCAGGGTCCACAGCCTGCCGGTGCTCGCCTGCGCGGCGGCCATCCACCCGCCGGCGCCGTCGGTGGCGATGGCCGGGCTGGTGCCCGGCTGCATCGTCAGCCCGGTCCCACGGCCGGTGCCGTCGGGGCCGACGATCCACAGGGTGTGGTCGGCGGCGGACTGGAAGGCGGTCTCCGTCCCGCCGGCGCCGAGCCGGACCACCGCCGGGCTGGTCCTCGGCGCGATCTGCCACTGCGTGCCCCGGGAGCCGTCGGCGTCCACCACGGTGTACGCGCCCGAGGGCGCCTGGACGAAGACCTGGGACCTGAAGTCGCCCGGGGTGGTGTAGACCGAGCCGCCCACCGCCACGTCGCACCGGCCGTCACCGTTGGTGTCCCCGAGGGCGAAGCCCGTGGTGGCGGTCGATCGCCGCAGGTAGACCCAGCGGTTGGCGGCGGTGGAGGCGTACCACCAGGTGGTCCCGGTCGGCGCGAAGACGTCCGCGGCGCCGTCGCCGTCGAAGTCGCAGGAGAGGGTCGCGTGGGAGAAGACCGTGCTGTTGAAGATGTTGCCGCCGTCGTCGTGCAGGCCCGTCTCGGTCTGCTCCAGGGCGTTGGCGGGGCTTTCGGCGAAGACGTTGTCGGAGACCGTCATACCGCGCGGGTCGCCGGGGGTGCCGCGCAGCCCGATGCCCGTTCCGGTGGTGGCGAAGGTGTTGTACGCCACGTCCATGTAGTCGCCGGCCGGCCCGCAGTCGTAGCTGGTGGGGTCGGCGGGGCAGCCGGTGCCGTGCATGTCGACCGAGTTGGCCGTGCCGGTGTTGTCGGCTCCGGGGTGGAGGATCAGGTTGTCGCGGAACAGGTAGCCGGTGCCGGAACGGCCGTCGCCTGCGATGGAGTGCCGCACGCGGTCGAAGACGTTCCGGTCGACCAGGGCGGTGGCGCCGCGGTACATCACGACGCCGTACCCGGAGGCGTGTCCGTCGCTGCCGCTGGGGTGCTGGACGTCGTGGACGTAGTCGTCGTGGATGCGGACCAGGTCGGCGGTGGAGCTGTCGACGACACCGCTCGGGTCCGACTCGTAGATCCCCATGCCGCGCCAGCCGTAGATCTCGTCGTGGTCGATCTCCACGTGCCGGGCGGAGATCACCTCGACGGCCATCGCGTCGGGCGTGTTCTTCGCGGCGTCCGGGTCGGCGGGCGCGCCGCCGTCGATCCGCAGGCCGCTGATGCGCACGTCGTCGGAGGAGACCGCCAGCAGGGGGTAGGGGAAGGTCGTGGTGAACAGCCGCGGCCCCCGGGGATAGACGGAGCGGTCACCGATGATCTTCACGCCGGGGGCCACGTGGAGGTTCTCCACACCGCTCAGGTCGAGGTTGACGTTCCCCGCGACGTGCACGGTGGCGCCGGGCGTCACCACGGCCCGCTCGAACAGGTCGCGGGAGGCGGCGCCCGTGGTGGAGATGGTCACCGTGGACCCGGCTTGCAGCGGATCGGGGGGCGGGGGCACCTGCGTGACCGTCATGGTGACCGACGCCAGGTTCTTCGTCAGACCCGTCGGGGTGGTCAGCTTCAGCGTCCAGGTGCCCGAGGCGGTGGGTGTGACCGCCGTGTTCGGGACCGCGAGCGCGCCCCCGGCCATGGTGCCGGAGAAGCCGGTGAGGCCGAGCGTGGTGCCCGAGCAGGAGCTGGAGAGGGCGAGGCCGGTACGCAGCGTGGTCGAGTCGCCGACCGGCACGGAGGCGCGCTCCAGCGACATCGTCGCCGAGGAACCGGCCACGCACACCTGGTCGGACACGGTCTGGTCCGCCAGCGCCGGCGGGGCCAGGGCCACCGTGGTCGCCGGGAGCAGCACCGCCAGGCACGCGGGAAACCACCACCGCCGTCCAGGCCGGGCGCGCCCGCCCTTCCCCACTGACCGAACACCGAACACCGACACGTGTCACCTCCGGTTCGCGGCCGTCGCGCACACGTCGGCCGAACGGATCGGGGCGGAGGGGGCGCGAGCGGCACGACAGCACCGCCCCGGGGCCGGGCGGCCCCGCGGACGTCGTCCTTGCAACGCCCCATCGTCGGGCGGCCGCCCCGGGCGTCGTCAGAGCAAGCGCTGCTCATCGCCCCCGCCGGCAAGAACCCGGTGCGGGCGGCCCGCGGCCCGGCCTTCACCGGTGAGGCCCAGCAGTGGCGGCCGCCCTGACGCGCCGGCCGCGCCGGCCGCGGCGGCCGGTTCCGGGGACGTCGGAACGGGGTGGAACGCCCCGGGAGTACCTGTTTGACGCATCAATGGTGAGGAGCACCCGCGTGGCCGGTCAGGTGGAGGAGCTGGACCCGACCCGGGTCCGGATGACGGTCGAGATCCCCGTGCCGCAGTGGCCCGCCGCGCTGCGGGACGTCTGCCGGGAGGCGGCCGAGCGCCGGGCCGGCGCCGATTGGCCAGCCTGCCGCGTCCCCTTCCAGGGCATCGACCAGCGGTTGGGGACCGCCGTGCTGCCCGAGGCGGTGGAACGCGCGGCCCTGGCGGCCGTACGCTCCACCGCCGACGCGCACGGCGTGCGGCTCATGGGGCGTCCCCTGGTGGAGCTGCGGCGGTTCCGGCCCGGCGAGCCGCTGGAGTTCGTCGCCGAGGTGGAGGTGCGCCCCGCCGTGACGCTCCCCGACATCACCGGCCTGGTGGTCACCGTGGACTCGTTCGAGGTGACCGAGGACGAGGTCGACACGCAGATCGCCGAACTGCGGGAGCGGCTGGCCGCGTTCACCCCGGTGGACCGCGCGGTCCGCGACGGCGACGCCGTCCAGGTCGAGCTGGAGCTCGTGGTGGACGGAGAGTCCGTACCCTTCGGGGGCGGTGGCGGGTTCATCCACCACGTGGGGTCGGGGCGGCTGCCCGACGAGTTCCCCGCGGACGTGGTCGACCTGGAGAAGCTTCCCGGGCACCTGGACACGGTGGTGGCCGGGAAGGCACCCGGCGACCGGGCGGTGGTGCGGATGCCGCCGGCTCACAGCGGCGACGGCCGGGCGGCCGACCTGACGGTGCGCGTCGTCGCGGTCATGGAACGGCGGCTGCCCGCGGTGGACGACGCGTTCGCCGTCCGGGCGGCGGGCCGCCCGACCGTGGGGGAGCTCCGGCGCGAACTGCGCGGCAGACTCGTGGCGGCCAAGCGCACCGCGCAGCTGCGCACGGCGTGCGACCTGGTGCTCGGCGAGATCCTCGCGCGCACCGAGGTGCCGGTGCCCGCGGGTGTGGTCCGCGACGAGGTCGAGCACCGGACCCGGTGGATGCTCGCCGAACTGGAGAAGCTGGGCACCTCGCTGGAGGAGCACCTCGCCGAGCGGGGTGAGACTGCCGAGCAGATCAGGGCGGCGATGACCGCGACCGCCGAGGAGCGCACCCGGGGCCACATCGTCCTGGACACCGTCGCGGAGGCCGAGGACATCCGGGCCACCGAGGAGGAGTATCGCGCCGAGATCGTCCACCGGGCCAAGAACGTCAGCGTCTCCCCGCAGACCTACCTCGACCAGACCACGCGCCTGGGACAGCAGTTCGCGCTGGTGGGAGAGATCTGCCGGGCCAAGGCGATGCGGCTGCTGATGGAGCGGGTCGTCGTCCGCGACACCGGCGGCGGCGTGGTCGACCCCCGGGGGGACGAGCCGGGCGGACACGCCCACTGAACGCGTGCGGGCCGGTGATCCGGGGATCACCGGCCCGCACGCGTGGGTCACCGCGCGGGCGTCACCGCGCGGGTCACTTCGAAGGGCCGGCCGGCGGGCCCCACAGCTGGGCGGCGGTGCTGTTGGCCGGGTACACCTGCAGCGGGGTGCCGTCGGCGGAGCTGGCCCCCGTCACGTCCAGCGCCTTGTCGAGCAGCGTGAACGGGTGCATGTAGTAGCCCTTCGAGCCGCCGCCGATGTCGGCGCCGTCCTTGTGGATCAGCCACAGCTGCTTCTCGTCGTACTCGTCGCAGGGCTGCTGGACGACGGGGGTTCCGACCGGGCGGGTGTCGGTGTTGTTGTCGACCGCCATGCACAGGTCCATGGCTTTGTTGAGGAACATGGTGGCCGTCGTGCAGCCGCAGTGTCCGTAGCGGTCGGCGGGCACCGGGACGGTGACGGGCATCCACTCCTCGAAGTCGGTGTTGAGGCAGGGGTGCATCTTGAGCTGGGTGCCCGGGGCGGTGTAGTTGGAGTGGACGCAGGTCCCGATGGGCGAGGCGACCTTGAGGTGGTAGTACCCCGGGGGGTCGGTGACCGTGGCGTGGGCCGGCGCGGCCACTCCCACGAAGGCGCCGAGTGCCAGGAGGACGGGCAGCAGCAGTCTGCCGGCCCAGCGGCGGTTCGTCATTCTCTCTCCTTGTGCAAGGGACATCCGAGGACGCCGGACGATTCGCCGCCGCTCCGCTGAGCACGCGGCCGCGGTGACGCATGGCCGGCTTTTCACGTAGGGCGTTCCATTCCGTGACGACACCGTTCCCCGCGGAACGGTTCCCTCGGCGCTGTTTAGTTTTCCTCCCGCCCGTCGGGCCGCGTCCTGCATGGAATTGGATTGCCGGAATCAGGGGTACGGTGTTCCGGCCTCTGGCAATCCTTCTGAAGACGAGGAGTCACATGCATTTCACACGTAAACTCGCCGCGCTGTCGGTTTCCCTCGGGGCGGCGGCGGCCCTGGGACTGGGGGTGGGCGGCTCCGCCCAGGCGTCCGCCGCGACGGCCCCGTCCGGCTACGAGTACCTGTACGGCTTCGGCACGGGCCAGTGCATGACCGCCGCGACGGTCGGCAACGGGGTGCAGGTGGACCACTGCCAGGACGCGGCCACCGAGCAGTGGGCCGAGATCCCCGTCCAGGTGGCCGGCCACCCGTTCACCATGTTCAGCGACCGGGCGACCAACACCTGCCTGGCCACGGACGGGCGGCCGACCGAGCGCACCGCGGTGGTGCACAAGCCGTGCAACACCGGCGACTCCAGCCAGTACTGGCTCAAGAGGTACGTCTCGGGTTCCGGCGACCAGGCCCTGTACCGCCTGGTGAGCCTGATCAACACCATATGCGTCGACCGGCCCCAGGCCAGCACCGGCAACGGGACCAAGCTCCAGATGTGGGACTGCTACAACGGCTCCGACGACTGGAACCCGCTGCACGATCCGCACTACGAGCAGACGGTGTACTTCCGGCACAGCGTCTGACCTGACCTACCGCGGGGCCCCGGACGACCTGACTCGGCCGGGGCCCTTTCCGCGTGTCCCGCGTCTGCTCCGCGCGATTGCGGAAATGGCGCGTCCGGCTGCCGGCCGCGGTATCGCAGGAGTAATTCCTACTCATTCCCCGTGTGCGCCGGGAGCCGGGCGGAATCTTTTTTCCGGCCGGTCACGGGGCCTGGGGGCCGGGCGGGTCGAGGACGATCGAGTAGAAAGTCACCGGGACCGAGACCGGCCGCGCGTCGGGACCGCCCGGCAGCGGCAGGAAGGTCACCGAGCCGGTGCCGGAGCACGGCACGATCGCCGTGGCGGGCAGGGCGAGCGGCACCGCGTACGCGCTGAGGGTGCCCACCACCGACACCGGGGTGCTCGCGCCGCCGCCGAGCAGCACCCGCAGGGCATGGCCGCCGGAACCGGTGAAGCCGGCGGCTGCGGAGGAGGAGCCCGCGGGCAGGGCCTCGGCGTACTGCCCGGCGGCCGGATGACCCGTCTGGCCGGGGACGACCGGTCCGAGGCAGTCGGTTCTGACGTACGCCGGCCCGGCGGAGTCGTTGACGGTGCCGGTGAAGAACTGCTTCGGCCCGATGGGCTGCGGGTCCTGGACCGCCGCGCCGGCGGCCCCGGCGCCGGCGGCGGTCGTCGCCACCGCGAGGCCGAGCACGGCCAGACAGCATGCAGACGTACGAGAGAGCATGGATGTCTCCTTCGGAGAGGCACACGAGTCCTTCGGCTGCTTGCAAGCGGGCGAACACTACGGCCGCGTCCGCGGGTCGACAAGGGACCGCCGCGGTCGCGGCACCGCCCGCTCGCCGCCGCCGGCCCGCCCCGGCCGATTGCCGGCGATCCCCCGGGAGACCTGCGCGTATCGGCGTGCCGGGCACCGCGGGCATGCCTGTCGGCCTGACCGGCAGCGCGCGGCGAACGAGCGGATGGCGGGAAACGGACCCTCTGATCGTCCTGAAACACACGGGTGTTCCCGTCCCCCGCGCCGACCGGCCGTCCTCGACGTGAGCAACCGCTGCTCTTGCGACCGCGACCGACCGAGGCGATCCGGCCGGCCGGGGCCGTGGCGCCGGGAACGCCGCGGCCCCCCGTGCAGGCACGGGGGGCCGCGGTGTTCGGTGCCGTCCGGTCACTTGACGAGCGAGGGACTCTCGTTGGCGCCGAGGGTGATCTGCGTGTCGCGGCCGATGTTGTCGGTGCTCACGGTCCACAGGTGGTTGCTGCCCGAGGCGTGGAAGGCGACCTTGAAGTCCTGCCCCTTCACGCCCGCGACCAGCGACGGGCTGGTGCCCGCCGCCACGCCCAGGCCGTTGGCGGCCCGGAAGGAGCCGGCGGCGCCGGCGAACCACAGCAGCCCGTCGCTGTAGGTGAAGGCGACCTCGTAGCCGCCGGCGGCCAGCCAGACCTCCGACGGACTGGTGCCCGGCTTGAGCGTGAGGCTGTTCTTGTCGGGGGTGCCGACGTTGTTCTGGTCGATGGTCCACAGCAGGTTCGTCGACGAGGCGTTCCAGGCGATCTGGTAGCCGCCGCCCGAGCCCGCGGCGATCGACGGGCTGGTGCCCGGCGCCACGCCCAGGCCGTTGCCGGCCCTGCGGGTCACCGCGCCGCCGGCCTCGTACAGGGCGCCGTCCTGCCCGACGTAGGCGATCTCGTACAGGCCGCTGGTCAGCGCCGTCACGGAGGGGCTGCTGTTGGCGGCGACCTTCTGGGCGCCGGTGACAGGCGCCCCGCCCGCGTCCGCGGTGTCGAGGACGCCCGAGCCCTTGTAGGCCCACAGCAGGTCGGTGCCGTAGGCGTGGAAGGCGACCTCGTAGCCGCCGGCGGTGCCGGCGGCGATGGACGGGCTGGTGCCCGGGGCGACGCCCAGGCCCCCGTCGGCATGCCGCGGCGTGCCGTGGGGGTCGATCAGCCACAGCGCGTTGTCGGTGCCGACGAACGCCGTCTCGTACTGGTTGTTGTAGTGCTGGAGCTTCACCGAGACCGGGGTGGTCCCGGGCTTGACGATGGCGCCGTAGTCGTGGAGGAAGCCGGCCGCGTCGGGGGCCCACAGGTGGTTGGCGCTGTCGCTGTACGCCTCCTTGTCCAGGGGGGTCCAGGTCTTCCAGGACGTTCCGGAGCCGTCGGTGCTGCCCCAGTTGCGGACGGTGTTGCCCTGCGCGTCCAGACCGAGCAGCTCGATGCCGCCGGAGCCGCCGCCCTCCTTGACCGCCGACAGGGCGTGCACCGTGCCGGGGATCTGGGTCCACGCCGAGCCCAGGTTGACGGTCTGGAAGACGTTGTTGGCGGCGTCGTTGGCGAAGATGTGCAGCTGGTGGTCGAAGTCGTAGGCGGCGGTGACGCCCTTGAGCGCCCCGGTGTGGGGGACGGCGGTCCAGCCGGTCCACGTGGCGGCGTTCGCGGCGCTCTGGGTCGCGTGGACGAGCGCGCCGGAGGTGGTGACGCCGATGGCGTGGACGACGCCGTACTGGTCGGTGGCCAGCGCGACCCCGGTGAGCGAGGCGCCGCTGACGGTGGCCCAGGGCGACCATGCGGCCACCGCGCTGACGGACGGGTTCGGGGTGACCGCGCTGTCGTAGTCGCCGTTGAGGATCTGGCTGGTGGCGTGGACCGTGCCGTCGGGGGACGTGGCCACCACCTGGAGGGTGCCGTTGCCGTTGCGGGCGACGGCGACGGAGTTGTAGGGGCCGTAGGACATGCGGGCCCAGTGCGACCACTGGGTGGTGTTCCCGGGGGTCAACTCCCAGCGCTGGTACAGGATGCCGGTCCGGTCGATGCCGAAGGCGTGCACCCGGCCTTCCTTGGTGGTGCCCACGGCCACCGACACGAAGCGGTCGGAGTCGCGCTGGCTCCAGCCGGAGAACTCGGCGGAGCCGAAGACCCCGGAGGTGTCGGTGGTCAGCGTGCCGTCGTGGACGGCGCCCGTGGCCGGTGTCACCTGGAAGACGCCGACCTGCGCGCCGACGCTGTCGGTGCCGGACTCCAGGGTGGAGCCGATCTGCGGGCCGGCCGACACGGCGGGCCGCAGGCCGTTCAGCGCGGCCTGGGCCAGCGGGTAGCTGGTGGCGGCCATGGCGATGTCGCCGCCCTGGGAGGTGTTGGTGTTGGTGATGTTCGGCCAGTCGTAGTGGTACCCGGTGTGGAAGGGTCCCGAGTAGTCGTCGACGTACTCTCCGTACACCGGGAAGTCGGCGCTCTTGCCGACGCCGCCGACACCGCTGGTGCTTCCGGTGGCGTTGTAGGCACGGCAGTAGATGTGTCCGGTGATGAGGTCACCGTCGGAGCCGCCGCCGGCGACGTCCCACTGCGGGGCGCAGGCCGGCGCGAGGGCGGTGAGGACGTTCTGGTTGGCCTGGATGAGGTCGGTCTTGAGGATGTCGGTCTGCTGACCCGCCTTGGCCGAGGCGAACAGCGCGATCGGGCCGATGATGTTCAGGTCGAAGCCGAGCTGGTCCTGCGCGGCCTTGGTCTGCTCGGTGGGCAGCAGGCTCTTGATGTCGGTGACGGTCCGGACGGCCGTCGTGACGAAGGACGCCAGCTGGTCCGGGGTCATCGTGTCGACGTTCTCGAACTGCTCGACGACCGTGTCGGCCTCGGAGTTGACGTTGGCGGTGGCCAGCGCGTCCATCTGGGAGATGATCTGCGTCTGGGCCTGGATGATCATGGCCTGGATCTGCTGGAGCTGGGTCGGCTGCTCGTGGCCCAGGACGTACTGGTCGAACAGACCGTACGCCTGCAGGACCTTGTCGGCGAACGTCTTCACCTGGCCGACGTCGCCCAGGACACCCCCGGATGGGGCATCGGCGTGTGCGGTGGAGCCGGCCAGGGCCGAGAACGAGGCGGTCGACATCACGACGGCCGTCGCGGCGCTCACCAGCTTTGCCCGGGACTGCAATGATTTCTTCATTCAGCACCTTTGCGCTTTTCCATTGAATACCCATGGGGGCAGCCAGGTGGTTCTCGCAGGTCCACGTGGAAAGTGGAAACATGGTCACGCGAAAAGGCTGCCGGAATCGTCCCAAGGCGCTCCTGTCCGCACAGAACCCCATTGTCCTGCCCACGGCGGTGCCGCCCCCGTCCTGTCGACGCTACCGTCGCCGCAGTTCGTGGGCGCAGAGCAATCGCTACTCAGGTCGGCCATCGGCTGTTTCCCGGTCCGGTATCCGTACCGGGACGGAACCGTAGCAGTTCCAGGACATTTCCCGTGCATGCCGCCGTAACCCCTGTCACGGCTCGCCGGAAAACGGGCGGCGAACTGTGGAACGGATTGGAACGCCGACCGGGGAGAGCAATCAGAAATGCGCGGTGACGAAGGTGAGAACAACGTGACGATTTCCCGCCGTAACATGCTTTCCGCGGGCGCCGCAGGCGTCGTGGCCGGCGCCGTCGGCCTCGGTGGGTTCAGCGGCGCCGGCCGAGCGGCCGCGCTGGGCGCCCCGGCGGTCCACCCGGCCGTCGACGTGGGCGGCTCGGCCGCCCTGACCACGCTCGACCAGACGGTCGTGCCCGATGAGGCGTCGGCGAACGCCGGCGGCTACCGCAAGTTGACGACCGGAAGCGGCGAGCCGTACCTGGTGCGCACGCTGGGCGCGGTGCCGACGGCCCCGGCCGTGGACCTGGCGCTGCTGGCGTTCGGCCACATGACGGACATGCAGGTCGTGGACGACCAGTCCCCGGCCCGCACCGAGTTCCTGGACCGGCTGGCCGACCTGCCCAACAGCGAGGACTACCCGACGGACTCGGCGTACCGGCCCCAGGAGTTCCTGTCGACGCACCTGGTCGACGCGATGTGCCGGGCGCTGCGCCAGATCGGGCGCGGCCCGAGGACGACGCTGCCGCTGGCCCTGACGCTGGTGACCGGCGACATGGTCGACAACTGCCAGTACAACGAGACCCGCTGGTACATCGGCCTGCTCGACGGCGGCTACAGCCTGCGCGCGGACTCCGGCCAGATCGGCCTGGAGCAGAGCGTCTCGGCCCACTTCGGCGGATCGCCCGGCGGTACCGTCCACGACCCCGCCTACTGGTACCCGGAAGCCAGGATCGACGTCGGCTCCGTCGACAACTACCAGCAGAAGTACGGCTTCCCCTTCGTCCCCGGCCTGCTGGCCGCCGCCCGCCGCCCGTACACCACCACCGGCCTGGGCATGCCCTGGTACGCCGCCATGGGCAATCACGACGGCGAGCTCCAGGGCAACTATCCGGTGCACCCCGGCGGACTCGTGGCCTGCAAGGTCGACGACATCAGCGACATGGCCACCGGCACCCGCAAGCCGGACGGGTCCACCAACATCGCCAGGTTCACGCCGCACGCCGGACCCGACGAGGTCAACCTGCTCATCGCGGGCTTCACCTACGAGACCGTCGTCGCCGACCAGAACCGGCGCATGCTCGACGCGGCCGAGTTCCGCGCCGAGCACCTCAACACCACCGGCCTGCCCAAGGGCCACGGCTTCACCGCCGACTGGCCGGCCGGGTACTACACCATCCCGTCCGACAGCACGGACATCATCCAGTTCATCGCCCTGGACACCGTCAACTACGACGGCGACGCCAACGGACGGATGGCCAACACCCAGCTGCAGTGGCTGGAGACGCAGCTCAAGGCGAACAGCTCCAGGTACATCGCGACCGACCGCAAGACCGTCGTGACGCAGACCGGGGTCAAGGACAAGCTCTTCGTGCTGTTCTGCCACCACACGATCGACTCGATCACCAACGACTCCGGTGACATCGTCGGGAACAACTACGCCTACCGCGACCAGGTCGAGGTCCTCCTCCAGCGCTATCCCAACGTGGTCCTGGTGGTCAACGGCCACACCCACCGCAACGGCATCAGGGCCCACGAGCGCGGGGTGAAGCAGGACTACGCCGACGTGGTGACCGGCCTCCCCGGCGGCTTCTGGGAGATCAACACCGCCTCCCACATCGACTGGCCCTCGCAGAGCCGCATCATCGAGATCACCGCCGGCTCGGACAAGACCCTGTCGGTCTTCACCACCATCGTCGACATCGACGCGCCGCTGAGCAACAACGGCGACCTGAGCAACCCCAAGGCGCTGGCCGCGCTCGGCCGCGAACTGGCCGTCAACGACCCGACGGAGCGTGCCGCCGGACGCCGCGGCACGGCCGCCGACCGCAACACCCAGCTGGTGCTGCCGGCGCCGTTCGCCCTCACCATGCCCAAGCCCACCGGCAACGCGGTGTACTTCCAGGCCAACACCGGCCAGCTGTGGAACGGCCTCGCCGGCGGCAAGAGCCTCCAGCAGGCGATGGCCCCCAAGACCAGCCCCGCCTCGGCGTCGACGGCCGAGAGCGGGGCCCCGATCATCGTGTTCCAGTCGGCGGCCAACTCCCTGTCGCTGGTCAACCAGGGGGGGAAGGTCACCGACCTGAAGCAGCCGATGAAGGCGGGGACCAGCCCGGCCGTCGCCCTGTCCAGGACCGGCCAGGCGCTGATCGCCGTCCAGTCCGCCGCGGGCACCCTCGCCACGGTGGACCTCGCCGGCGTGGCGCACGCCACCACGCTGCCGATGGCGGCCGGCAGCAGCCCGGCCGTCGCCGCGTCGTACGCGAACGTGCCCGAGTTCACCGTCGTCTTCCGGCACACCGACGGCACGGTCTGGAAGGTGCCGCCGAGCGGCTCGGCGTCGTCCACGGGGCTCCAGGTGGCGCAGGGCTCCGACCCGGCGATCTGCTCGCTGCTGTCCGGCGGCCACACGGTGGCCTTCCGCGGCAGCAGCAGCGGCACCCTGTGGGTGCTCGGCCCCGACGGCGTGCCGAAGAACCTCCAGGTCCCCGTCGCCGCCGGCACCAGCCCGTCCATCGCCGCGACGGCGGCCGGCCAGGTGGCCGTCGCGGTGCACCACACCGACGGCTACGTCTACCGGGTGGACGCGAAGACCGGCTCGGCGACCAAGCTGGGCGTGGCCTGTGCCGCCGGGACCAGCCCGGTCATCATCGCCTCCGCGAGCGGCGCGGGCTTCAACGTCTACGCCCAGGGCAGCGACACGTCCCTGTACAGCGTCAACCCGGTCGGCACGACGACCTGGCTGGGCCTGGGCATGGCGGCCGGCACCAGCCCCGGCGCGTCCTACGCCTTCTCCGGACTGTACGGCCAGGGTCTGGCGCAGACCGTCATCCCGAGCGTGGTGGGCATGACGCAGAGCGACGCGCAGCAGGCCCTGGCCGCGGTGGGCCGGACGATGTCCGCCAGCACGGTCAAGGACTGCAACGCCGTCGAGGGCATCGTGAAGTCGCAGGTGCCGCCGGCCGGCCTGCAACTGGCGTTCCCGACGCAGCCGGTCTACGTCACGGTCTACACCCGTACCGGGTGCACCACCTCGACGCAGTAGCCGCCGCGCACGGCTGAAGGGCGGCTCCCCGACGGGAGCCGCCCTTCAGCGTACCGGGGCCAGGGGCCGCGGGGGTCAGCCCCGCGGCCCGGCCGCGTACGGGGTGTTGTCCGCCACCAGCTCCGGAACGCCGCGCAGGCTCGCCGGCAGATCGGCGAGCAGGGTGTTGGACACGTTCAGCTCCGTCAGCCGGGGCAGCGTGCGGAAGCTGTCGGGAAGGCGGGTGAGCGGATTCCCGCGCAGGTGCAGGGTCCGCAGCGCGGTGAGGCGGCCGAGGCAGTCGGGGAGGTGGTCCAGCCGGTTGGCGCTCAGGTTCAGCCGGCTGAGGGCCGCCAGGTCGCCGAGCGCGCAGGGCACCGAGGTGAGCGCGTTGTTGCCGAGGTCGAGGGCGGTCAGGGCGGTCAGCCGGCCCAGGGCTTCCGGCACCCGGGTGAGGGCGTTCGCGTTGAGGTTCAGCTCGGTCAGTGCGGTCAGCCCCGCCAGGCTCTCCGGCACCTCGGACAGGTGGTTGTGCCGCACGTCCAGGGCCAGCAGCGCGGACAGCTTCCCGAGACCGCCGGGGAGGGCGGTCAGTTCATTGCGGCCGGCCAGCAGCCGGCGCAGCGCGGTGAGCCGGCCGAGGGCGGAGGGCAGCTCGGTCAGCAGGTTGCGCCCGATGTCGAGGCGGCGCAGGGCGGTCAGCCGGCCGAACGTCGGCGGGATCTCGGTCAGCCGGTTGGCGTTCAGGTCCAGCCGGCGCAGCGCGGCCAGCCGCCCCAGGGTGTCGGGCACCTCGGTCAGCCGGTTGCGCTCCAGGTTCAGCCAGTTCAGCCGGGTCAGCTGTCCGAGGCTGGTCGGAAGACTCTCCAACTGGTTGCGGTCCAGCTTCAACCAGCGCAGCTCGCGCAGCTCTCCCAGCCATCGGGGCACGCCGGTGAGCCGCGTGCCGGACAGGTCGAGTTTGGCCAGCCCGGTCAGCTCCCGGATCTCCTCGGGGACACGGGCCAGGGCCAGCCCGCTCAGGTCCAGTGTGGCGCCGGCGCCCGCGTCGGGGCGCAGGGCGTCGATCCGGTCCGAGGCGGTCTGTTCGTGCGACATGGTCATGGTGCGTCCCCCGGAGCGGGTCGGTGGAGAGGTACGGCGAGGGGGGGGGGGGGGGGGGGGGGGGGGGGGGGGGCGCGGGGCCGCCCCCCCCCCCCCCCCCCCCCCCCCCCTCGTGGTGTGCCTGGTGGGTGGGTTACCAGACGGTGGCGGGGGTGGTGCCGGGGGCGACCCTGCCGGTGGTCTGGTGGTTGGTGTTGGTGGAGTCCACGGTCCACAGGTATCCGTCGGCGCCCTCGAACGAGAAGGCGTGATCGGTTCCGCTGTACTGCGGCGCGAGGGCGGGGTTGGTGCCGGCGGCCAGGCCGAGGCCGTTGGAGACCCGCCGTTCGCCGGCGGCGCCGTGCTCCCACAGGAAGCCGTCGGCGGCGTTGGTGAAGCCGATCTGGTAGCCGCCGTAGGGCAGGGCGAGCAAGCTCGGGCTCGTGCCCGCCTTCACCTTGAGGCTGTCGGTGGTGACCGTGCCGATGTTGTTGACGACCGTCCACAGCAGATTGCTGCCGTAGGCGTTGAACGCGATCCGGTAGGTGCCGTTGGCCGCGGCCGCGATGCTGGGACTGGTGCCCGGAGCAAGGCCCAGGCCGTTGGCGACCTGGCGGTCGGCGGCGTCACCGTACTCCCACAGGGAGTTGTCGGCGGCGTTGACGAAGGCGGTCTGGTAGCGGCCCGAACCCAGGTGGGTGATGGACGGGGAGGTGGTGGGCATGAGGGTGTAGCCGTCAGGGTTGGGCGTGCCCGCGCCGGTGGTGGAGGAGTAGGTCCACAGCAGGTGGGTGGTACTGGCGTTGAACACGATGCGGTAGCTGTCGTCGTCCAGGTCACTGGCGATCGACGGGCTGGTGCCCGGGGCGACGCCCAGGCCGTTGCCCGCCCAGTGCGCCTTGCCGTCATTGCCCATCACCCACAGGGCGCCGTCACCGCCGACGAACGCGGTGACGTAACCGCCGTCGGACATGCGGGCGGTGGCCGGGCTGGTGCCCGGCTTCATCGCGTAACCGGTGTCGTGCGGCACGCCGTCCAGCGACAGGCGCATCAGGTGGTGCGTGGCGGCGTCCTGATAGGCCGTCGGAGTGGCGATCGGCACCGTCGTGCCGTGGGAGTAGACGACACCGCCCACGTTGACGTCGCTGGTCCCGTCGCCGTCGAAGTCACCCACGGAGAACCCGGTGTTGCTGGTCGTCTGCCGCAGGAAGATCCACCGCTGGTGCAGGCTGGAGAAGTACCACCACGCCTGCCCCGTGGCCACCATCCGGTCCGAACGGCCGTCACCGTCGAAGTCCCCCGTCACCGCGGCGGCGTTGAACCTGTCCCAGGTGTAACCCAGGGTGTTGTCGGACTCCTGGATCGAGCCGTGGTCCAGGTCCACGGTCTGCACCATGGCGGCGTTGTCGACGATCGGGAGCCCGCCGGGGGCGCTGTTCCACTTCTCGGAGCGCGCGAAGGTGTTGTGGCTGACCGTGGCATCGAACGTGGGGGTGCCGCGGAGCTTGAAGTCGGTGCCCTCGTCGTACAGGACCGTGTTGTACTCGATGTCCGTGTACTCGCCGGCCCGCCCGCAGTAGTAGCTGAACCCGAAGCAGGAATCGCGGCCGTGCATGTCGATCACATGCGTGTGCGTGACCACCCCGGCGGTGGAGGCGTTGACACCGCCGTTCGGGAGCAGCAGGTTCCGCTCGAAGTAGTAGCCCGTCCCGTCCTTGCCGTCGCCCGCGATGTCGTGCCGGTTGTAGTCGAAGGTGTTCTGCTCGACCAGCGCGGTGGCGCCGTCCGACAGGACGACGCCGTAGCCGTCCCTGCCGTACTCCTGGTTGTGGTGGATGTAGTTGTCGTGGATGTGCACCACGGCGGCGTTGTCCTTGGTCAGGCGGTTGTGGCCGTGGTCGGGCAGGTCGGTCATGCCGTCGCCGTCGTGCACCCCGACCCCGGCGGCCGACCAGCCGTAGATCTCGTTGTGGTCGATCTCGACGTTGACGCTCGACCAGTCGGTGATGCCCGAGGAGTCGTCGCCGCTGTCGGCGATGGCGGTTCCCCGCCCCCCGTCGAGGCGGATGCCGGAGATGCGGACGTTGTCGCTGGGGACGTAGTTGTCCTCGTTGCCGATGTCGAGCAGCCGCTTGGGCTTGGAGGTGGTGTAGATCCGCGGACCGTTGGGGTGGGCCGGGTCGGTCAGGCCGAGGATCTGCACTCCGGACGCCACGAAGATGTCCGACAGGCCGCTGAGGTTCAGATTGACCCCCGCCTCGATCTGCACCGTCGTCCCGGGCGTGCCCACCGCCTGCACGAACTGGGACGCCGCGTCGTTCTGGTTGATCAGCACCGTGGAACCCGCGACGGACGACGTCGCCGCGCCGGCGCCCCAGGGCAGGAACGTCAGCCCCACCCCGGCCGCGGCCAGCGGCGCGACCACCTTCAGAGCCGTGCTCGGCCTCATGGCCTTTCGGGCGTGTCGTCTCGACACTGTCAACTCCTTCGCCGGCTCTCGTCGATGCGCGTAGAGCGGCACCGACGAGCCGGATGTTCAGGGAAATGGGAAATGGGGGCCCGGATGGGGCCGCGCCCGGTCTCGGGGTGCGGTGCACGCCCTTATTCCATGGGCCGTTCCATGCCGTTCCGTCGTACGGAACCCACAGGCCCCACGCCGGACCGGTCCTGCCGCACGGCCGGGCGCCGGCCCGGCTGATCCGGTGGCGGCATCCCGTGCAGGGGGAGAGCAGGGGACGCCGCCACCGGTCGGGGAGTCATGGCGCCGTAGCCCGTCCGGACTCCCGTCACCATGATCGCCAACAGCCCCCGGAGCCGCACGGGTAATCGCTACTCCCTGTTCCGGCTGGGTACTTCAGCCAGCCGGCATGGGGAAACGCGGACCGCAAGATGGGGACCGACTCCCGATTGCCCCGCCCGTGCCACCCGGCAGAGTCCCCCACAGCCGGGCCGACCTCCCCGTGCGATCAGTCGGTTCGAGCACCACGGCCACCCCTGCCTTCTCGGGTGGCGGCGCAATTCCTGACGGGCCACAGGCTGAAAGCCCTGGAGAAACTCATGAGCTCCACCGGTCGCGCTGTCGGCGATCGCTGGCCCTTTGTCGGACGTGATCCGGAGCTGGCCGCGTTTTCGAAGATCATGGCGAATTCGCGGATTCGCTGCGTCGTGGTGCACGGCCCACGGGGCGTGGGGAAGTCCAGGCTCGCCGAGGAGTGCTGGGAGCGTGCGCTGCGCCGCGGGTGCGAGGGAGGCCGGGCCGCCGCGACGGTGGCCGCGCGGTCCACGCCCCTGGGCGCGGTGGCGCACCTGCTCGCCGCGCACGGCGGCGCCGGGGCGGATCGGACCGGGACCGGCCCCGTGCGGCGGGCCGGCGGGCCGGCGCGGGGCGGTCGCGTCATCCTCGTCGACGACGCCCAGTGGCTCGACCCCGCGTCAGCCGCCCTGCTGCGCAGGATGACCGACAACGGCACGACCCGCCTGGTGGTCACCATGCGGTCGGGCGTGTCGTACCACCCGGAGCTCAACGCGCTGCTCGGCCGGGCCGACACCGCCCGCATCGAACTGGGCGTGTTCGACGAACCCCAGGTCCACCGCGTCCTGGAGGCGGCGCTGGGCGGCGCCGTCCACTGGCGCTCGGGGCAGGCGCTGCACGCGGCCTCCGGCGGGAACGTCCTGTATCTGCGGGAGTTGGTGAAGGGCGGCGTCCTCGCCGGCTCCCTCCGGCAGGACGGCGATGTGTGGAAGCTGCGGGACGACGAGCTGGTCCTGACCCCGTTCCTGGCCGGCCTGATCTCGGACCGGCTGCGCGAGGCGGGCCCGCAGGCGGAGAACGTCCTGCGCCTGATGGCGTTCTGCGGCGTGCTCGGCCTGGAGGACGCCCGGGGGGTCGCGCTGCCCCGCACCCTGGCGGAGCTGGAGGGCGGCGGACTGATCCGGAAGGTCCGGCAGGGCCAGCGCACCGTCCTGGTCCTGGGCCACCCGCTGTACGGGGAGGTGCTGCGGGCCTCGACCACACCGCTCAAGCGCAGGAGCATCCTGCTCGGCCAGATCGAGCGCACCTGGGCCCGCGGCGCGAAACGGGCCGAGGACACCGTGAGCATCGCCTCATGGAAGCTCGCCGCCACCGGCGTGGTCGACCCGGGACTGCTCAGCCGGTCGGCCGCGCTGGCCGGCGGCGCCCACGACTACCGCCGGATGCTCAGCCTGCTGGAGGCGATCCCGCACGAGCAGCGCGGTGCGCGGTCCCACCGGCTGCACGGGGGCGCACTGCACGCGCTGGGCCGCTGCGCCGAGGCGGAGGAGGTCTACCGCCAGGCGCTGTCCGCCACGAGCGTCCCTCGGGAGCGGACCCCGCTCGTCGTCGCGCGGGCGCAGAACACCGTCTGGGGTCTGGGCCGTCCGCAGGACGCGCTGGACGCCGTCGCCGCGGAGCAGGCGCTGCGCGGCACGCACGACAGGCACGGCGGCGGCGCGCCGACACTGCTGGAGGAACTGCGCGGCTGCCTGCTGGTCGCCGCCGGGCGGACGGCGGAGGGCATGGCGCTGCTGCGGAGCGCGCACGACGACACCGGGACGGGCCGGACGAACGTCCGGCTCGCCTCGGCGCTGGCCGGCACCTTCGGCCTGGCCGCCCTGGGCCGCTCGGCGCAGGCCGAGATCCGGGGCAAGGAGGGATACGCCGCCCACTGTGAAGCGGTCGATCGGGCCGCGGCCGGCGGGGAGGTGGTCGACCTGCCCGCCGTCATGCAGCTCATGGCGGTGATGTACGCCCACGCCGAGGCGGGAAGGCTGGCCGAGGCCCGTTCGCTCGGGGAGCGGATCGTCGCCCGGGACTCCTCCCCCGAGACACTGGTGCCGGCCGTCTGGGGCGCGTTCCTGCTGGGACGGCTGGAGTGGCTGGCTGGGCATCCGCGCACCGCTCGGCGGTGGTTCGCCGAGTCCGTCGCCCTAACCCGGGACACCGAGCTCGCCGGGGCGATGGGCCTGGCGCTGGCGGGCGCGGCGGCGTCGGCGGCGGTGCTGGGCGACGTCGCCGCGGCCCGCCGGGCGCTGGAGGAGAGCCGGGCCTTCCCGGTTCTCGGCGCCTTTCGCGGGGAGGAGCGGCTGGGCGAGGCATGGCTGCTGGCGTGGGGCGGACGACTGGCGCAGGCTCGCGACGTGCTGGCCGAGGGGGCGCTGGCCGCCCAGGAGGCCGGGCACGTCGGGTCCGAGGCCATGCTGCTCACCGACATGGCACGTCTGGGCGCCGCCCGGCAGGTGGCGGACCGCCTGGCCGACCTGGCCCAGCACTCCGACGGCGCCTTCAACCAGGTCCGAGCGCGGTTCGCCGCGTCCCTGGCGGCGAACGACGCGGCAGGGCTGCTGGCCGTGGCCGAGGATCTCCGTGACGTGGGCGCCCACCTGCTGGAGGCCGAGGCGGCCGCGGCGGCCGCCGCGGCGTGGCGGCGGGCCGGGCAGGGGCGCCGCGCGGAGGCCGCGGCCGCCGTCGCGGAGGCCGCGGCGCGGCGCAGCGAGGGCGGGATCTCGACCAGGACCGCGGCGGCCGAGGTCCTGGCCCAACTCACCTCGCGGGAGCAGGAGATCGCCCTCCAGGCGGGTACGGGATGCTCCAGCAAGGAGATCGCGGCCACCCTCAAGGTGTCGGTGCGCACCGTCGACAACACCCTTCAGCGCATCTACAACAAGTTCGGTGTCAACAAGCGGCGTGAGCTGGCGGAACTGCTCCACCACGGCCGCACCGCACCCTGACGAAGGCGAGGAGTCCGGGGCGGACGCCTGCGGGGGAAGGCCCGCATGGAAATATGAGTAGAAACTACTCAACTGGAGGCCGGCCCGGCCGACCAGTCTGGACCGCAGGTCGGGGACGGCTCGGGGGGAGCGTCCCGGCTTCGCCGGCGGAACCGGCCGCACCTCCGGGTCCGCCGTGCGCGGCCTGCCCCGCCAGTGGGGAACCAACCCTTCGGCGCGCGTGACGCCATCGGTCCACTGCGCAGGGCAGGCCGCATCGTCGTCAGCAGAGTAGTGATTGCCCTGTCGGCGTTCGGCGGGACGGGCCATCGTCTGTGGTGAGGGCCCCCCGTCCCTCCGGCGGCGCTTCACCCCCCCGCGCCGCCGACCTCAGCCCGCCTCCGCCCTTGTGGAGGCGGGCTGTCTGCTCCCGTTCCCGGGAGATCCGCCCGGCGCCGGCAGAGGCGGGGGCGCTATCCCCCGGCCCGGCGCGACGGCTTGCGGGCCGGCGGCAGTGCGCCCAGCGAGCGCGCCAGGTGTCCGCGGTGGGTGATGCCGAGCTTGGCGTAGACGTGCTGGAGGTGGTTGTCGACGGTGCGCACCGACAGGTGGAGCGCCTCGGCGATGTCCTTGCTGGTGGTGCCGGCGGCGGCGAGCAGGGCCACCTGGTGCTCCCGTTTCGTCAGCGTCCTGGAGGCCGGTGCGCTGGAGGCGGGGGTGAGCAGCGGGGTGCGCGCACCGGGGCAGTGCGCGGCGCACGCCTGCGCCCGGTGGGCGGCGGCGGTGGCCTGGCGGGTGCGGTCGGTGCGCAGCCACAGGGCGGCCGCCGTCGAGGCGGCCTCGGCGGCGAGCAGGAAGGCGCCCAGCGCCTCCAACTGCTCCGCGACGGCCTGGAGGGCGGCCGGGTCCTCCTGGGCCAGCGCGACCGCCAGCCGGACCCGGGCGGCCGCGAAGGGGCCGTCGCACAGTTCTTCCAGCTCGGCGAGCCGCCCGGTCACCTCCGCCGCTCCCCCGAGCCGGGCGATGTCCAGGAGCAGCAGCAGCTCCGAGGTGCGGTGGCCGGTACGCCGCGCCCGGGCGGCGCCTTCCGCGAGCACCGATCGCGCCTCCTGCGGCCGGCCCTGGCCGGCCAGCAGCCACGCCTCGGCCAGCGACTCCTCCCCGGCGGCGAAGCCCATCGAGGGGCAGCCCCGCATCTGCTCGACCGCGGACTGCGCCGCCTCCAGGTCGCCCAGCAGCGCCGCCGAGGCGCCGAGCCCGGCCCATGCCTGCCGAAGCGGCGGCAGGAAACGGTGGGTGCGGGCCTGCGCGACGGCCTCGGCGTACCAGCGGCGGGCCGACGCCGCGTCCCCGGCCAGCCACTCCACCCGCGCCCGGAACCACGCCATCCAGATCCTCGGCAGGGTGACGTCGGCGGCGACCAGGTCGGCCATCGCCCGCTCGGAGGTCTCGCGTGCCGACGCCAGCTGCCCCGCGTCCGCCATGGCGAAGAGCAGCGGGTTGAGCTGGGAGTACGCGGTGCGGGACGCCCGGTCCCGCGCGGCCAGGCGCTGGTGCGTGGCATAGGCCCGCCACCCCCATTCCAGCGCCTCGTCGGTCCGTCCGCCGCAGGCCAGGGCGGTCGTCCTGCTGAACGCCGCGACCTCCCAGACCGCGGTCTGGGACGGCGGTCGGCCGCCGTCGTGCTCCGGGGGCTCGGCCTCGACGTCCGCCAGGAGTTCCGCGCCCTCGGCCGGCCGGCCGGAGGCGGCGAGCATGGCCCCCTTGTCGAGCCGCAGCAGCCGGAGGTTCGCCGGCTCGGCCACCTGCTCCATGGCCGCCTCGTTCACCTCGATGGCCTGCTCGGTCCGGGCCGCGGCCCAGAAGAGGTTCGCGGTCCTGGCGAGCACCGCGGTGACCCGCTCCTGCTCGCCGACCGCCCGCTTCTCGGCCTCCGCCATCAGGGTGTCGGCGTGCTGCCAGCGGGCGAGGTTCATCAGCGCCTCGCCGTTCATCAGGCAGGTGGCCGCCGTGCGGTGAGCGTCGGGCAGGGCGCGCAGCAGTTCGTCCACCTGCCGGTAGTCGTGCGCATGCCGGGCGACCAGCGCCCCCCGCACGAGGAGCTCGGGGTCGGCGGTGCCGGTGGCGGCCAGTTGCACGGTGGCCAGCTGCACGGCGTCGCTGCGCCGGCGGCCCCCGTGGGCCCGGATCTGTTCGACGTGCTGGAGCAGCAGCCGGCGGCGGCGCTGCGGGGACAGGCCGTCCCGCAGCACGTCCCCGTACAGGGGGTGGGCCAGGGACATCGTGGTGCGCTGGCCGTCCTGGTGGACGCGGGTGAGGCCGGCCTCGTCGAGATCGGCCAGCGCCTCGGGACCTGCCAGCTCCTGGAGGTCGGCGAGCGGGACCGGCTGGCACAGGGCGAGGAGTTCGAGCGCCGTCCGGCCGGGGCGGGCGACCGGGGCCAGCCGGGCCGAGATCAGGTCCGAGAGCACCGGGGGGACGGGGGGCGTGTCCTGGGTCAGCGTCCAGATCTCCCCGTCGTGCCGGAGGGTTCCGGCCTCCAGGGCGCTGTGGACCAGTTCGCGCAGGTAGAGGGCGTTGCCGAGGGAGGAGTCGGCGAAGGCGCGCAGTGCCTGACGGTCGACGGGGGCGCCGAGGGCGCCGCGCAGCACCGCCTCCGTCTGGTCGGGGGTGAAGGCGGCGAGGTCGATGCGGAGGATCGCGTCGCCCTGGGCCAGCGCGTCGACGGCGTCGCCGAACGGCTCGCCGGTGCGTACGGTGGCGATCAGCCGGATCACCCCGGTGCTCAGCAGGTACTGCAGGAGCACCGTCGAGGCCGTGTCCAGCAGGTGGAGGTCGTCGACGAGGACCACCCAGCGCCGGTTGTGCTGCGGGCCGGCGAGCTCGCGGGCGACGGCGGCGTAACCGCGTACCGCGTCGGTGAGGTCCCCCCCGTCGGGCAGCAGGTGCGCCATCGCTCCCAGCGGCACGTCCCGGCTGCTGCCGGCGGAGATCCGGGTGCCCTTCCAGCGGCCGCCGACCGACCGTGCCTGGAACTCCTCCGCGAGCCGGGTCTTGCCCACCCCCGCCGGGCCGAACAGCACCGCCCCCCGGCGCCGCGAATCGGCCCAGGCCCGGTCGAACGCCCTCAGTTCGGCCTCGCGCCCCGCCAGCGGCCATGTCGTCACAGAAACCTGCATACCGGCCTCCCACTCGCATATCGCCCTGCGGCCCAGGGCCCCCCGTACCACCCACCCTACTCATCCGGGCAGGCGGCATTCGGCCATCGCCGCTGTGTGAGGAGCCTGTGGGACTTCGGCGCACTGCTCATACCGAAGGCGGTGAGGGTGGCGGCGAACGCCGCGCCGGGAGCCGGGGGGGAGGCCGCGGCGGCTCGGTCACGGGCAGGCGGCGGGTCCCGCGGCAGCCAGGCCGTACTCCTGCGCCAGTCTCAGGACCGTCGGCCCCTGACCGCTCCTGGCCATGACGACCGGGTCCGCGGCCAGCGCGGCGACCACCCGCCCCAGCAGGACGGGGGCGGGCTCCGTGAGCCCGCGAGCGTCGGGGAGCGCCGTCGGGACGCTTCCCCGGCACAGGGGCCGCGGTTCCCGGGTGCCGGGCGTGACCGCGACGACCGCGATGCCGTACGGGCGCAGTTGTGCGGCCCGCTCGGCCGCCCGGCGCACGACCAGGGAGTTGACCAGATCCTCGAAGGAGGTGTCATGGTGCGTCGTGGCGCCGCTCCCGGCCGCGACCTCCACCACCAGTCCCCTGCCGCGGTCCGCCATCAGCGGCAGGGCCAGGCTCCAGGCCGTCTCGTGGTCGGCCACGACGGCCTGGAGCATGCGCATCCCGCTGTCGAGCCCCCGGTAGGGCAGGGATAACCTGCCGCGGCGCGGGGACAGGCCGCCGCCCCATCCGGTGTGGACGAGGACGTCCAGTCGGCCTCCCTGCTCCGCCGCGATGCGGGTGACCAGGACGTGGATCTCCACGGCCACGCCCGCCTCGTCCACCTCGGTGTCCCTGCGCGCTCCCTGGTAGACGGCCGCGCCGGCCGCGCCCAACTGCGCCGCCACCGCGTCCTGGGCGCCCCCCAGGACCAGGGCCACGCGTCCGGCCAGCGGGAGCTTCCCCTCAGGCATATCCCCTCCAGACGGGGCCCGGCAGACTGTCGACGGAAAACAGCGATTCTCTTCGCGCGGTGCGATGACCTCGAACACGACGGCGACGCGGCGGTCGACGCGGAACGGATGCCGGGCGCTCGCCGCTTGCGCGGGGGCGGATCTCGCCGCCGGCGCGGGGCCGGATCTCGCCGCCTGCGGGGGCGGATCTCGCCTCCGCGGCCCCGGCCCCGCCCGCGCCACGCCGTCCGCGGCACGGGCGAACCCGGGTGGTACGGCCGGATTCCGGCCGGACGACAGTCTGGCCGAAGCGGTCGGGGCCACCGGTAGGCAATGACTGCTCAATCGCGGAGAGCTCCTGCGGAGAAATTCCTCCGCGGCCTTCCCGACGGCCGTGGTCCCGCCGGGAGATCCGGCGGGCCGGAGCGGGGTGACGGCCCGTCCGGGCCGTCCGTATGGGTAGCGATTACCTAGGGACTCGGTGGGCCGCGCCGCTAGCGTGACGCCCGCGACGAGGGGTGACGTGAGGTACGGGGGCGGGAGCGGCCGGCGGCGAGTCGGACGGCCCGGGTTCCCGGTGTCCGGACGTCCGGTGTGCTCCTGCGATGTCGCTTCCGATGTCGCCGCGCGAGCGGTGGGAGACCCGAGGATGGAGGCGCCGGTGGACGGGCTGGGGAGGTTGCTGGCTGCGGGCGCGCAGGCGCTGCACGTCGAAGGGGACCTGCACGCGGGCCGGGAGTGCTTCGAGGCCGCGTTCGGCGGGGCGGAGAAGGCCGGGGACGCGGAGGGGATGGCCGAGGCGGCGCTGGGCCTGGCGGGGCTGTGGCTGCACGAGCACCGGGAGTTCTCTGCGGTCGCGCTGCTGCAGGACAGGCTGCGCCGCTCGCTGGCGGTGGTCGATCCCGACGGTGTGCCGGCGTTGCGGCTGCGGATACGGATCGCGGGCGAGCACGACTACCGGCGGGGTGCGCACGCCGAGGTCCTGGCGGTGCTGGCGGAGGCGCGCGGGCGTGGGGACGCGGTGGCGCTGGCCGAGGCGCTCAACGTCGCCCACCAGTGCCTGATGGGGCCGGAGCACGCGGTGCTGCGCGAACGCCTGGCGGCGGAGCTGGTGGCGGAGAGCTTCCGCACCGGGCGGCGCGGTGATCTGCTGCTGGGACTGTACTGGCAGATGCTGAACCAGTATCTGCGCGGCGACCCGCACGCCGAGCGCCGGCTGACCGAGCTGCGCGAGCAGCTGGCGCCGGCCCCGCACCTGGCGATGGGCTACGCGGTGGAGGCGGTCGACGTGATGCGGGCGATCCGCAGCGGGCGGCTGGAACACGCCGCGGAGCTGGCGGCCCAGTGCGAGTTGAGCGGCGCCAAGGCCGGCGACGTCGATGCCACGGTGTGGTACACCGCGCATCGGGTGGTCATCAGCTGGTACGAGGGGCGACTGCCCGAACTCCTGCCCGTCCTGCACGAGCTGGTCCGCTCCCCCGCCGTGAGCGAGGTCAACGACGCCGGCACGGCGGTGCTGGCCCTGGCCGAGGCCGCGGCCGGCAACCGGCACGCCGCGGCCGGCAACCTCGCCCGCCTGTGCCGGCAGTCCCTGACCGGGCTGCCGCGCTCCGACACCTGGGCGCTGACCCTGTACGCCATGGTGGAGACCGCCTGCCTGGTGGGCGACGCGCAGGCCGCGGAGCTGTGCTACGGCCTGCTGGCCCCGTTCGCCGAACTCCCGGTCATCGGAGGCCCGGGCGTGGTCTGCCTCGGCTCGGTCCATCACCCCCTGGGGGTGGCCTGCCTGACGACAGGAAACGCCGACCGGGCCGTCGCCCACCTGCGGGACGCCGTCCGGCACAACCTGTCCCTGGCCCACTGGCCGGCGGTCGCCGCCTCCCGCCGCAGGCTCGCCGAGGCCCTCACCGCCCGCGGTGCGCCCGGCGACGCCGCGGCAGCGGCCACCGAGCTGGCGACCGCGCGGGAGATCCAGCACACCCTGGTCCAGGACACCGCCGCCGCGGACCGGCCGGCCGCCTCCCCGCACGCCGGGCAGGCGCGGTGCACCCGCGAAGGACGGTGCTGGCGCATCACCCTGGGATCGCGCAGCGCCCTGGTCGCCCACAGCGTGGGCGTCCTCCACCTGGCCATGCTCCTGGCCAACCCGCGTCAGGACATCCAGGCGCTGGACCTGGTCAGCGGCCTGGGCATGCTCACCCGCCCCCGCGCCGCGACGTCCCAGGCCCTCCTCGACGACACCGCCGTGCGCGAATACCGCAGTCGCCTGCGGGACCTCCAGGCGCGGCTCGACACCGCCGAGGACCTCGACCCCGACCAGGCCGCCGCGCTGCACACCGAACGCGAGTGGCTGCTCGCCGAACTCGCGGGAGCCGCCGGGATCAACGGGAGCAGGCGGAAGTTCACCGACGACCGGGAGCGCGCGAGGATCGCCGTCGGCAAAGCCATCCGCCGGGCCGTCCAGCGCATCGGCGAAGCGGACCCGGTCATCGCCGACCACCTGCGGCGGACCGTCCACACCGGCACCCGCTGCGCCTACTGGCCCGTCTGAGCGCCGGCCGCCCCGAAGGCCCGGTCGGGCGTCGTCCGCCGGCGCTGTCAGGGGCGCCCGCGCCCGGAGGGCGTACCGGGGCCGCGGTATTGCGCGGCCTCCTGCCGCGAGCGCACCCCCAGCTTGGCGAGGATCGCCGAGACGTGGTGGTCCACGGTCTTCTCCGCGATGTGCAGCCGCCCGGCGATGTCGGCGTTGCGCAGGCCCTCGCGGAGCAGTCCCAGCACATCGGACTCACGCGCCGTCAGACCGTGCGGGTGCGCCAGCGTCGAGCGCCGGGGGGCGCGCACCCGCAGGTTCCGCAGCCGGCGGGCCACCCGGTCCGCGGCGGGCCGGGCGCCCAGGCGCTCGAAGCCCCGCAGCGCCTCCAGCAGTTCCCCGGGAGCCGAACCGTCGGCCAGCGCGGCCGCGGCCTCGTACGGGCACCCGATCTCCTGCCACGCCCGCGCGGCCTCCGCCCCGCCCAGCAGGTAGGGCGCCGCCGCCGAGGGATGGGCCCGCCGCGGCTGTCCCGGCAGCCACCGGCCCAGCTCGCCGACGGCCCAGCCGTGCCCCAGGCGGACGGCCTGCGCGTGAGTCTGCGCCGCCGCGGCCGGCGCCGGCTGCCCGGCCAGGAAGGCGTGCTCCGCCAGCCCGGCAGCGACCGGCCACATCCACCGCACCTGACCGGTCCCGGAGGCCAGGTCCCATGCTTCCTTCAGCGCCGCGGCCGCCCCGGGGTCCCCGCGCCGGGTCCGCAGCCGGCCCAGGGTGGCGAGTTCGACCGTCCGGGCCCGGGCCGCTTCCCCGGTGGCAGGGCCGGCTGCCGCGGGACCGGCCTTGTCGAGTATCGCGGCGGCTTGCGGCCAGCGACCGCATTCGAACAGGCACCGGGCCAGCCACGCCGAGGCGTAGCGCTCGCCGGCGGCCAGACCGCGGCCGCCGCACCAGGCGACGGCCTCCTGGAGCCGGCGTTCGGCCACCGCGTACCGCCGGACCTCGCATGCCCCCGAGCCCAGGGCGGTCAGGGCGGCGGCGACGGCCTCCTCGTCCCCCTCCTCCCGGGCGATCCGCAGGGCGTCGGCCAGCGTGCGCTCCGCTTCGTCCGGCGCGGACAGCCACTGCGCCGATCCCATCGCGATCAGCGCCCAGGCGAGCAGGGTGCGGTCACCGTGCTCCCCGGCCAGTTCGACGGCCCGCCGTCCGGTCTCGACGGCCAGGGAGGACTCCCCGCTCAGCACGGAGGTGACGGCCGACCATGTGCGGGCCGCCGCGAGTGGGGGCCCCGGCGCGAGGTCGCGGGCGAGGTCGAGCGCGGTCCGGACGCAGCTCCGCGCCCCGGCGTCGTCCCCCTGGGCCCACAGGTAGCGGGAGCGCTGGGCCCAGAGCGCGGCCTCGTGTCCCGGTTCGCTCTCCTCCCGCCGGTAGGTGAGCGCCTCCTCGCAGGCGGCGGCGGCCGCCGCGTACTGCTCCAGCCGCATGCACACCCTGGCGTAGCGCTCCAGGAGTCCGGCCGCTTCACCGGCGGGCAGGGCGCCGGCGAAGCGGACGGCGGCCCGGTAGTGCTCGGCGGCCTGCCGGTGCGCGCCGGACCCGGCCGCCTGCTCGGCCGCGGCGACCGCGTGGACCACGACGGCCGCGCCGTCACCGCCCTCCTCGGCGTGGTGGGCCAGCACGGCCGGGGCCGCGCCGCGCCGCTCCAGAGCCGCCAGGGCGTTGCGGTGCAGCAGCGCCCTGCGGGCCGGCGGGATGCTCTCCTCGACCGCCAGCCGGGCGAGTTCGTGGCGGAACATGATGCGCGTGCCGTCCCGGACCAGCATGCCGGCCCGCACGCAGGCGTCGACGGCCTCCGGCGGCGCCTCGATAAGCGGCAGGAGGGTGTGCTCGGGAAAGACCGCCACGGACGTGAGCGCCTGCCAGGCGTCGTCACCGAGGGACGCGGCACGGGCCAGCACCGCGTCCCGGACCGTGTCGGGCACCGGCCGCCCGGGGTGGGCGAGCGCCTCGGTCACGAAGAACGGGTTGCCCCCGGTCCTGGCGTGCAGGCGTTCCGCGTCGACCTGCCGGCCCTCGCCCGCCATCTCCGCGACTGCCGCGGCCGAGAGCGGGCGCAGGCGGATCCTGCGCACCGCCCGTTCGGTGGCCAGCGCGCCGAGAACGGTCAGCAGCGGGTGCCCGGGCCCGACCTCGTCGTCCCGGTAGGACACCACCAACAGTCCGCGGGTGGTGGCGATCCGCCGGCCCGCGTAGACCAGCAGGTCCAAGGTCGCCTCGTCGGCCCAGTGCGCGTCCTCGACGACCACCACGGTGTCCCGGCCGTGCAGTTGGTCCAGGAACGTGCGCAGGACGACGTGGCGCGGCCGGGACGCCGCCACGGCCTCGGCCAGCTCTCCGCCTGCCTCCCGCGCGATGTCCAGCAGCGGTGCGAACACGGCCGGGGACTTGAGGCTGTCGCAGGCACCCCACAGGACGGGGGTGTCGGCTGTTTCGCGGAAGGCGCGCAGCAGGGCCGTCTTCCCGGCCCCGGCCTCTCCCGCCACGAGCACGACATGGCCGTGGGGAATGCCGCGCAGGAGGGTGAGAGCTTCCTCCCGTTCCAGCAACGGCATGCGGTTCCACTTTCAAAACGTACAGGGAGGACCGGCGCGAATCCGCGTCGTCGCCGTTTGCGGCGACCCGCTCGATTTGCGCGAAAGATGAGTAGGTTCCTGAGCATAGTTCGAAGATCACCGCCTCTCCTGAGTAATCCGTACTCATGGGAGGCCGGGCCCTCAGGGGGCCATGAGTAATTGCTACCTACACATGGATTTCGGCGGTGACGGGGCCTCGGTTTGGCCGCAGCGCCCCGCACAACCCCGCCGAGGGCGGCCTGCCGCGACGGCAGGGGAGGGTGCCGCACCCGGGAGTATGGTGAGTAATGCCGCAGATGCGGCACATGGATTCCGGCTCCTGACGGGGAGGCCGCCGTGGGCGTACTCAATCCGGCCTCCCGGTGGCCGCTGGCGGGCCGCGACGCCGAGCTGGCCGCCTTCGCCGACCTGTGGGCCGCGAGGCGTTTTCGCGGCCACGTGCTGCAGGGGCCCGCGGGGGTGGGCAAGACGCGGCTGGCCGAGGAGTACGTGGCGCGGGCCGTCCGCGACGGCTACCGCCCGGCCCGGGCGCGGGCCACCGTCGGCGCCGGCACGGTGCCGCTGGGCGCGATCGCCCACCTCATTCCGGCGGCGGCGAACCTGTCCGACCCCGCCGAGGGCTTCCCGCAGGTGGCCGCGGCGCTCGCCGGCCCGCGCCGCGACCGCCGCTGGGTCTTCTTCGTCGACGACCTGCACCTGCTCGACACCACCTCCGCCGTGCTGCTGCGGCACCTGCTGGACACGCGGGTCGTACGGCTGATCGCCACCGTGAGGTCCGGCGAGCCCGTCGGCAAGGCGGTGCGGGCCCTGTGCGAGGCGGACGGGGTCAGCCGCGCGGACCTGGCGGAACTGGACCTCGGCCAGGCCGCGCTGGTCCTGGAAGCCGCCCTGGGCGGCCGGGTGGGGCACCGCGCCGTGCGGGACCTGCACACCGCCTCCGGCGGCAACGTGCTCTACCTGCGCGAGCTGGTCACCGCCGCCCTGGACGCCGGCACCCTGTCCGGCGACGGCGTCATCTGGGAGCTCAAGCGCTCCCGGCGCGGCAGCACGCCGAAGCTGGCCGAGCTGATGGGCGCCAGGCTCGCGGCCGCCGACCCCGCCGGGCGGGCGGTCCTGGAACTGCTCGCCCTGTGCGGGTCGCTGCCCCTGGCCGACGCGCAGGAAGTCGTGGACGCGCAGGCCGTCGTGGACCTGGAGGTGCTCGTCGGGCTGGAGGACAGCGGGCTCATCCGCGTCACCACCGACCGCCGACGCACCGCCCTGGAGTTCCTGCACCCGCTCTACGGCGACGCGGTCCGGGCCGAGCTGCACACCCTGCGCCGCCGTGTCCTGCTGCTGGGGCAGATCGCACGCGTGGAGGGATACGGCGCCCGCCGGCGCGAGGACATCGTCAACCTGGCCACCTGGCAGCTGGCGGCGTACGGCACCGCCGACCCGGCCCTCCTGCTGCGCGCGGCCGCCCTGGCCCGCCGGGTCCGCGACTACGAGCAGGTCGTGTCCCTGCTGCGGGCGCTGGGCGACGAGGCCCGGACCGCGCGCAGCCTGCTGCTGCTGGGCGAGGCGCTGTTCGAACTGGGCGACGCCCCGCAGGCCGAGGAGACCCTCGTCCGGGCCGCGGAGGCGGCCGCGACCGACGCCGAACGGCTGGACGTGGCCTTCGCCCGCACCCTGAACCTGTTCTGGGCGGCCAACGACACGGCCGGGGCGATGGCGGTCAACGCGTCCGCCCGCGAGGAGCTGACCGGGGAAGCGGAGCAGCGCATGCTGCGGGTCAACGAGGGGGCGCTGCGGGCCGCGTCGGGCGGCGCCGCACGGGCCCTGGATCTCCTGGACGACCTCGGTCCCGACCCGTCGGCGGCGGCGAACCCGAGCGTCTGGCTGATGGGCGCGATGATGAAGCCGGTGGCCCTTGCCGTCACCGGCCGGGCCGGGGAGGCGGTCGAGTTCGCCGGGAGGGCCTACGGCCTGCACCGCCGGATGGACGAGCAGTCCCTGCTCTTCGCGCCCGTCGGCCACCTGATCTCCCAGGTGCTGGCGCTGACCGAGGCCGGGCGGCTGGTGGAGGCCCGCACCGCCGGGCAGCGCGCCTGGGAGACGCACGGGCACGAGCGCAACCCCGTCACCTGGATCTGGCTCGCCTTCCACCAGGCCCGTGCGGACTGGCTGTCGGGCCATGTGGAACCCGCCCACCGCTGGTTCGCCGAGGCGGTCGCGGCGTCGCGGGCCCACCGCATCCACCGCGGCATCCGGCTCTCGCTGGCCGGCCTGGCCGCTTGCGCCGCCCTGACCGGCGACACCGCCGGAGCCGAGCGCATCGTGCGCGAGGCGGCGGCATACCCGTCCTCCCCCTTCCGCGCCGGGGAGGATCAGCTGGGCGAGGCATGGCTGCAGGCGGCCCGCGGAAACGTGGCCGAGGCGCGGCAGATCCTGGCCGGGGCGGCCGAGTCCGCACGGGCCACGGGTGACCTGGCCTCGGAGGGGCTGCTGCTCACCGACCTCGCCCGGCTGGGCGGGGCGCGGGAGGCCGCCGGGCGGCTGGCGTGGATCGCCGAGCGCTGCGAGGGCGCTCTCGCGCGGGCCCGGGCCGAGCTGGCGGCCGCCCTCGCCGCCGACGACCCCGAACCGCTGATGGCCGCGGCGGAAAAGCTGGAGGCCATCGGCGCCGACCTGGCGGCCGCGGAGGCGGCCGCGGCAGCCTCCGCGGCGTGGAACCGCGCCGGGCGCGCCCAGCGCGCCGCCGCCGCCTCCCACCGGTCGGCCGTCTGCGCGGCCCGCTGCGGGGCGGTGCACACTCCGCTGCTGGCCCTCGCACGCAGCACCGCGGTCCTCAGCAGCCGGGAGCGGGAGGTGGCCCTGCTGGCCGCGTCCGGCTCCGCCAGCAAGGACATCGCCGCCTCCCTGGGGCTGTCGGTCCGCACGGTCGACAACCACCTGCAGAACGCCTACCGGCGCCTCGGCGTGTCCAGCCGCCGGCAGCTGGCCGGGGCCCTCGGCGGCGCGGAGCCGCCCTCCCGCGACGGGTGACGCGCGGAGCCGCCCTCGGGCGACGGGTGACGCGCGGAGCCGCCCTCGGGCGACGGGTGACGCGCGGAGCCGCCCTCCCACGAAGGGGCAGCCCCCGGCGGGGCCGGACGATGAGTAGCCGGACCCCTCCGAGCGCCGCTTTCGACCGTTTCAGGACATGTAAGCATCGAATACTCACGCTGCCGGGCACTGCCGGAGGTCTGCTGGAGATCACGACAGGAGATTCCCGATGAACGGTGATCCTCATGACTCCCCCAGACGTCCTCACGGCACCGGCCCGGCAGACCGGCCGGGCTCCGGAGATGCTGAGCATCCCCCTGGGCCACGGCCCCCGGGCCGCCGGCACGGCCCGAAGGCGCGTGCACGCCCTGCTCGTCGGCCACGGCTGGGACGACGACCGCATCGCCGAGGCCCAGCTGGTCGTCTCCGAGCTGGTCACCAACGCCGTCTGCCACGCCCTGCCCCCGGTGGCCCTGCACCTCGTCGTCCATCCGGCCCCGCCCGCCGACGGCGCGGCCCCGGTCCGGCCCGGCAGCCTCCACATCCGCGTCACCGACGGCGGACCCGACCTCCGCCACCCTGACAGCCGTCCCGACGACGAACACGGCCGCGGCACCGACATCGTCGGCATCCTCACCGCGCGCCACGGCAGCGCCCGCGACGGCCGCTGGGCCACCCTGTCCGCCTGAGCCGCCGTGGCCGCCCCAGCCGCCGCAGCCGGCCCGGCGGAGGTTCGGGCCGAGAGAGTAATGATTACTCATGCCGGCGGCGGACCCGCGACGGAGAATCGAGTTGTCGCACCCGGTCGGCCACGACTGTGATAACCATCGGACGTCAGATTTCCGTTCACGACGCGGGACGCCGTTGTCGGCTGGGGAAAACGCCGCATGAGCGGCTTTTCCCCGGGGGCGCTCGAATTGACCGGTGATCCTCGCGCGAAAACCCTGTGCGGCTCGCGCGATGACGTTCCAGGCGCTACGGAGGGTTCGTGAGCTACATCCGCACGGTTTCCGACGACGATGCGACGGGCCGGACGAGGGATCTGTACGAAGAGGAGCGCACAGCCGCCGGATTCGTGCCGAACTACCTCAAGGCATTCGCCCTGCGCCCCGAAGTCTACGACGCGTGGCGACAGTTGGCCGGCGCCATCACGTCCACCATGGACCCCTGGCGCTACGAACTGGTCACCGTCGCCGCGGCCGCCGCTCTGCGCAGCAGCTACTGCACCCTTGCGCACGGCGAGATCATGGCGGAGCGGTTTCTGGCCCCCGACGAGGTGGTCCGGGTCGTGCGTGACCGGGACGGTTCCGCGCTCGGGGCGAAGGACCGGGCCGTGGCGGCCTTCGCCCAGAAGGTCGCCCTCGGGGCGGTCGACGTGACGCCGCACGACGTCGAGACGCTGCGGGAATGCGGCCTTGCCGACGAGGAGATCCTGGACGTGGCTCTCGCCGCCGCGGCCCGCTGCTTCTTCTCCAAGGTCCTGGACGCCACAGGCACCCTGCCCGACGCGGCGTTCTCCGGGCTCCCGGCCCCGCTCCGCGACGCCCTGACCGTGGGCCGTCCCATCGCCGGGTAGCGGGTCCGCCCGGCGCCGGCGCCCGGTCAGCCGATCCGCAGTGCCGCCTTGGCCCGGGCGAGGCGGGTGAGCGACTCGGCGTGGCGTTCGGCGCTGTGGCCGGGGCGGGGGTCGAGGAAGGGCGCGCGGGTGCCGGCCACGACCTGGAGGTCGGTGTACTGCAACAGGCCCTGCGCGCCGTGCCGGTGGCCGACCCCGGAGAGCTTGCGGCCGCCGGCGGGCGCGTCGTAGGAGGCGTAGGCGGTGCGGAAGCCCTCGTTGACGTTGACGGTGCCGACGTGCAGGCGGCGGGCGAGCGCGGCGGCGTGGCGCGGACTGCGGCTCCACACGCTCGCGTTCAGGCCGTAGGGACTGTCGTTGGCCAGTGCCACCGCTTCGTCGTCGTCCTGGAAGGAGCGGACCGACACCACCGGACCGAACGTCTCCTCCCGGTGCGCGAGCATGTCCGGTGTCACGCCGGCCAGCACCGTGGGTTCGTAGAACAGCGGGCCGAGGTCGGGGCGTTCGCGTCCGCCGCAGAGCACCCGGGCGCCCTTGGACCGCGCGTCCTCGACGTGCCGCCGCACCCGGTCGAGCTGCTGCCGGGAGGTGAGCGACCCCATGTCCGCGCCGAAGTCGAGGGCCGCGGACATCCGCAGGCCCGCGACGCGGGCCAGGAGCAGCTCCAGGAAGCGGTCGTGCACCGCGGCGTGGACCAGGAACCGCTCGGCGGACATGCACAGTTGGCCGGCGCTGCTGAAGGCGGCCCGGACCGCTCCCCCGGCGGCGCGTTCGGGGTCGGCGTCGGCGAGCACCAGCAGCGGGTTCTTCCCGCCCAGTTCGAGCATGCAGCCGATGACCCGGTCGGCGGCGGCGCGGCCCAGCACGCGCCCGGCCGCGGTGGAGCCGGTGAAGGCCAGGTAGTCGGCTTGTTCGACCAGCGCGGGGCCGACGTCCGCGGGTTCGCCGACCACGATCTGCCACAGCCCCTCCGGCAGCCCGGCCTCCACGCACAGCTCCCGCGCCCACAGCGCGGTGCACGCGGTCTGGGTGTCGGCCTTGTGGACCACCGCGTTGCCGGCGAGCAGCGCCGGGATCACGTCGGTCACGGTGAGGCTGAGCGGGTAGTTCCAGGGGGTGATGACGGCGACCACTCCTTTGGGGTGGCGCACCTCCCGGACCGTCGTCAGCAGCGGCACCACCGCCCGGCGCCGGCGCGGCGCGAGCAGGGCGGGGGCCCGGCGCGCGTAGTAGCCGCAGACGCCGGCGGAGTCGGCCAGCTCCTCGAAGGCGTGGGCACGGGTCTTCCCGGTCTCCCACTGGACGAGGTCGAGCGCCTCCCGCTGCCGGTCGAGCAGCAGGTGCTGCATCCGCCGGAAGACCCGGGCGCGTTCGCGCACGCTCCGCCGGGCCCAGGCGCCGCGCGCGGCGGCGGCCCGGTCGTGCGCATGGGCCACGTCGTCCGGCAGGGCGCTCGGCAGACGGGCGATGACGTCCAGGGTGAACGGCGCCAGGGGCGTGAGCACGGGTCCGCCGCCGGTCAGTTGGGCGGCCAGGCGGCCGGCGGTCTCGGAGGGCCGGGGGGC
>JAJSZB010000500.1:0-4364 GCA_050613715.1 Streptomyces sp. IBSBF 3018
GTACCGGGACGAGGTGGGCGACGCCGTCGGTGGTCTCGACGCGTTCGGTCCCCAGGGCTTGCGCCGCGGTGGCGCCCATCTGCCGCCGGAGCCGAGGTTGTATCTGCCCCGTCAGATACGTGTCCTCCCAGCCGAGCTGCTCGATGAGGTAGATGTCAGGGGTCAGCCGGCCCTCGACGCTGTCGCTCGGGGCCAGCATGACGGAGACGTCGTCATAGACGGGATGCGTGCCCGTCCAGAGGAATTCGCCGTACTCGTCGATCGCGCGGGAACTGTGCTGGTACTCGTGCGTGTCGACGCTCGAGTGCGAGGCGTCCGGACTCGTGCCCCAATGCGTGACCGAGGGCCTCAACGGGCCCCGGTGGACGTTCACCGTTGCGTGGGCGTCGTGCGGGTCGGCCACCTCGACCACGTACTCGCGCAGCACAGTGCCGTCGGTCAGCAGGTAGGCGCCCGCGTTGACCTCGTGATCGAGATTCTTCTGCATGGTCAGGACACGGCGGGACAGCTCCCGTCCGCTGATCGGCGGATAGCTCCTGGACACCGGTTTGACCCGCCAGACGAACCACGTCTCGTGCCGGCGATCGGTCTCGATCTCCCACACCGCGTGCCGACCGGTCGAGAGCATCAGAGTGTGGCGCAGCCACGCCTGCCCGGCGCTCGGGTCCTCCACCTCCGCGCGGGCCTTGATGCCCAGCAGACGTTCCAGCTCGGCGTCCGTCAGCTCCTTCCCGAAATTCTCCGGGAGCTGCCGGCCGTTCGCGCGCAGCGCCGCGGTGAGCCGTGCGAAGGGGTGCGGATCGCCGGACGGCGGCTGCTCGTCGAACGCCCCGTCCCGCACGGCGGACTGGTAGGACCTGAGGACCTTCTCCAGGTCCTGGAGCGTGTGGTACGTGAAGGGGATGCCGCGCTCCTCCAGGTACGTCTCGACGTCCTGGCCCGAGCCGAGCAGGTCCGCCCACTGACCGAACCGCAGCAGCGTGTCCATGCTGGCCTTGAAGGAGCGCCCGCCGGGCAGGTGCGCGTCGAGTGCCCTCCAGGCGTCGAAGGACAGGGAGCCGTGCCCGCCCAGGGGGGAGACGCCGCGCAGCGCGGCGAGGACGTCGGTGTCGCCGAGCAGCGGCCCGTCGGCGCTCGCGTGCAGTTGGCTGAGCAGCGGACCGAACTTTCCGGACCGATGCCAGTAGTGGCCCTGCCAGACGAGTTCGAGCGCGAGCACCTCGTCCGAGGCATCGGGGCCCGCGACCGGATCGCCGGACCGCCGGTACTCCTCCAGGACGACCTTGCGCGGCAGGCTGCCGGTCACCAGATCGACCAGGTGCTCCAGGCGGTGGTGGTCCTCGCCGAGTGCCTGCTCGATCAGCTGGAGGTCGTGCCGGTCGAACCGGGGTTCGTCGGATATCCCGGACATGGAGGACACCGACAGGAAACTCGTCGGAGTGTCGGGGCTGGTGCGCCCGCTCTGTGGCGGCGCCATGTTCCCGCGGGTGGGAGCAGACACCGAGGCCGGGGCGGGAGCCGGAGTCGCCGCGCGCGCCGGCCGCGGCGCGGGTGCGCTCTGCGGTGTGTGGGCCGGCTCCCGGGTCCAGGCGGCGGGGACGGGTGCGCCGGGCGTGGGGTAGAAGTCGACGACGGTCCCGTCGAGCGTCGTCTCCAGCGTGACCTTGAGCCCCTTGAAGGTGTGGTCGTGGACCAGGACGTCCGGGTCGTCCGGGTGCGTCGTGGGGGTCGGAGCGTCCTTCTGGCCGTGCAAGGGGCGGAGCCCGTAGGCGAGGTTTCGCAGCTCGTCGGGGGTCATGCCGCCGGGCAGGCCGTCCGACGCGGTGAGCGGGGCCGTCGGGGCGAAGCCCTGCCCCGCCGCCCGCTCGACGCGGTCGAAGCGCGTACGTGCCGACCTGGCGCCGGGGGACGGGACGTCGAACCGTGTGGCGTGACCGAGCGCGGTGGTCACGGCCGCCCGGCTCCGCCGCGGCTTCCAGTCCTGCGGGGTGCTGATCAGAGGTGTGGTCTGGTTGCGCGCGCTGTCGGCGAGGGAATTCGCGCCTTCCGCGCGGAGGAACTCCTGCTGGATCCAGGTCCTGAGCTCCTGGTCGGACATCTCGCCGTTGACGCTGATGACGCGTGCGTCGGCGTGCGTGCTGGTGGTGGCGACCTGGACGTCGACGCCGTGGGCACGGACCGGGGGGCCGACGACTGCGGTGAAGAGCCTGGTGAAACGACGTCGCATGGCGTCGAACTGCCGGGACGACATGCTGCTCGACGGGTCGACGAACCGCAGCAGCACCACGGCCCGTACGGCCTGGCGTCCGTCCTCGTGCAGGGTGCGGTAGGCGAGGTAGGGGTTGCCGGCGTGCCGCGAGGAGATGACGGGGCCGGTGGCGACGACCGGGGTGAGGGGCACCATGTCGGCGGAAGGCGTCGGCGCGGGGCGGGAGACGGTGTGGAAGCCCTCCTCGGCCAGCTCCTCGATGCCCGGTTCCCTGAGCTCCGACGGGCGGGCACGCCTGGCGGCCGACAGCCGGGCCTGCGTGTACGCGGAGGTGGGCACGCCGTCGCTCACGGTCCAGTTGTGCGCCTGGACGCGCGCGGCCAGGTGCGCGGCGACCGTCCGCGGGTGGATGGCGTGGTCGGCGTACGCCTTGCGGAGGACGGCCTCGATCTCGGCGCCGGAGGCGGGCATGCGGTCGTACGGGACCGTCCAGGTGTCCGGCGTCACCAGCGCCGGATCGGTGACGAACTCCAGCGAGGTGTGGACGCCGCTGTCCAGCAGCCCGGGCGCCCAGTTCGCCGCGAAGTGCTCGTGCAGCCACCTCTGGATGTCGTCCAGTTCGCTCGCGGACAGGCGGCCGTTCGGGTTGGTGAGGTGGAACTTCAGTGTGAAGTCGGCGCGTTGCCGTCCGTCCGCGAACAGGACCGTCCGTGTGCTGAGCGGCCGGCCCGTGCCGATGGCCGTCCTGGTCCAGGGCGTGGTGGCCACGACGGGTGCCGGGGAGTCCGACCAGTCGGTGCGCTCCGGCTGCGCGGGCCGGAAGACGACGTGGTGCCGGTCGCGGACGATGCCCTCGATCTGCACGCCGTGGGACTCGCCGACCCAGCGGAAGCCCCCCGTGGGGAGATAGGTGATCGGAAGTGCCTCGACGGCCGCCGTCTCCGCCTGCCGCGCCCGGGCCAGGGCTCTCTCGGCGTCGGACGTCTGCTCCGGCGTGGTCGCGCCGTGCAGCTCCGCCCGGGCCCTGGCCTGTTCCGCCCGGGCGTCGACGACTTTCTGCTGCTCGGTGTCGAAGGCGGCGAGCGCGTTCCGGTACGCCTCCTCCGTCCGGTCGAAGATCTCCTGCAGGGACCAGTCCTTGGGGAACATCAGGTGCGACGCCGCGTCCTGGTGGTCCTGCCAGTTGACGTGCAGGTCCGCGCGAGGCTCGGAAGGACGCAGCGGCGTGCGCAGGAACCAGGTGCGGACCGGCACGGCGCCGTTGGCCAGGGGCTCGCCCTCCTCGTAGAACAGGCCGTGGGCCCGCATCTCCTCCTCGGGCAGCAGGATGTAGGCGCCGGTGCGGGTGCGCCGGTCCCCGTACATCGCGTGGTGCTCGACGAGGTTGCCGCGGACCGGGTACCAGGGCTCGGGAAGGTCGAACCGGGTGGGTCCGACCGGGCCGATGCCGTCATGAGGGCTGGTGGTGCCCTCAAGGGTGACGCCGTGGTAGGTGCCGACCCAGTGCCGGGTGTCGGTGCCGGGCAGCACCTCCCAGGTGTTGTCGCGAAGTGCCTGCAGGTACGCCTGTTTGATGGCGTACGCGGCCTGTCGGGGGCTCCAGGTGTCGGGGAGCTGGGGGAGTGCGCCGGGCCTGGCGGGTCGGGTGTTGGTGAGGAGGCCGTCCCTGAGGTGCCCTTCGATGGTCATGACGGTGCCGTCGACCGCGTACTGCCCGGTCCACTGACGGACGGACGAGTCACGCGAGAGGGGCTCGACGGCGCCGGCCCGCAGCGCGCCCCGGTAGGCGGTGGCGACGGCCTGGCGGATGCGTGCGTCGTCCCAGCCGGGGAACTGCTCCCGGGTCTGCGCCGTGACGACCGGGGTCGGCTTCAGCGGTTCTGTGGGCGTCGCGGGGCGGAAGTCGGTGAAGACGGCGCCGTGGATCTCGCCCTCGATGGTGAGATCGCCCTCGTCGCCGTCGTGGTAGGTGCCGGTCCAGATGTAGGTGTCGCTGCCGGGACGCAGGGGGCGGACGTTGCCGTTCCGGAGGGCGTCGAGGTACGCCAGCTCCGCTGCGTAGACGACCTGGTCCCCGGACATCCTGTCGGGGAACATCAGTTGCTTGCCGGGGTCCTGGGGCCGGGCGGTTCCGGGGTCCTCGGCGGACCGTGGG
>JAJSZB010000501.1:0-4339 GCA_050613715.1 Streptomyces sp. IBSBF 3018
GCCGCACCCCGCGCCGGGCCCCGGCGCCGCCCGGCCCCTGGGCCTGACCCCGGCCGCGGCTTCGGGCGCCCGGCCGGCCGGTCGCCGGGTCGCCCGCGCCGGCACGGCGACCCGTGCCGCCTGGCCATCCGCGCCGCGACGGCCGCACGCGCCGCCGAGCCGCCCGCGCCGGCACAGGGGCGCCGGCGCCGCCGCGGTCCCTACCGCCTACCGCCCCCCTACCGCACGGTCAGGAACGCCTCCGGATCGCGGTCGGCGCGCGGCGCCGGCGCGACCGCGGGGCGGCCGACGGCGACCGCGCCCATGGGGTCCCAGTCCGCCGGCAGGTCGAGCACCGTGCGCACGACACCGCGGCAGAACATCGTCGAGGACACCCACGCCGAGCCGAGTTGCTCGCCGGCCAGGGCGACCAGCAGGTTCTGGACGCCCGCTCCGGCCGCGACGACGAACATCTCGCGCTCCGCCGCGGCCCGCCGCGTGTCGGGGTAGGCGTGCGCGCCGTCGGCGACCAGGCACGGCACCACCAGGTAGGGCGCGCGGCGCAGCACGTCGCCGCGGCGCAAACGCTTGGCGATGCTCTCCTCGCTGAAGCCGTCGCGGCGCAGGTCCCCCTCCCAGGCGTCGCGCATCGCGTCCAGCAGCCGGGTGCGGGCCTGCGCGGACTCCAGCAGGACGAACCGCCACGGCGTGGTGTGGTGCGGCGCCGGCGCGGTGACGGCCAGCGCGACCGCCCGGCGCACCGCCGCCGGGTCCACCGGCTCGTCGGTGAACTCCCGCACGGTGCGCCGCAGTCCGACCGCCTCCCGTACCGCCTCCGACGTGCCGAGCCGGAACATGTCGTCGGCCGCCCTGCGCAGCAGCGGCCGCGCGCCCGGGTCGTCCGCGCCCGGCGCAGGGTCGACCAGCGCGGCCAGCCCGCGCACCACCGCGACCGGCACGCCGCTGGCCTTGCCCTTCACCAGGTCGCCCGCGCCGGCGAGTTCGTCGGCGACGGCGGTGACCGTGGCGCTCAGCGGGTTGCCGTGGGCGTCCTGCCCGCCGCGCAGGTCCTCCAGCACCCGCACCCCGGACGCGCCGATCGCCACGTCCGTCAGGCCGTCGCGCCAGGGCCGCCCGAAGGTGTCGGTGACGACGACGCCGACCCGTACGCCGAGCGTACGCAGCAGTCCCTCGCGGATCGCGCGGGCCGACGCGTCGGGCTGCTCGGGGAGCAGCAGCACCGTGCCGGCCTCGGTGTTGGAGGCGTCCACCCCCGCCGCGGCCATCACGAAGCCGTGCCGCGTCTCCACGATGCGCGTCGGACCACGGCGCGCCACCAGCCGTACGGCCTCGGCGTCTATCGCCGCCTCGCGGTCGTCCGCCCGCACGATCCGGCCCTCGGCCTTGCTGACGATCTTCGAGGTGACCACCAGCACATCGCCGTCCGCCAGCGCCACGCCGGTCGCCGCGATGAGACCGGCGATGTCGTCCCCGGCCCGCACCTCGCCGATCCCCGGCACCCCGAAGACCTCGTAACGCGCGCCCCCGTCGGGGAAGTCCGCCGCAGCCGCACCGGAGGAGCCCGCCGCAGCCGCACCGGCTGCCGTGCCAACGCCCGCCGCGGGCCCGGTCGTCGTCATACCCGCACCTCCTCGGCCAGCGCCAGCGCCTCACGCGCCATCTGCGCCGCCGCGTCCACGTCGGTCATCATCAGCGGCACCGCGCGGCAGCGGATGCCCGCCTCCTCGACGGCCGGCACCGCGCCCGCGTCCACCGTGTCGACCAGCCAGCCGTCCAGCAGCCCGGAGCCGTAGTGCGTGGCGACGGCCGCCGCGGTGGCCTCCACGCCGACCGCGGCGAGCACCTTGTCGGCCATGCCGCGCACGGGCGCGTCGCCGACGATCGGCGACAGGCCGACCACCGGCACCCCGGCCTCGGCGATGGCCTCCCGGATGCCCGGCACCGCGAGGATCGTGCCGATGCTCACCACCGGGTTCGACGGCGGGAAGAGGATCACGTCGGCCGCCGCGATCGCCTCCAGCACGCCCGGCGCGGGCTTGGCGGCCTCCGCCCCGACCGGCACCACCGCGTGCGCGGGCACCGCGGCCCGCAGCCGTACCCAGTACTCCTGGAAGTGCACGGCCTTGCGCTCGCCGTCCACCTCCACCAGGACGTGCGTCTCCACCCGGTCGTCCGACATCGGCAGCAGCCGCACCCCGGGCTTCCACCGCGCGCACAGCGCCTCGGTGACCGCGCTGAGCGGGTAGCCGGCGCCGATCATCTGGGTGCGCACGATGTGCGTCGCGAAGTCCCGGTCGCCCAGCCCGAACCACTCGGGCCCCACGCCGTACGCCGCCAGCTCCTCCTTGACGGTGAACGTCTCGTCCGAGCGCCCCCAGCCCTGCTCCTCGTGGATGCCGCCGCCGAGCGTGTACATCACGGTGTCGAGGTCCGGGCAGACCTTCAGCCCGAACAGGTGGATGTCGTCTCCGGTGTTGCCGACGACGGTGACGTCCGCCTCCGGCGCCGCTGCCTTGAGGCCGCGCAGGAACCGCGCGCCTCCGATTCCTCCGGCCAGAACCACGATTCGCATGGCCCCAGTCTGTCAGCCGGCCGCGGCGAGCCGGCCGGCGTCCACAGCCGACCGATCCCAGGCCGATCCCCAGGCCGATCCCCAGGCCGGCCCCGGGTCGGCCCCGGGTCGGCCGCGTGGCCGCCCCACCGCCCAGCCGTCCGCGTTCAGCCGCGCGCCGCGGCCTCGGCCTTCGCGGGCGTGCACGCGTGCGGCGTCATCTCGGTCAGCCCCGGGAAGTACACGTGCAGGCTGACCGCGCCCTCCAGCGAGTCGTTGACCACCTCGTGGACGTAGCCCGGCGCGAACGCGCGCTGGTGCCCGGCCGTCAGCACCCGGGTGGTCTCCCGGGCGGTCCCGCCCCGCGCGGCCAGGGAGCGTTCGCGCAGGCTCCCCTGGAGGACGGTGTGCACGCCGTGCGAGGCGCCGTGGTCGTGCAGGCCGCTGCTCTGGCCGGGCAGCCAGCTCAGCAGCCACACCTCGTAGCCGGGGCCGGTCTGCAGGCGTGCGTACCAGCGGGTGGTGGCGTCGTAACGCACCAGCGGGGCCCACCGCCCGCGGTCCGCGGCGATGGTGCGGGCGAGTCCGGCGAACTCGGCGACGGTGCCGGGGTGCTGGGGCACCGGCGGCAGCAGGTGGGGCAGAGCGAGGGGGTCGCCGGCGATCGAGACGTCGGAGTACATGGGGTGATGTTCCTTGCGTGGCGCGTGATGGGTGGGTCGCCGGGACCGCGAGGGGGTCACCGGCAGGGGATCAGCGGCAGCGACAGGAACAACAACAGCTCTGCGAGGGCGCGGCGCAGCACAGCCCGCGGGTGCGGGTCCGTCCGGAGAAGTGCTGCGCGGCGTGCATGGCATCAAGGACACCGGTCGGGACCCGCACGTGTCAAACGGATGTCCGGAATGTCGCGCAGGTTCACCTGATCCGGTAACGCGCGTTGCTGAAAGGTTTGTGCATCGGTTGTTGGGGATAGGTGGTGCGGCATCCGTGCAGATCCGATGCAGATTCGCTTCCGGTTCGCCTCCGGTCTGGGAGAACGCGCCGCCCGGTGTGACGTTGTTCTTCCGTGATCGAAATGTGATCCGCACTGCTTCACCCACTCGGGTGGAACGCTGCGCTTCCCGGGGGCGTCTGTCGAAGTGTGGGTGACGGATCGGCCCGTCCGGCGTTGACGCATGCGGGTCTTTGGGCTGATATCAACACTTTCTGTCACGGCTTGGTTCAGCGGAGTGAATAACGGGCCTAATAGCAGATCTTGGCTTGACTGGCCCGGAGCACACACTTGTAATTTCACTCGTGTCGTTCGACCGGAAGCCCTGTAACGGGTCGACGGACACATCACGGGGAAGCACGACAGACGAGGGGCGCGCATGACCGAGCAGTTCCAGTTGCTGCTGGCCGAAGAAGCCGACGAGGAACTCGGCTGGCAGGAGCGCGCGCTGTGTGCGCAGACCGACCCCGAGTCGTTCTTCCCCGAGAAGGGCGGTTCCACGCGCGAGGCCAAGAAGGTCTGCCTCGCCTGCGAAGTCCGCTCCGACTGCCTGGAGTACGCGCTCGCCAACGACGAACGCTTCGGCATCTGGGGCGGCCTGTCCGAGCGTGAGCGCCGCCGGCTGAAGAAGGGCGTCGTCTGACGCGTCGCCCGACGCCCGCGCGGCACCTCCCGCAGGCGCCCGCGGTCCCGGCTCCGCAGCGCACACCGCGGTACCCCGCAGCCCGCCTCCCGTGCCCCGGCACGGCAGGCGGGCTGCGCCCGTTCCACCCGGCACCGCCCGCCACACCCCCCGC
>JAJSZB010000502.1:0-4337 GCA_050613715.1 Streptomyces sp. IBSBF 3018
GGGGGCGGGTGCGGCGGAGCCGCTCGACGCGGGGTTGCGTGGGGCGGAAAGCGGCGCGAGCGAGAGTTCCGAACGGTCCGCGCGCGGCGCCTTCAGGCAGTCCCGTGGGGAGGTGAGCACGCACCGATGATCGCGCAGCGCAAGATCGCGTGTGGTCCAACACGCGGAGTTTACAAGGCCGTTTACCTGGGTCTCGGATGCCGGATACCGACAGCCGAGACAGCTCGTCCCAGATAGTGTGCGTCGGTTGGGCACCCGCGGACAGGCCGGCCGAGCACCCGCGGAGGCCGCGGGCGACGGTTGCGGAGGCCGCGGTCGACCGGCCGCGGGCGGGGCGGGAGGGCGCTCAGATCCCGCGGCGCCGCAGGATCTCCTCCACGTCCTCGAACCCGGAGAGCCCGCTGTCGCCGCCGCGGCTCTTCTTCGGCTTGGCGGCGCCCCGGCCCGCGCCGTCGTCCGCACGGCCGGCGCCGCCGGAGTTCCGGCTCGCACCCAGGGCGGCGGGGGTGCCGGAGCCCGCACCGGAGAGGCCCGCGGGCTCGGCGGCCCGGTCCGTACCGCGATCGCCGCCACGACCGCCGCCGCGGCCGGCGAACAGGCGGGTGATGCCGTAGAGCCCGGCGGAGCAGGCGAGGACCGCGAAACCGGTCCACACCGAGGGCTTGAAGACCAGGTCGGCGGCCCAGTCGCCGACCGCGGTGGTGATCTTGCGGCCGAGGGTGACCAGGCCGGCCATGGCGAGGCCGACCGGCAGCAGCGCGACCGCGGCGATCCGGGTGGCCCGCAGGTAGCGCCTGCGGTACGCGGTGAGCACGGCGATCGCCAGTCCGGCCGCGGACAGCGCGGCGCAGAAGGTCGTGGTCAGCATCGTGCGGCTCCCCAGGCGATTCGGCCGGTCCCGCGGGGTCCGGCCGAGGGCCGCCGCGGGTTCGTCCCTCCATCCTGCCTCGCCCCGCCCCTCGCCGACCATGGTGCGAGTCCGTCTTCGGACGGACTTCAGGGTCATCTGCGGGGGATCTCCGGGACGGCTCATCCCCAGGGCCGGTGCCGGGTCCTCCCCAGGTGCCGCGGGGCCTCCTCCGCGAGTGGGAGACTGGGCGCCATGACCGACCCCGCACCGGACGCGACCCCCGCAGCGACCCCGTCCGCCCCGACCGACACCTCCGCGACGTCCGCGACGTCCACCCCGTCCGCGGCCGAGGAGACCGCCGGCTCCTCCCCCGCGCCGGTCCTGGAGTTCTGGTGCGAGCTGCAGTGCCCCGACTGCCGTACCGCCCTCGGCGACCTGGCGGCGCTGCGCGGGCGCTACGGCGACCGGCTGGACATCCAGTTCCGGCACTTCCCGCTGGACAAGCACCGGCACGCGCTGGCGGCGGCGCAGGCGTACGAGGAGGCGCACGCGCAGGGCCGCGGCCGGGAGTACGCGGAAGCGGTGCTGGCCCGGGTCGAGGAGTTGGAACGCCGCGGCGAGCCGCTGCTGGTCGAGGTGGCGCGCGACCTCGGTCTGGACGCCGAGGAGGTCGACACCGCGCTGATCGACGGCCGCCATCTGCTCGTGGTCGACTCCGACGAGGCCGAGGGCAAGGCGATCGGCGTCACCGGCACGCCCACCTACGTGATCGGCGGGGAGCTGCTGGACGGCTCGAAGAGCCAGGAGGGGCTGCGCGCGCGGATCGAGGCCGTCGCCGACCGCCTGCTGGCCGAGCGGGCCTGAGAACCGGGCACGTCCCCCGGGACCGGGCGCACCCCGAGGCCGGGCGCATCCCGGCCCGGTTCGCGCCCGCGGCCCGGCTCGCCCGAGGCCCCGCGCCCTCCTCAGACCAGCCGCTTTTCGAAGTGCCGCGCGGTGGTCCGGTAGCCGAGGGACTCGTAGAGCCGCAGCGCCGGGGTGTTGGCGGAGAAGACGTTGAGGCCGAGGACCGTGCATCCGACCTCACGGCAGTGGTTCTCCGCGGCGAGCATCGCGGTCCTGCCGTGCCCGCGGCCCCGGCGCCCGGGGTCGACCTCGACGTTGAACACCCACGGCGGCGCGTCCGTGCGCAGCCAGACGAAGCCGACCCTCTCGCCGTCGTGGTCGATCCCGAGCATCGCGGTGCCGGGCACCGGCTCGCCGTCCCGCAGCAGCGGGGCGACGCCGGCCCGGCCGCGGCGTTCGGCCTCCTCGGGCGGCATGCCGCCGGCCACCACCGCGGCGACGTAGGTCCGGTGGCCGCGTTCCAGCCAGGGCCGCGCCTGCGCGCCGGTCAGCGTGCGGGCGGTGCTGCCGGGCGGGAGCGCGGCGGCGGGGCCGGTGACGTCCTTGGCCATGTGCCGGCTGCGGTCCGCGTAGCCGAGGGAGTGCGCAAGCCGCAGCGCGTACTCGGCGTCCGGCGGCACCGCGACGAGGGCCGCCGTGCAGCCCCACGAGCGCAGCACCTCCTCGCCGGCCAGCGCGGCGACGGCGCCCCGGCCGCGCCGCCGGTCGGGCTCGTCCACGAACAGCGCGTCGATCTGCCCGACGCCCTCGCCGAGCCGGCCGCCGGCCCGCAGTTCCACGCCACCGACCGGACGGCTGTTGACGCACACGGTGTACGGGCGGAAGCGCTCGCCGTCCGCACCGCGCGTCTCGGGTCCCGCCGGCCGCAGGGTGGTCGTCATGGGTCACGCTCCCGGGGTGTGCGCCGTGGCTTGTGCTGTCAGGGTGTGCCGGCGGCGGTCACGGGTTCGGGTGCTCCGCCGCGCGCTCGGCGAAGATCCGCATCGCCTTCGCGGTGACCGGGCCCGGCGCGCCGGGCAGGTCGCGGCCGTCGACGCGGTGGACGGCCTGGACGTCGCGCAGGCTGGAGGTCAGGAAGACCTCCTCGGCCTCGTACAGCGCGTCCATCGGCAGGTCGGCCTCCTGCGCGCCGGCCCACTCGACGACCAGCGCGCGGGTGATGCCGGCCAGGCAGCCGGACTCCAGGGGCGGGGTGAGCAGCCGGCCGCCGAGGACCACGAACACATTGGAGCCGGTGCCCTCGCACAGCCGCCCCTGGGTGTTGGCGAACAGCGCCTCGGAGCCGCCCTCCCGGTGGGCGCGGTCGAGCGCCACGACGTTCTCGCCGTACGAGGTGGTCTTCAGACCGGCCAGCGCGCCCTTCTCGTTGCGCGTCCAGGGGACGGTGACCACGGCGGTGGTGTCCGGGCGCGCGGTCGCCTCGGCGAGGGCGACGACCAGGGTGGGCCCGGCGTCCCCGCGGTCGGAGCCGAGCGGGGAGAGGCCGCCGGTGTAGGTGATGCGCAGCCGGCCGAGCGGCATCGGGTTGGCGGCGAGCACGGCCTCGCAGGCGCGGGCCACCTCCTGCGGGTCGGGCTCGGGCAGTCCGAGGCCGCGCGCGGACCTGGCCAGGCGCTCCAGGTGCCGCGTGGTGGCGAAGGCGCGGCCGTGCACCGCCTTCAGCGTCTCGAAGACGCCGTCGCCGACGGTCAGGCCGTGGTCGAACACCGACACCGTGGCGTCCTCGGTGTCCCGCAGGCCGCCGTCCACCCAGATCCTCACGACAGGGTTCCTCCGTTCGTCCGCAGGCCGGCGGTGTCCCCGGCGGCCGTGCTCCGGCCGGCCGGCCCGTCGGTCCGGTCGGTTCCGTGGCCTCCCGACCCGTACATCCCCGACGCTACCGCCAGCAGCCGTGACGCCTTCAACTCGGTTTCCGCCCACTCCCCCGCCGGGTCCGAGCCCCAGGTGATCCCGGCGCCGGTGCCGAAGCGCAGCACCGGGCCGCCGGGAACGGTCCGGTCGATCCAGAACGTGCGGATGCCGACGGCGAGTTCGGCGGTCCCGCGGTCGGCGTCGACCCAGCCGACCGCGCCGCAGTACGGGCCCCGGGGAGCGCTCTCCAGTTCGGCGACGACGCGCAGGGCGCTGGTTTTGGGCGCGCCGCTGACCGAGCCGGGCGGGAACGCCGCGCCGAACAGCTCGGGCCAGCCGGCGTCCGGCCGCAGCTCGCCGCGGACCGTGGAGACCAGGTGGACCAGGCCGGGGTGCGACTGGTACGCGCACAGCTCGGGCACGGTGACCGAGCCGGTGGCGCAGACCCGGCCGAGATCGTTGCGCACCAGGTCCACGATCATGACGTTCTCGGCGTGGTCCTTGGGCAGCATTTCGGCGGCGGTGCGGGCGGTGCCCTTGATCGGCCCGGACTCCACGCGGGCGCCGTCGCGGCGCAGGAACAGCTCGGGCGAGGCGGTGGCGATCTCCACGCCGTGCGCGGGCAGCCGGATCGTTCCGGCGTACGGGGCGGGGTTGCCGAGGGCGAGCAGGCCGGCGAGGGCGTCGATGTCGGCGGGGGCGGGGACGCCTTCGGTGCCGGGAGCGGGGA
>JAJSZB010000503.1:0-4613 GCA_050613715.1 Streptomyces sp. IBSBF 3018
GGCCCGCGGCTACCCCTGAACACGCCGTACGCGGCCCGAGGGTTGCTCGCCGCCCCCGCCCGCCGCGGCCCGCGCGGCGAACCCGCCGCGGCCCTCCGCCCGCCAGGGCGTGTCCGCAAAATCGTGTCGTCGCCCGGAGGGCGGCCCTGCGGCGTCTGGTGCTCCCCCAGGGCTTCGCCTGGGCGGTGCCCCCCAGATCGCAAGGCGGAGGGTCGTCCTCGTAGTAGGCCTACTCGGACGAGCCCGACAACGCAGCTGGGGGAGCGCGTGCCAGGCGCCGCGGGGCAGGCACGACTTTCCGGACACGCCCTACCGCAGCGACCCGAGCGCGTCCTCGACCCGCTCCACCGCCGAGCGCGGCGTCGACGCGTGGGGTGACAGGCGGACGGAGTCGGCGCGGACGGTGGGGGCGATGCCGTGGGCGTGCAGGGCCTCGGCGACGTCGGCGGGGGCGGTGCCGGGGAGGGCGAAGGAGACGATGCCGGCGCGGTGCGCGGGCTCGGCCGGGGAGAGCACCCGGCCGCCGTGGCGGCGTACGGCGTCCAGGAGTTCGCCCGCCCGCTCGGCGATGTGCGCCTCGATCGCGACGACGGTGGTGCGCTCGACCAGCGCGAGGGCCGCGGCGAGGGCGGCCGCGGCGACCGGGCTGAGGTTGGTGATGCTCCAGCGGCGGGCGTCGGCGGCCGGCGGGTGCTCCTCGTCGTCGAAGAGGGCGACGTCCTCGATGCCGGTCCAGCCGGTGAGGACGGGTTCGAGGCGGTCCAGGGCGCGTTCGCCCAGCACGGCGAAGCCGGTGGACCAGCCGGCCCGCAGCCACTTCTGGCCACCGGTGACGAGGATGTCCGCGGCCTGCCAGGGCAGGTCGGCGACGCCGAAGCCCTGGATGGCGTCGACGACCAGCAGCCGGTCGGGGCCGATGGCCTCGCGCAGCCCGGCGAGGTCGGCGCGGAAGCCGGTGCGGAAGTCGACGGCGCTGACCGACAGGGCCACGGTGTCGTCGGTGAGCGCGGCGCGGACCGCGTCCGGGGTGATCCGGCCGAGCGGGTCGGGCGGCAGCATCCGGGGCCGGACCCGGCCGAGCGCGGCGGCGCGGCGCCACGGGTAGTGGTTGGCCGGGAACTCCCCCGCGGGCACCAGCACGGTCCCCTCCGGGAGGCCGAACGCCGCGTGGAACAGCCCGGTCGAGGTGTTCGGCAGCAGCACGGTGTGCGCGGGGTCGGCGCCGGCCAGCCGGGCGGCGCTGCCGCGGGCCTCGGCGTCGGCGCGCATCAGCTCGTTGACGGTGTGCTGGTCGGCGCGCGCGGAGCGGCCGAGCGCGCCGGCGACGGCGTCGAGGACGTCGCGGGACGGGGGCCCGTAGCGGGCGAAGTCGAGGTAGCCGTCGGGCGCGTCGAAGTGTTCGGCGTATCCGGCCAGGCCGCCGGTGGACTGCGGGGCGGTCATGCTGCGCTGCTCCTCGGTGCGGGTGGTGGGTCTGCGGTGGTGGTTCTTCGGGCGACGGGTCTGCGGGTGATGGGCCTGCGGGTCTGTGGGGGGTGGGTCTGCGGGTGGTGGTCGTACGGGCCGCGTGCGCGGGTACGCGCGCCGGGCAGGCGGGCGCGCGCCGCGTGCGTCCTACGCGGTGTGCGGACCCCGCGGGTCGTATCCGGCGTGCGTGCCGTGCCGTACGTGTCGTACGTGTGGTGATGCTCGCATCCGCGCCGGTCGGGGCGGTGCTCCGGGGTCGCGGTGGTGTGCCGGCGGGAGGCGCGGGGAACCTGTCGTACGTTCCACGGGTGCGGGCGGGCGGCGACTGGCGGACGGGCGGGCTGTGCGCCGGACCGCGGGACGGCACGTGATGGGATGCGACTGCGCGGCAGTGGCGGCGAGGCGAGGACACGCGGGGAACGGATGGCGCGGATGGCTGGGGACGAAGCGGCGGGTGCGGCGGCGCGGGACAGGCCGGCGCTGCCCGGCGACGGGTCGACGCCACCCGGTGGTGAGCCGGCGCCGCCCCACGGCGGGTCGGCGCGGCCCGGCGGCGGGCTCGCGGGCCCGGGCGGGCCGCGGACACGGCCGGGCGGACCCGGCGGACCCGGTGCGCCGGGCGGACCCGGCGGCGGGGAGCCGGACGCGGAGCGGCTGCGCGGCGTGCGGCGGATGAAGCTGATCGCGACGGCGTTCCTGCTGACCGCGACGGTCGTGTACGCGCTGGGCAAGTGGGCCGACTCGCGCGGCGCCGGCGCCTGGGCCGGCTACGTCGCGGCGGCGGCCGAGGCGGGCATGGTGGGCGCGCTCGCGGACTGGTTCGCGGTCACCGCGCTGTTCCGCCGGCCGCTCGGGCTGCCGATCCCGCACACCGCGATCATCCCGACGAAGAAGGACGCGCTGGGCGAGAGCCTCGGCGACTTCGTCGGCGAGAACTTCCTGTCCTCGGACGTGGTGCGGGCGCGGCTGCGCTCGGTGGGCGTGGGCTCGCGGCTGGGCCGCTGGGTGGGCGAGCCGGGGAACGCCGACAAGGTGACCGAGCAGGCCGCGGCGGCGCTGCGCGGGGTGCTGACGGTACTGCGCGACTCCGACGTGCAGGCGGTGGTGAGCGAGGCGATCACGCGGCGCGCGGAGGCGCAGGAGGTGGCGCCGGGCCTGGGCCGGCTGCTGGACCGGGTGGTGGCGGACGGCGGCCACCACCGGGTGGTGGACCTGGTGTGCGTACGGGCGCACGACTGGCTGGTGGCGCACGGCGACTCGGTGATGCAGGCGGTGCAGGGCGGCGCGCCGGGGTGGACGCCGCGGTTCGTGGACCGCAGGGTCGGCGAGCGGGTCTACAAGGAGCTGCTGCGGTTCGTCACCGAGATGCGGGACTCCCCCGGGCATCCGGCGCGCGGCGCGGTGGACCGGTTCCTGGCGGACTTCGCGGGCGAGCTGCAGGAGGACCCGGACACCCGGGCGCGGGTGGAGCGGCTGAAGAAGGACCTGCTGGCGCGGGGCGAGGTGCAGGAGCTGATCGGCTCCGCGTGGGGCGCGGTGCGGGGGATGGTGGTGGCCGCGGCGGAGGACGAGCGCAGCGAGCTGCGGTTGCGCACGCGGGCGTCGCTGCTGGCGCTGGGCGCGCGGCTGGACTCCGATCCGCGGATGCGGGAAAAGGTGGACGGGTGGCTGGAGGACGCGGCGACGTATCTGGTCACGACGTACCGGGACGAGATCACGTCGCTGATCAGCGAGACGGTGGCGGGGTGGGACGCGGAGGTGACGTCCCGCAAGGTCGAGGCGCACGTGGGGCGTGATCTGCAGTTCATCCGGATCAACGGCACGGTCGTCGGAGCCCTGGCCGGCCTCCTCATCTACGCCCTCACCCACCTGGCCACGTGACACCGGGCGCTGGGCGACGGGCGACGGGCGCTGGATGACGGGCGCTGGACGACGGGCGACGGGCGCTGGGCGACGACGCGAAGCTAACGTGGCGTCGACGCCAACACCTCATCCACCTCGACCTGCGACGGAGAGTCATCGTGAAACTGCTGCGGATCGGCCCCGCCGGGGCAGAGCGGCCGGCCCTGCTGGACCCGGAGGGCACGCTGCGCGACCTGTCCGGGCTGGTCGCCGACATCGACGGCGACCTGCTCGCGGACACCGCCGCGCTGGAGCGGATCGCCGCAGCGGCGGGCGACGGCTCGCTGCCCGCGCTGGCGCCCGGCGACCGGATCGGCCCCCCGCTCGCCCGGATCGGCAAGATCGTCTGCATCGGCCTGAACTACCACGACCACGCCTTGGAGACGGGCGCCGAGCCCCCCGCGGAGCCGGTCGTGTTCATGAAGGCGCCGGACACGGTGGTCGGCCCCGACGACACCGTGCTGGTGCCGCGCGGCAGCACCAGCACCGACTGGGAGGTGGAGCTGGCCGTGGTGATCGGCCGGGAGCTGCGGTACGCCGCCGACCACGCGGAGGCGATGGCCGCGGTGGCCGGCTACACGATCGCGCACGACGTCTCCGAGCGGGAGTTCCAGATCGAGCGCGGCGGCCAGTGGGACAAGGGCAAGAACTGCGAGACGTTCAACCCGCTGGGCCCGTGGCTGGTCACCGCGGACGAGGTGCCGGACCCGCAGGCGCTGGCGCTGAAGCTGTGGGTGAACGGGGAGCTGAAGCAGGACGGCTCGACCGCGCGGCAGATCTTCCCGGTGGCCGAGGTGGTGCGTTACCTCAGTCACTTCATGGCGCTGTACCCGGGGGACGTGATCAACACCGGCACCCCGGCGGGCGTCGCGATGGGGCAGCCGGAGCCCAAGCCGTATCTGCGCGCGGGCGATGTCGTGGAGCTGAGCNGGACGTGATCAACACCGGCACCCCGGCGGGCGTCGCGATGGGGCAGCCGGAGCCCAAGCCGTATCTGCGCGCGGGCGATGTCGTGGAGCTGAGCGTGGAGGGCCTGGGCACGCAGCGCCAGGAGCTCAAGCAGGCCTGAGCGCGGGGGCGTTCAGCCGGCGGCGACCCCGCCCGCGGAGCGCCGGGCCGGCTGCGCGACCGCGGCCGACCCGCGGCCGACCCGCGACCCCCGGCCGGTCGCCGCCGGCCGCACCGACCCGCCGGCCCCGCCGCGACCCGCCCGCAGCCCGGGGCCGTCTCAGCCGCTCCCGTCG
>JAJSZB010000504.1:0-4289 GCA_050613715.1 Streptomyces sp. IBSBF 3018
GCCGGGCGCCCCGGTCTCCCCCTGCTGCTGCGCCTTGTGCGTCACGCCCCCCATCCTCCCGCGGCCGGGGCGCCCGGCGGCGACGTGCGCCACCGCGCGCCCCGGCCCCGGCCGTTCAGCCCAGGGCCCGGAGCCGGGTCACCACAGGTGCGTGAAGTGGACGCCCACGTTGTCCTGGTGGATGGCGGTGAACGCGGAACCGGCCACGCTCGCGGTGTTGTTCTGGTTCGAGGCGCCTGCGCCGGTCGCCGCCTGCTGCGTGGTCGTCACGTTGCCGAAGTTGCCTCCCCCGACGTTGCCACCGGAGTTGCTCACCACCGTCGCGTTCGAGTTGCCACCCGCGAAAGCGCCGTCGTCGGCCACGGCGGTGCCGGCGAAGAGCACTGCCGCGACGGGCAGCGCTGCCGCGGCGACCAGGACACGGCGGACGGTACGGATGCTTGCCATGGTGTTCCCTCCCAGGGGACGAACTGTGCTGTGCGCGACGGGCGGCCGGCCGACCGCTCCGCCGCTGTGAGGTGATTTCCTCGGCGTCGCCAACGGAAGAATTGCCCGGCGCCCGGACCGGAATGCGCCCCCATGATCCTTTTCGCTCGGACGCGTGACGATCTGTCGATAAACCCATGCGACGCCATGTGTTGAGGCATTTCCGGCGCGGCGCCGGCCGCTTCGCGCCGCCATGTCGCTGCCGGGCACACCGTTCTCGCCCGTTTCTCGCCCGTTTCTCACCCGTTCGGCCCCCGCCTTCGCGCCGCCATCGGGATTCGGCGTGAATGCGCCCCGCATCCCGTACAACCATCCGGCGCGCGGGCGAGTCTGCCTTGGTGCCGTCGACGCCGTATGCCCCCGGGCACGCGCCGGCTGCCGTACGCGTGCGCGGAACCGGAGGAACCAGACGCCTTCCGCGCGACGCCGATTCCCGTTGCACACCCGCGTTTTGCAGCAGGGATCACGCTGGGTGAAGCCACGGACCCGCAGGGTGGGGCTTTCAGCCAGAAGACTGCAAACCCGACGTTTGCGGCTGTACAGAAGTGGGGATCGCGCGGCATACTCGGTCGCCTCGGCTCAACAAGCCGAACCCACACGACTTTTCGGCGGCGAGACGCCTCGCAGGCCACAGGGCACGTCTCCCGTCATACGTGGAACTCCGGCCCGTCCGCCTGCACCTGGCTGCCCGACCAGCATTCAGGGAGCAATACTCAAGTGCGAGCGATAACCAGACGAGCCATAGGCGTTGCAGCGGGCGTCGGCTCTTTCACGGCCGCCATCACTCTCGGCGGAATCGGCACCGCGTCCGCGTACGCGCCGGCCCACAACGGTGGCAACGGCGGCAACAACGGCGGCGGCAGCGACTGCCGCACGATCGGCATCGAGTACTCGCTCGACGGCGGTCACACCTGGACCACCGAGGGCCGCATCAACGGCGACACGCCGCCGACCACCGTCACGGTGAAGATCAGCGGCGCGTCGAAGGGCTGCGAGTACAACATCTCGCTCGCCTCCTACAGCGCCGAGGGCCCGTCCTGGGAGAACTCCGGCCACCAGGACTTCCTGGGCTGGGACACCACCACGCTCAGCAAGAACAAGAAGACCGACACGCTGGACATCAGCGGGGTCGCGCCCACCTGCTTCGGCCAGGTCGACCTGTACGGCAACGGCACCAAGTACGACGGCGGTTCGGGCGAGGGCCACGGCGCCCTCCCGCACTACCCGGACTCCGCCACGCCGACGGACCTGATCACGGCGTGGAACGGCGGCCACAAGTGCGACGAGACGCCGACCCCGACGCCGACGGACACCACGGACACGCCGACGCCGACCCCGACGGACACGACCGACACCCCGACGCCGACGCCGACCGACACCACGGACACGCCGACGCCCACCCCGACCGACACCACGGACACGCCGACCCCGACGCCGACCGACACGGGCGACACCTCCTCCCCGTCCCCGTCGCCGTCGACCGGCACCAGCGGTGGCGGCGGCAGCACCACGCCGCCCACCGGCACCCCGTCCGTGCCGCCGGCCACCTCGGGCAGCGGCAGCGGCAACCTCGCCGAGACCGGTAGCAACAGCTCGCAGAACACCGTCTTCCTCGGCGGCGGCGCGGCCCTCCTGGTCGCGGGCGGCGCGGCCGTCTACTTCACCCGCCGTCGCCGCAGCGGCGCGCACAGCTGATCCCGGCTGATCACAGCCGATCCCGCGCGGCCGGTCCGTCCGGCCCGCGGGGACCACGAAGCCCCGGCCTGTCCTCAGGCCGGGGCTTCGTGGCGTGTGCGCCACGGGCGTGCGAGGTCCGTACGGCGCGGGTCCGCGCGGGGCGGCGGGGTCAGCCCTGGGTGCGGGCCGGCAGCCGCCAGCCGGGGCGCGGGAAGTGGCAGGTGTACCCGTCGGGGTACTTCACCAGGTAGTCCTGGTGCTCCGGCTCGGCCTCCCAGAAGGGCCCGACCGGCGCGACCTCGGTGACGACCCTGCCCGGCCACAGCCCGGACGCCTCCACGTCCGCGATGGTGTCCTCGGCGACGCGCTTCTGCTCGTCGTCCACGTAGTAGATCGCCGAGCGGTAGCTGGTGCCGATGTCGTTGCCCTGGCGGTTCACCGTGGTCGGGTCGTGGATCTGGAAGAAGAACTCCAGCAGCGCGCGGTAGTCGGTGCGCTCCGGGTCGTACAGGATCTCGACCGCCTCGGCGTGGGTGCCGTGGTTGCGGTAGGTGGCGTTCGGGACGTCGCCGCCGCTGTAGCCGACGCGGGTCGCGACCACGCCCGGCTGCTTCCTGATCAGGTCCTGCATGCCCCAGAAGCAGCCGCCTGCCAGCACGGCCCTCTGCGTCTGCGTGGCCATCTCTCATCGCTCCTTCGTCTACGGGACCCCGGCTACGGCCGGGACCCCGGTCCGTACAGCGTCCGCGTGCCTCCCAGTCTTCCCCCGGGCGGGCCCGCGCGGCGTGAGATGGGCCGCATCCGTCACAGCCCCGTCACACCCGGCCCGGACCCGCGGCCCGTACCGCGCCGCTCGCGCCGGCATCGCGGTGGCCGGGCCCGCGTCGCGGTGGCCGGGCCCGCCGGGTGTCCGGCAGACTCCAAGGGGAAGATCTTCAGGCAGATCGTCACACCGGGAGGACCGCTTGACCTCCGCAGAACCGTTCACCGGCGCCACGGGCCCCACCGGGCCGTCAGGACCCGCCGGGCTGTCCGGACCCGCCGGGCCGGTGGCCGCCGGCGGCGCCGAGCCGCAGCCCGTGCTCAGCCCGCTGACCACCGCCGCGATCTTCCTGGTCGTGACCGTCGACCTCGGCGGCGAGAACACCGTGCGCGACCTGCTCGCCGACCTCCCGGGGCTGGTCAGGGCGTACGGCTTCGGCGCGCCAGACGGCACGCTGAGCTGTGTGGCCGGCATCGGCGCGCAAGGATGGGACCGGCTGTTCGCGGCGCCGCGCCCGGCCCTGCTGCACCCGTTCACGGCGCTGGACGGCCCGAAGCACCGGGCCCCCGCCACGCCCGGCGACCTGCTGCTGCACCTGCGCGCCTCGCGCCTGGACCTGTGCTTCGGGCTGGCCGCCGAGATCATGACCCGGCTGCGGCCCGCGGTCGCCCTCCAGGACGAGACGCAGGGCTTCAAGTACCTCGACGTCCGCGACCTGCTCGGCTTCGTGGACGGCACCGAGAACCCGGTCGGCGCGGCGGCCCGCGAGGCCGTGCTGATCGGCGCGGAGGACCCGGAGCACGCCGGCGGCTCGTACGTCATCGTGCAGAAGTACGTGCACGACCTCGACGCCTGGAACGCGCTGCCGGTCGAGGCGCAGGAGCGGATCATCGGGCGGACCAAGACGACCAACGTCGAGCGCGACGACGAGGGCTCGCACGTCGCGCTCACCACGATCACCGGACCCGACGGCGAGGAGCGGCAGATCCTGCGGGACAACATGCCGTTCGGCAGCCCCGGCCACGGCGAGTTCGGCACGTACTTCATCGGGTACGCGCGCGACCCCGGGGTGATCGAGGAGATGCTCCGGAACATGTTCCTCGGCGTCCCGCCGGCCTCCCACGACCGCATCCTCGACTTCTCCACCGCGCTGACCGGCACGCTCTTCTACGTGCCGGCCGCGGACTTCCTCGACGACCTGCCGCCGAAGCCGGCCGCGGCGGTCCCCGCACCGGAGCCGGTGCCGGTGCCGGTGCCGGACCCCGCGCCCGCGGCCGTTCCCGAGCCGGCGCGGCCCGCGGACGGGAGCCTCGGCATCGGCGGCCTGGCCGGCTGAGACGACCCCGTCCCCCCGGCCCCCGGC
>JAJSZB010000505.1:0-4274 GCA_050613715.1 Streptomyces sp. IBSBF 3018
GTCGTCGTGGGGCCGGCCGTCGTGGGGCCGGAGACGCCCGCGGCGGCGACAGCCGGCGCGGTCGGGGACGAGTGACGGGCGGCCACGAGGGCGCAGGCCGCGGCCAGCGCGACGGTGGCTGCCACCGCCCCGGCCAGGGGCAGCGGGCGTGGGCGGGGCCTTCGGCGGCGGCGTCCGCGTGGTGCCATGGTGATCCATCCGACGACCGGTCGGCCGGCGCCGACGGGTCGTGCGCACCGTCGGACCGTGACCGGAAAGCTGACGTGCGGTCACATGCCGCGTGTCCGGCGCCCGTACGAGCCGGGGCCCTGGGCGGCAGCGGCACCCTATCGACGGCCCGGCGCCCCGCCTGCCGGTGTGAGCAGTGGCTACTCTGCGCCGGGCCGCCGGCGCCGGCGCCGTACCCACCTCCCGTGTCCGCATTCGATCTCCGGACGTATTCCCATGCGGCGGACCATCCCTGATTCCGTCCCCGGGGCGCGTCGTCGCACAGCCGGCCAGAGCAATGACTACTCGCATCGGACACGCCTTTCGCCCGTCATCGGCGCGGAATTCATTCGCAGGCGCCGTACGCGAAAATACCGGTGCTACAGTCCCGGGGACCCGGGTTTACCGGGCGCTTGAAAGACAACGGGCGAGTAATGCGCGCACAGCGCGGGAACGGGGGACCGGCATGGGCCTTTTCGATGCTCTCCGGGGCGAGTTCATCGACATCGTGGAGTGGACCGACGACAGTCGGGACACCATAGTGTGGCGATTCCCGCGCCACGACAACGAGATCAAAATGGGGGCCAAACTCGTCGTCCGCGAGTCCCAGACGGCGGTGTTCGTCAACGAGGGAAAGATCGCTGACGTCTTCGCTCCGGGCACGTACACGCTCCAGACCCGCAACATGCCGATCCTGTCCACCCTGAAGGGCTGGAAGTACGGCTTCGACTCGCCGTTCAAGGCCGAGGTGTACTTCGTCACCACCCGTCAGTTCACGGACATGAAGTGGGGTACGGCGAACCCGGTGATCGTGCGGGACGCCGAATTCGGGATGGTGCGGCTGCGGGCCTTCGGGTCGTTCGCCGCGAAGGTGGTGGAGCCGGCCGCGCTGCTGCGTGAACTGGCCGGCACCGACCCGCAGTTCCGCACCGAGGAGGTGGAGGAGTACCTGCGGCAGCTCATCGTCGGGCGGCTGTCCAACGCGCTGGCCACCTCCGGTGTGCCGGTGCTTGACCTGGCGACGCAGCAGGACGCGATCGGTGCGCGGCTGGGCGTGGTGCTCGGCCAGGAACTGGCGTCCGTCGGCATCAGCGTGCCGAAGTTCGTGATCGAGAACATCTCGCTGCCGCCGGAGGTCGAGCAGGCCATCGACACCCGCTCGCGGATGGGCATCGCGGGCAACCTCGACCAGTTCACCCAGTTCCAGGCGGCGAACGCGATCGGCGACGCGGCACGCAACCCGGGCGGTGCGGGCGAGGGCATGGGCCTGGGCGTCGGCATGGCGATGGGGCAGCGGATCGCCGCCGGGCTCACTCCTCAGGCCCCTGCGGGCGCCGCCGCGACCGCTCCCGCCGCCGCGCCTCCCGCCGCGGCCGCGCCGCCGCCGCTGCCGCAGGCCGCGCAGTGGTTCGTCGCGATCGGCGGCGCCCAGCAGGGCCCGTACGACGCGGCCGCGCTGCCCGGCCTCGTCGGCGCCGGCACCCTCACCCGCGAGACGCTGCTCTGGAAGAACGGCATGGCCGGGTGGCTGCCCGCCGCGCAGATCCCGGAGGTCGGCGCACTGTTCGGCGCCGTACCGCCGCCGCTGCCTCCGCAGACATGAGGCCGGCTCCAGGCGCGCCAGACCGCGCGCCGCACGCGCCGCACGCGCCGCACGCGCCGGACGCGCCGGACGCGCCGGACGCGCCGCACCGACCAGGATCGACGACAACGCTGGGAGAGCACAGCCATGAGCACACAAGAGCGCGGCCCGGAGGGGTTCGCGGGCGGCACGGGTTTCACGGGCGGCACGGGTTTCGCGGGCGCGGACGCGGGCGGGCAGTCGTACCCGTGCCAGTCCTGCGGTGCCGGCGCGGTGTTCGCGCCGCACGCGGGCGCGCTGGCGTGCCCGTACTGCGGCCACGAGCAGACGGTGGCGGCGGCGCCGCGCCAGGTGCGCGAGCACGCGATCGAGGATCTTGCGGCGCTCCCGTCCGAGCCGCGGGCGACGGCGGGAGCGGCGCGCGCCTTCGTCTGCCCCGGCTGCGGCGCCCGCACCGAGACCGACGACCTCTCGGCGCGCTGCCAGTTCTGCACGACGCCGCTGGTCGCCGACCCCGAGCTGACCGAACGCGTGGTGCCCGAGGCGGTCGTGCCGTTCGGCCTTGACCGCAACGCCGCCCGTGAGGCGCTGCGCACCTGGACGTCGTCGCGGTGGTTCGCGCCGGACGGCCTGAAGAAGGTCACCGCGGCCGAGACGTTCAAGGGCAGCTACCTGCCGCACTGGACGTACGACGCGGCGACCACCACGCGCTACCAGGGCCGGCGCGGCGAGCACTACTACACCACCGAGACCTACACCGTGACGGAGGACGGGCAGCAGGTCACCCGGACCCGCGAGGTGCTCCACACCCGCTGGCACCACGTGTCCGGCACCGTGCGGCGCGACTTCGACGACGTCCTGGTGGCCGGCACCGGCCACGTGGCGGCCGAGCAGCTGGAGAAGCTCGACCCGTGGCCGCTGGCCGAGGCCCTGCCCTACCAGGCGCACTACCTGGCCGGCTTCCAGACCGTCCGCTACGACGTGGAGCCCGAGCAGGGCCTGGAGACCGCGAAGCAGCGGATGGCGCCGGTGATCGAAGCGGACTGCCGCGCGGCCATCGGCGGCGACGAGCAGCAGGTCACCTCCATGGACACGCGGTACGACGACGTGACCTTCAAACTGCTGCTGCTCCCGGTCTGGCTGATGACCTACCTGCACGCGGGCAGGAGCTGGCAGGTGATGGTGAACGCGCGCACCGGCGAGGTCATCGGCGAACGCCCCTACAGCGCCGCGAAGATCACGGCGGCCGTCGCGGCCCTGGCCGTGCTGATCGCCGTGATCGTGGTCGTGGTGGCGCTGACGTAGCGGCGCCCCCCGCGTCGCCACCGGCAAACCACCGCGGCCCGATGGAACCGGACAACTGAGCAGTGGGTACTCAAGCTCCAAGAGCCACCGGCTTGTAGCCTTCAGTGGATCAACGCCGTCATTCAACGGCGGATTCTGCGGACAGAACAATGAGGGTCACGTATGGCGCGGTTCCTGCTGCGGCGGGCAGCAAATTATATCGTCCTCGTCTTTTTCGCGGTGACGTTGACCTACGTGATTGCGGCCAGTGCGCTCGAGCCCATCGTCAATTACCTCCAAAAACATCCCCAGCCGCCGATCAACACGGTCCACAACCTGCTGCGGGCCCAGAACCTCGACCCGGACACCCCCGTGGCCGTGCGCTACTGGCATTGGCTCACCGGTGTGCTGCACGGCGACTTCGGACGCACCTACAACGGGGACTCGGTGGGGGCGGAGATGGGCCGCCGGATCTTCGTCAGCACCGAACTGCTGTTGCTGGCCACACTGCTCAGCGCCGTCAGCGGTGTCGCGCTGGGCGCCTGGAACGCCCTGCGCCAGTACAAGCCCTCCGACAAGGCGTCCACCATCGCCTCCTACGCGATCCTGGCCACCCCGACCGTCGTGATCGCGGTGACGCTGCAGACCGTGGACAACTGGTTCGGCTCGCCGATCCAGTACATCGGCATGTACGACCCGAACGCCCACGGCGCGACGGCGATCGTGCTCAGCAACATGCAGCACCTGATCCTGCCGACGCTCACCCTGTGGCTGGTACAGGTCACCCTCTTCAGCCGGTTCCAGCGCAGCACCATGCTGGACGTCCTCGGCGCCGACTTCCTGCGGACCGCCCGCGCCAAGGGGCTGACCATGCGCCAGGCGGTGCTCAGGCACGGCCTGCGGACCGCCGTCATCCCGGTCATGCCGCTGCTGGTCTACAACATCATCCTGCTGTTCACCGGCGCCACCTTCACCGAGACCATCTTCGCCTGGCACGGCATGGGCGAGTGGCTGATCAGCTCCATCCAGAACAACGACGTCAACGCCACCGCGGCGATCGGGGCCTTCACCGCGGGACTCGTCCTGGTGGCAGGTCTGATCTCCGACATGGTCTACGCCGCCCTCGACCCCAGAGTCCGGGCATGAGCACGACCGGCACACCGCCCACCGACACCGGGGAGACCCCACCGATGCCCGCCCC
>JAJSZB010000506.1:0-7107 GCA_050613715.1 Streptomyces sp. IBSBF 3018
GGTCAGGCGAGCAGGGTCGGGATCGCCTTCTCGTGGGCGTCGCGCAGTTCGGCCAGAGGGAGGGTGAACTCGCCCTGGACCTCCAGCGCGTCGCCGTCGACCACGCCGATCCGGGTGGCCGGCAGGCCGCGCGCCCCGCACATGTCGGTGAAGCGCAGCTCCTCCGAGCGCGGCACCGCGACCACCGCGCGGCCCGCGGACTCCGAGAACAGGAACGTGAACGCGTCCAGGCCGTCCGGCACCACCAGCCGCGCGCCGAGCCCGCCGCGCAGGCAGGACTCGGTGACCGCCTGGACCAGGCCGCCGTCGGACAGGTCGTGCGCGGCGTCGACCATGCCGTCGCGCGACGCGGCGATCAGGATCTCGCCGAGCAGCCGCTCGCGCTCCAGGTCGACGGCCGGCGGCAGCCCGCCGAGGTGGTCGTGCACGACCTGCGCCCACGCCGAGCCGCCGAACTCCTCGCGGGTCTCGCCCAGCAGGTACAGCAGGTGGCCCCGGTCGGCGAAGGCCATCGGGGTGCGGCGCGTGACGTCGTCGATCACGCCGAGCACCGCGACCACCGGCGTCGGGTGGATCGCCGTCTCGCCGGTCTGGTTGTACAGCGAGACGTTGCCGCCGGTGACCGGCGTGCCCAGGGTCAGGCAGCCGTCGGCCAGCCCGCGGGTCGCCTCGGCGAACTGCCACATCACCGCCGGGTCCTCGGGCGAGCCGAAGTTCAGGCAGTCCGAGACCGCCAGCGGCTTCGCGCCGGTCGCGGCCACGTTGCGGTACGCCTCGGCGAGCGCCAGCTGCGCGCCCGCGTACGGGTCGAGCTTGGCGTAGCGGCCGTTGCCGTCGGTGGCGATCGCGACCCCGAGGTTGGTGTCCTCGTCGATGCGGACCACGCCGGAGTCCTCCGGCTGCGCCAGCACCGTGTTGCCCTGCACGAACCGGTCGTACTGGTCGGTGATCCACGCCTTGGACGCCTGGTTCACCGAGCCGACCAGCGCGAGCACCTGCGCCCGCAGCTCCTCGGCGCCGCCCGGCCGGGCCAGCGCGGAGGCGTCGTCGGCCTGCAGCGCGTCCTGCCAGGACGGCCGCTCGTACGGGCGGTGGTACGTCGGGCCCTCGTGCGCGACCGACCGCGGCGGCACGTCCACGATCTGCTCGCCGTGCCAGAAGATCTCCAGCCGGGTGCCCTCGGTCACCTCACCGATGACGGTGGCGATGACGTCCCACTTCTCACAGATCTCCAGGAAGCGGTCGACCTTGTCGGGCTCGACGATCGCGCACATCCGCTCCTGCGACTCGCTCATGAGGATCTCCTCGGGCGAGAGCGTCGCGTCGCGCAGCGGCACGGTGTCCAGCTCGACCCGCATGCCGCCGGAGCCGGCGCTGGCCAGCTCCGAGGTGGCGCAGGACAGGCCCGCGCCGCCGAGGTCCTGGATGCCGGCGACGAGCTTCTCGCGGAAGATCTCCAGGGTGCACTCGATGAGCAGCTTCTCCTGGAACGGGTCGCCGACCTGCACCGCGGGCCGCCGCGAGGGCCCGGTGGAGTCGAAGGTCTCCGAGGCCAGCACCGAGACGCCGCCGATGCCGTCGCCGCCGGTCCTGGCGCCGTAGAGGATCACCTTGTTGCCGGCGCCCGACGCCTTGGCCAGGTGGATGTCCTCGTGCTTCATCACGCCCACGCACAGCGCGTTGACCAGCGGGTTGCCCTGGTAGCAGGGGTCGAAGACGACCTCGCCGCCGATGTTGGGCAGGCCCAGGCAGTTGCCGTAGCCGCCGATGCCGGCCACCACGCCGGGCAGCACCCGCCTGGTGTCGGGGTGGTCGGCCGCGCCGAACCGCAGCGGGTCCATCACCGCGACCGGCCGCGCGCCCATGGCCAGGATGTCGCGCACGATCCCGCCGACGCCGGTGGCCGCGCCCTGGTAGGGCTCGATGTACGAGGGGTGGTTGTGCGACTCGATCTTGAAGGTGACCGCGTAGCCCTGGCCGACGTCGACCACGCCGGCGTTCTCGCCGATGCCGACCAGCAGCGCGTCGGTGCGCGGGGCCTTCTCGCCGAACTGCTTGAGGTGCACCTTGCTCGACTTGTACGAGCAGTGCTCGGACCACATGACCGAGTACATCGCCAGTTCCGCGCCGGTCGGGCGGCGGCCCAGGATCTCCCTGATCCGCTCGTACTCGTCCTGCTTGAGGCCCAGTTCCTTCCAGGGCTGCTCGGCCTCGGGCGTCTGGCCGGCCTGCTTGACCGTGTCGAGACTCATGCGCTGACCAGCTTCTTGAGTACGGAGGTGAAGAAGGCGAGCCCGTCGGTGCGGCCGGTGCCGATCAGCGGCTCCACGGCGTGCTCGGGGTGCGGCATCAGGCCCACCACGTTGCCGGCCGCGTTGGTGATGCCGGCGATGTCGCGCAGCGACCCGTTGGGGTTGCCGTAGCCGTCGGCGACCGGGCCGGCCGTGGCGTAGCGGAAGGCCACCCGGCCCTCGGCCTCCAGCTCGTCCAGGGTGCGCTCGTCGGCGGTGTAGCGGCCGTCGATGTTCTTCAGCGGAATGGAGATCTCCTGGCCCGCGGTGAAGTCCGCGGTCCACGCGGTCGCCGCGGTCTCGACCCGCAGGCGCTGGTCGCGGCAGACGAAGTGCAGTTCGTTGTTCCGGAGCATCGCGCCCGGCAGCAGGTGCGCCTCGCACAGCACCTGGAAACCGTTGCAGATGCCCAGCACCGGCATTCCGTCCTTCGCCTGCGCGATGATCGTCTCCATCACGGGCGAGAAACGGGAGATGGCGCCGGCCCGCAGATAGTCGCCGTAACTGAACCCGCCGGGCAGCACCACCGCGTCGACCTGCTTGATGTCCTTGTCGCGGTGCCACAGCGGCACGGCTTCGGCGCCGGCCACCCGCGCCGCGCGGGCGGTGTCACGGTCGTCCAGCGTTCCCGGGAATGTGACGACACCAATGCGTGCAGTCACGACTCGACCTTTACATTGAAGTCCTCGATCACGGTGTTGGCGAGAAACGTTTCCGTGATCTCCCGAATGCGGGCGAGGGCCGCGTCGTCGACGGGCCCCTCGACCTCCAGTTCAAAGCGCTTTCCCTGACGTACGTCGGAGATCCCCTCGAAGCCCAGGCGCGGCAGTGCTCGCTGCACCGCCTGGCCCTGGGGGTCGAGGATCTCCGGCTTGAGCATGACGTCGACTACGACGCGTGCCACTGGCACTCCCGGTGGTGTGGTGCGTGAGGTTCCCTCAGCGTACCGGGTGGGAAAATCTACGCGCGTGGACATACGTGCGGGTCACATCTGGTTGCCCGGAGCACTCACCCGCGCACTCACCCGCGCGCGATGCGCGCGCCGCCCCGCGCCCCTCGCGCACCACCGGTCGCGCCGCACGGCGTACCGGCGGACACACACCAGGCGGCCGGCGGTGAAGGCGCCGAGATCTTCGATCACGTTTATGTATCAGCTGGCGGATTACTTGGGCTGACCCCCCAAGAAAACATAGGGTCCCCGTGCGAAGTGATGCGGCTCTCACGCTTGCGGCGCCGCTTGCTTGGGAATTATCTCGAACAGCACCACCGGGCAGCCCTGTCGCCGTCGCCCGGCGAGCCGATGGCGTAATGAAAGGACCGAACCTTATGGCGCAACGCGTACTGGTCACCCTCGCCGACGATCTGGACGGCGGCCAAGCGGAGGAAACCATCGCTTTCGGCGTCGACGGACAGTGGTACGAGATCGATCTCTCGTCCGAGAATGCGGACAAGTTGCGCAAGGAACTCGCGCCTTACGTGGAGGCCGGCCGCCGCCGCACCCTTTCCGGCCGCGCCTACAAGCGCACCCCGATCGCCCCGACGCCGGCCACCGTGCGCGCCTGGGCGCAGTCGAACGGCTTCGAGGTGCCGGCCCGCGGGCGCATCCCCAAAAAGGTCTACGAGGCGTTCAACAGGGCGAGCTGACGCCGCGTCGGGGCCGGGCGCGCGGGCGGTCGGCCCCGATTGGACAGCCACCCCCTCATGTCCGCTAGTGTGGGGACCACGCCGAGGGCGGGGCAGCGAAACGAAGCAGGAAAGCCCAGGTCGAGGCGGCGTGCGGGTGTAGCTCAGTAGTAGAGCGCCCCCCTTCCAGGGGGGAGGGGCAGTGTGCAATTCCTGTCGCCCGCTCTGGTCACTGGTACAGTGATCGCAGCACGTGCGGACGTGGCTCAGTTGGTAGAGCATCACCTTGCCAAGGTGAGGGTCGCGAGTTCGAATCTCGTCGTCCGCTCCAGCAANTGATCGCAGCACGTGCGGACGTGGCTCAGTTGGTAGAGCATCACCTTGCCAAGGTGAGGGTCGCGAGTTCGAATCTCGTCGTCCGCTCCAGCAAGACGTAGGCCCCGGTCAGGCGACCGGGGCCTTCGCCGTGTCCGCGGGGGCCGGGCGCGCGGGCCGTGTCCGCGGGTCGGGCGCACGGGAGCTTGCGGGCGTGAGGTGCGCGCCGCCCGGGCGGAACCCGTTTCTCACCTCCCGGACGCTTCGGGTACAGTGGCGGCACGCCCTGCGGACGTGGCTCAGTTGGTAGAGCATCACCTTGCCAAGGTGAGGGTCGCGAGTTCGAATCTCGTCGTCCGCTCCAGCAANCCTCCCGGACGCTTCGGGTACAGTGGCGGCACGCCCTGCGGACGTGGCTCAGTTGGTAGAGCATCACCTTGCCAAGGTGAGGGTCGCGAGTTCGAATCTCGTCGTCCGCTCCAGCAAAGCGAAGGCCCCGGTCGACCGACCGGGGCCTTCGCCGTGTCCGCGGGCCGGGCGCGCGGGGCCGGGCCGGACTCGGTCTGCCCGCTACGCCCAACTCGTCCCGGTCAGGCGCTCGTACGCCTCCACGTAACGGGCCCGGGACTGGTCGACGATCTGCTGCGGCAGGGACGGCGGGGGCAGCTCGCCCGACCGGTCCCAGCCCGAGGCGTCCGAGGTGAGCCAGTCGCGGACGAACTGCTTGTCGAAGGACGGCTGCGGGTGCCCCGGCTCCCACTGGTCGGCCGGCCAGAAGCGGGAGGAGTCCGGGGTGAGCACCTCGTCGGCGAGCACCAGCACGCCGTCCTCGTCGCGGCCGAACTCGAACTTGGTGTCGGCCAGGATGATGCCGCGCTCACGCGCGATGTCCCGGCCGCGGGAGTAGACCGCGAGGGTGGCCTGCCGCAGCTGCGCGGCGGTCTCCGCGCCGACCTGCCGGGCCACCTCCTCGTACGAGACGTTCTCGTCGTGGTCGCCGACCGCGGCCTTGGTGGCGGGGGTGAAGATCGGCGCGGGCAGCTCGGAGCCGTCCACCAGGCCCTCGGGCAGCGCCAGTCCGCACACCGTGCGGTGCTCCTGGTACTCCGCGAGCCCCGAGCCGGTGAGGTAGCCGCGGGCCACGCACTCCACCGGCGCCATCGTCAGCGGCCGGCACACCATCGTGCGGCCCTCCCACTGCGCGGGCGCGCCGGCCGGCACCTCGGTGGACACCACGTGGTTGGGCACGATGTCCGCGAGCTGGTCGAACCACCACAGGGACAGCTGGGTGAGGATGCGGCCCTTGTCCGGGATGGTGTCGAGCAGCACCCAGTCGAACGCGGAGGTGCGGTCGCTGGCCACCATCACCAGCTCCCCGGCCGCGTTCTGGTACAGGTCGCGCACCTTGCCGGTGTGCAGATGGACAAGGCCCGGCACCTGTACGGGCTCGGGCTTGTCGACGAATCCGGGCATGGGTGTCCTCCCCAACTGGGTGCTTTCCGCCCCGATTCTCCCGCACCCGTCCCGGCGCGGCGGCACGGGCCGCCGCGGGACGCGAGGTGCGGATCTCAGTCCCGCTTGCAGATGCGGTCCAGCAGGTTGGCCGTGGCGCGCTGGATGCGGGGGTCGACGCAGCCCGGCCGGTCCAGCGCGGGCGACCACGCGAAGGTGCCGGAGGCGAAGACGTACGCGCCGCTGGGCGCGCGGTACAGCGACGTCTCCTGGTGGCCGGGGCGGCCGTCCGCGGCCTCGTACGGCGAGTGCGCGAGCAGGATGCGCTCGGTGGACTCCGGCAGCGGCACCCTCGGGAAGTAGTGGTCGGCCTCGCCGGCCACCAGGCCGGCGATCTCGTCGCCCTCGCCCGCGCCGGTGGCCTCCCACAGCCAGTGGTCGGCGTTGGCCACCACCAGCGGCGCGGGCTGCGGCACCCGGCCGGCGTACTGCACACCGAGCAGCAGCTGCTCGGGCTCGCCCTGGTCGCGCCAGAGCGCGCTGCGGCCGGGGGGCGCGCCGCGGCGCTTGCGGCAGGTCAGCAGCCGGTCCCGGTCGCCGGCCGGGGACGGCGCGAGGTCGACCTGCCAGTACATGGTGTTGGCGGACAGGAACACCAGCGAGGTGCCGGCCGCGCGGGCCGCCTCCGCCGCGCGGCGCATCGGCGGCGACCAGTACTCGTCGTGGCCGGGGAAGACCAGGCCCCGGTAGCGGGTCGGGTCGATTCGGCCGGCGTGCAGGTCGCGGGCGTCGGCGTAGGCCAGGTCGTAGCCGTAGCGCTCGGCGAAGCGCACGAAGTCGTAGGCGTGGCCGATGTGCAGCGGCAGGCCGGCGCCGGCGTACGGTCGGTCGAAGGACACGGTGGTGGCCGCCTCCTCCTCGCCGAGCAGCCGCCCCTCGGCGTCCCACGCGTGGTACAGGCTCGCGCCGGTGCGCCCGTCCTCGGGGTAGAGGTTGTACGCCTGCCAGGTGATGTCCGGGAGCAGCAGGAGCAGGTCGGCGGAGGTGTCCAGGTCCCGTACGGTGAAGGGCACGTGGCTGCGGTAGCCGTCGTTGGTGGTGAGCACCGCGACGTACGCGCCGGTCTTCCAGTACGACGGCACCTGGAGCCGCCAGGACTGCCACCAGTGGTGGCACGAGACGGTCCGGCCGGCGGCCAGCGGCGCGGGCTGCGCGATGCCGGCCAGGCGCGGGCTGGCCGAGATCTGGGCGGCGCCGTCGCCGCCGTAGTGGCCGATCCGGTAGACGTCGACGGTGTACTCCTGGGGCGGGTCGACGGTGATCCGGAAGTCGATCGCCGAGCCGGGCTCGACCGCGCTCTGGGTGGCGAAGCCCTTGATCTGGCGGCGGACGTCGTCCGCGGTGCGGGGGCCGGGGACGTGGGGGC
>JAJSZB010000507.1:0-4232 GCA_050613715.1 Streptomyces sp. IBSBF 3018
CCCCCCCCCCCCCCCCCCCCCCCCCCCCCCCCCCCGCCCCCCCCCCCCCCCCCCGGACGCGGGCCCGAGGCGCGGAACGGGCCGCCCAACCGCGTCGCCGGGCCGGGCCGCCGCTCGCTCAACTCCGCGGCGCCGAGCGGGACATCCGGATCGACGAGGCCAGGAAGAAGATCCCGCCGAGCACGGCGTACCCGGCGAGGGCGGTGAGCTTCGGGTCGTCCTGCGTGGCGCTGCGGAAGAAGGACGCGCCGGCCAGGACGGAGATGCCGCCACTGAGGATCATCGGCCACTGGCCGCCCATCGGCCGGCGCGCGACGCCCACCAGGAGCTGGACCAGGCCGGAGACGACCGCCCACGCGCCCCACACGCGCAGCACGTCGGCGACGCCCGAGGCGCTGGCGACCGCGACGCCGACCGCCGCGAGCGCGCTGATCGCCATGTTGGCGTAGAGCCCCTTGACCGGCCCGGTCGCGGACGCCGACCTCGCGTCCACGACGGCCGCGCCGACGTCGAAGGCCGGGTAGACGAACAGCAGCAGCTTGGCGCCGGCCGTGAGATCGGAGCCGGACACCAGCAGGAGCACCGCCCACGCGGCGGCGAAGACGAAGCGGATCAGATACAGCCGGCGCAGCGCGGGCGCGGGGGCGGCGTGCTCGGTGGTGCTGACGGCGGATGCCATGGGTTCTCCAGAGGGTGCGGGACGGACGAGCGGGGCAGAAGCGCGGCAGAAGCGAGAGGCGAGGTAGAACGCTCTCTCTCCTGTCCTGCAGCCTGGCACACTTCTGCCGAGAGAACAAGAGAGAGCGTTCTACCTCCATGGAAGAGAGATCGTTCTGCCTGCTACGGTGGACGGCATGACTCAGACGGCACCCGGCACCGGCAGGAAGGTCTCCGAGGCCCGCGAGCGGCTGCTGAGGACGGCCGCGCGGCTCTTCTACGCCGAGGGCATCCACGCCGTGGGCGTGGACCGCCTGGTCGCCGAGGCCAAGGTCACCAACGCGACCTTCTACCGGCACTTCCGCAGCAAGGACGACCTGGCGGTGGCGTACATCGGCAGCGTCGACCAGGCGATCCGCGGCCAGATCGGCTCCCTGATGGCGGGTGACCTGCCGGCCGACGGCATCCTGCGCGGCATCGGCGCGTCCCTGGCCGAGCAGATCGCCTCGCCCGGCTACCGCGGCTGCGCCTTCCTCAACGCGGCGGCGGAGTACCCCTCCCCCGAGGCGCCGGTCCACCGGGCGGTCGTGCACCACCGCGAGTGGTTCCTGCAGACGATCACCGGGCTGTTCGCCGAGACGTCGGACGCGCCCGCCGAGCCCGCGGGCCGGCACTTCGTGATGCTCCGGGACGGCGCGATGAGCGCGGGCCATCTCGGCGACCCGGCGCTGGCCGGCGAGACGCTGACGCGCGGCATCGACGGCCTGCTGCGCATCCACTCCGGCCGCGGCGCGGACGCGCCGGGCGCCGGGGCGGCGCAGGCCGTGGACCCGGCGGACGCCGCCGCTCCCGAGCCCCCGGCGGCGGACGTCGACTGCGCGCCGCCCGGGGCGTAACGCCTCCGGCGCCCCTTGGTACCTTCGACGCTCCGGGCGGTCCCCCGACCGCCCGTGTCCGGATGCCCAGCCCCAGAAGGTGACCAGGTGCACGCTTTCCGCGAGGCCGTAGAAGCAGGCGACATCGACGCGGCGACCGGCCTGCTGGCCGAGGACGTGGTCTTCACCAGCCCGGTCGCCTTCCACCCCTACGACGGCAAGCCGCTCACCGCGGCGATCCTGCGCGCGGTGCTCCGGGTCTTCCAGGGCTTCCGCTACGAGCGCTCGATCGGCGACCCCGACGGCCGCGACCATGCGCTGGTGTTCTCCGCGACCGTCGACGGCAAGCAGATCCAGGGCTGCGACTTCCTGCACCTGAACGAGGAGGGCAGGATCGACGAGTTCACCGTGATGGTGCGTCCGCTGTCCGCCGCGCAGGCGCTCTCCGCGGCCATGGCCGCCCAGTTCGACCGCATCCAGCAGGAAGCCGCCGCCGAACAGCGCTGACCGCGGCGGATTCTGGCGTTTGCCTGGTTTCGGCATCGGCATATGCCGGGACACGCGCGCGCGTCGGACCCGGGTGCGGTGAGGTGTGCCTACTGGAAGGGGTGACGCCGGACCGGCCCGACGGTCCGGCCCGCACCGAAGGAGGTGGGCGCCATGGCAGAAAGCGCTGTGGATTCCGACGCCCCTGCGCCGTACGTGAACGTCGCCGGCAGCCCGTACAGCATCGACATCACCATGTCCCCGGCCACCGTGAGCGCGCTCGCGAGCGGCCGCTACCAGCTCTTCATGTTCAAGGCGGTGCAGAGCGCGGTCGGCGGCGGCATGCCGACCGTGTGGTCCGCCACCAGCAGGTACTCCGCGCTGACGAAGGTCAACTGGACCGAGCAGTACTACGCGTACGCCTCGACCCAGGAGATCCGCAACGGCGTCAACTTCTCGGGCAGCGACACCGCGCAGGTCAACCTGGGCCAGTACCTCGACGTCGCGGCGAACGCCCTGGTGTCGGTGAGCAACGGCGGCACGCCGCAGGGCATCACCGCGCGGAACCTGACCACCACGCCGTTCAGCACCGGCCTGGCCCAGCCCGGCCCCGGCGGCAGCGATCCCGCGCCCATCTGCGCGTTCCCGCTGTACGGCAAGAACATGGACCTGATGATCCCGCTGCAGAAGGTGGCGCTGGTCTTCGCGGCCGCCCCGCTGGAGCAGGGCATGGTCATCGAGAGCTCCATCGGCCCGGCGGTCCTGGTCAACCTCACCAACCAGAACTCGGCCGCGCTGAGTTACGACATCAACAAGGGCTGGTCCTGGAACGGCAACGTGGCCACCGACATCCCGGCGGACCAGTTCGTCCAGACCCTGATCGTGCCCACGGCCGACAGTGCGGAGAGCCCCGCGTCGGCGTTCGCCACCGAGCCCGTGCGGTCCGTCGGCATCTGGACGCCGTCGCCCGCGCGGTGGTACCAGCCGCTCAACCTGATCGCGACCTCGCCGACGGGCTACACCGACGCCAACTCGCTCGCCTGTCGTCTGACGCCCACGGCGCCGAACGCGGCGCCGGTGGTCAGGGACGGCATCTACCTGGCCACGTACCGCAACGAGGACAACACGACCGAGACGTGGCAGGTCCGGTGCACGTACGTACCGGGCTCGCCGGACAACCCGTACGACTTCGCCAAGATCCAGCGGGCCGACGACCTCTGATCGGGGGTCGGCGGGTCACGGACCACGGGTCCCGGTCGTGTCGCCGCGCGCGGGCGGCACGGCCGGGCGGCCCGGGGCCGGAGCGGCAGTCGCGCGGGACGGGTCGGTGGCGGTACGGGGAGGCGGCGTGAACGGGACTGCGGCGGCGGGGCCGTCGTACACGATCGTGCTGACGCTGCCCCCGGGCACGGTCAGGCGGCTGGCCGCCGGCGGCTTCCGGCTGTGCCTGCTGCATGCCGTGCGCTGTGACACGGCGGACGGCGTGCCGCTGGTGTGGGCGACCACCACCGCGTACGCCCCGACCACCACGCTGGAGTGGAGCGCGTCGCCGTACGGGTACGCCGCGACCGGGCGGACGGCGGACGGATCGCCGGGCGGCGCACGGGACATGAGCCCGGTCGCCCTCGGCCAGGTGCTCGACGTCGCGGCCAACGCGCTGACCTCGATCGATCCGCAGCCGGGCGATCCGCGCTACGTCACCGTGCGGGGTACCGCGCCCACCGGGCCCGCGGGGATGGCCTGCGGGGCCGCCGAACGGGCGCCGGGCACCCCTGACGGTCCGGACGGGCCGGACGCGTCAGACGGGCCGGCGCCGTACTGCTGTTTCCCGCTGTACGGGGGCGCGTTCGTCCTGCTCGCGCCACTGCCCCGGGTGGCCCTGGCCTTCACCGCCCTCCCCCTCGACGCCGGCACGGCGGTGCGGTACCTGCCGGGGCCGGCGGTCCTGGCCGACGTGGGGGCCGCGGGGCGGGTCGAGTTGGCGTACGACATCGACGCGGGGTGGTCGTGGCGGGACCCGAACGTCAGCGCCGTGCCGCTGGGCGGGCTGACGCGGGCGCTCGTCGTTCCGTCGGCGGGGTGAGGCGGGGGCGCGACGCCTGGTACGACCGCAGCAAGGGAGGCTTCTCATGACGGTGTCGAGCCCGTACGGGGCCCAGGGGACGCGGAGGCGGCGGGGGATGCGGGCGCGGGCGGGCGCGCCGGGGACACCGG
>JAJSZB010000508.1:0-4196 GCA_050613715.1 Streptomyces sp. IBSBF 3018
ACTCAGCCTCCCCGCCGCCGCAGCCCTCACCCACCACACCATCCCCCGCACCCGCCAACTCCTCGACGACCTCGTCGGCGCACACCTCCTCGAACAGACCGCCCCCGACCGCTACCAATTCCACGACCTCCTCCGCGCCTACGCCACCGACCAGGCCCACACCGAAGAACCCCCGCACGAGCAGGAAGCGGCCCTGCACCGCGTCCTCGACTGGTACCTACGGACCGCCGACGCCGCACAAAGCTGGCTCTATCCGTCCGAGGACCACCTGTCGTTGCCAGCAGCGGACACGTCTGGAACAGGACCGCAACCGCTCGTCTTCGCGGACTACAACGCGGCTGTCGACTGGTCCGAGCGGGAACAGGGCAACTTCCTCCCCCTCGTGCGCAGCGCTGCCCGGGCCGGACTCGACCAGGCGGCCTGGCAGTTGGCAACCGTCCTGTGGTTCGCACGGCCCCCCACGTCTTCGGACCGCGACTGGCTGGAGACAGGGCGCATCGGGCTGGAAGCAGCCTCGCGACAGGGCGACCGGCGAGCGCAGACACGCCTGCTCATCAGCATGGGCATCGCGCACAGGGCGCTGAACGCCTTCTCCGAGGGCTTGGAAGCCCTAGGCCGAGCGGTTGCCCTCGCGCGCGACGCAGGAAGCCCGTTCGAGGAGGCGTACGCGCTCAACCTGATCGGGCTGATCCACCTGCGGCGACGCGAACTCGATCTGGCCGACGCCCATTACAGCCGAGCGCTGGCTGTCTTCCGCGAGCTTGGCAACCGCCACTGGACGGCGACCATCCTCTCGAACACCGCCGCCGCCCGCCTCGCGGCCGGGCGCCTGCCCGAGGCAGCGTCCACGGTGCAAGAGGCCCTGGCCGCGCACCGCGAACAGCACAACCGCGCAGGCGAAGGCAACGCCCTGCGCATCACCGCCGCACTGCTCCTGGAGCAAGGTGACCCGAACGCAGCCCGCCGATCCATCGACCAAGCACTCGACATCGCCCTCGCCCTCCGCGACCACACCCGCGAAGCCTTCTGGCTACTCACCCTCGCAGACATCCAGCGCACCACAGGCGACCACGGCGACGCACTCGCCTCCTACCAGCGCTCCGCGACACTCCACCGACGCCTCGGCGACCGCAGCCGCGAAGCACTCGCCTGGCGCGGCACCGGACAGACCTACGCAGCCATGGACCGCAAAGACGAGGCCGCCACCTTCCACCACCAAGCCGCCGCAGTCCACCGCGACCTCAGCGACACCTGGGAACTCGCCGTCGAGCTGTACCACCTCGCCGCCTGCGTCCAGGACACAGACCCCGACGCCGCCCGCGCCCACCGCGCCGAAGCGCTCACCCATCTCACCGAGTACACCGACCCCCGCGCCACCGCCCTGCGCACCCGCATCGACGGATAGACCACCGCCAGCGCCCCGTTGTAGCCCAGGACTCGGCGCGAATGTGTCACGTACAAGGCCTTATGCATGAAGTACCTTACGTACTGACAGCCCGTCACAGCGTGTGTGCGCGGAGGTGGCACGTCATGGCCGACGTATGGGAAGCCGATCCTTCGGCATTACTCGTCAAACGCCTGGGCAAGTCGGCGGCGGAGCTGGGCAACTCCAAGGATGGCGATGAGTGCCCGGACATCTGGCAGCTCAGCAACGGGGACATCGCCGTCATCGGCCGTGACCTCACCGAGCTTTATGGCTCACGTCTGCCGCAGGGCGTGTCACTCAGGGCGGATGAGCGCTTGGTCATCATCCCGGGCAACATGCTCAGCGCGGCGAAAGCGGATATTCCTGATGCCTGATCTCGATCAACTGACTTCCCCCGCGCTGCCGGAGGAACTGGGCGTGCGGCTGGAACGGCCGGACTACAAGCGGGATTTCCGCGAGCGGCGCGGAGCGATCCGAGACGCGGAGTCCTGGAAGCTGGAGCGGCTGCAGCACTTCGAGGAGACAAACGACGAGAGCCGGGATGCGCTGCGGCGGGGGGACTGGGCGGAGGTGCTGCGGCTGTTCGAGGCTGAGCGCGAGGCGCTGCGCCGGTCGGCTCGTGAGGACGAGTCGCGCGGGACCGCGTTCCGCCGCATCCGCGTGGTGGAGGAACCGCTGACGCCGTACGTGCAGTGGGAGTTGCACTGGCTGAGGCTCAGCGCAGAGTGCGGACACCCGGTACGCGTCCTCCCGGCGCCCGCCCTCGCCGCGTCGGAAACGGCCGGCCTCCTCCCCGAGGTGGTGATCCTCGGTGGCCGCACGCTCTTCCAGGTGCTGTACACCGCCGCAGGTGTCCCGGACGGCGCGATCCGCTTCACCGACCCGGCCGTCGTGCAGCCGTGGACCGACTTCCTGCGACACGCCTATGCCGTGGCCGAGGACATCGAGTCCTACTTCGACCGGGCCGTCGCCCATCTGCCTCCGCCGCCGGCCGCCTGAAGTGGTCCCCGTCATCGCTGTGTGACAGCTGGACTTGGCACATCCGTGACGCGTTCAGGGCCCGTACGCCTCACGTACGGTGCATGGTGACAGAGAGTTGTCGCACGGATGCACGGAGGTAGTACGCCATGAGCATGGGCGAGTTGGGCCAGTTGCGCGCTCCCGCGCTGCCGGAGGAGCTGGGTGAGCGGCTCGGGCCGCGAGAGTACGGGGAGGACTTCTGGGAGCGTTTCGAGGCGCTGCGAGATGTCGACTCGTGGAAGCTGGAACGCCTTCAGCACTTCGAGGAGGACAGCCCCAGCCGGGACGCGCTTCGGCGGGGGGACTGGGACGAGGCGCTGCGCCTCATCGAAGCGCGCCGGGAGGACTTGCGGCAGGCCGGCGAGAGGGACGAGCGCCGAGGGGTGGCGTTCCATCGCGTTCGCGTGGTCGAGGAACCGCTGACGCCGTACTTGCAGTGGGAGTTGCACTCTCTGCGGCAGCGCGCCGAGTTCGGCCGGCGGATTCGCGTGCTTCCCGCCAAGGACGTCGCCGCCGCCGAGAACGACAAGCTGCTGCCCGAGCTTGTGGTGCTCGGTGGCCGGACGCTGTATCGGGTGCTGTACACCCCCGCGGGGGTGCCGGACGGCGCGGTCCGCTTCACCGAACCCGAGATCATCGAGCCGTGGGTCGGGTTCGTGAAGCAGGCGTACGCCGCCGGCGAGGACATCCGGGACTACTTCGCGCGGGTCGTCGCCCGCCTTCCTCCGCCGCCGGCGGCGTAGGGGGGTCAGGACAGGGTGCTCGTGTCGTAGAAGATGCGGAGGGGGCCCGCCTGGATGCCGGCGGAGGTGAAGTCGGACGCGAGGCCCGCGACGCCGGTGGACTCGTAGGCGAACGCGACCACGAGCGCCGGGAGTTCGCCCGCCTGCTGGTCGATCTTCGCGTTGTCCGCGGCGACCCGGCGGCGGAACTGCTCCGCGGTCTCCTTGCCGGTCTGCGCCTTGAGCTCGACGATGACGGTCTGCGACAGCAGCAGGTCCGCCTTCAGCGGGGACGCCGCGCCGTACGGGAACTGGCGGCTGACCTCGACGTCCGCCGCGTGCAGGGCGAGGAACAGCTCGACCTCCAGCCACAGTTCCCAGCCGCCGTCGCTGGCGAACGCGAGGTCGACGCGGTCACCGTTGGCCGCGGCCCACGCGGCGGCCACGCGGACGAACTCCCGTACAGCCTCCTCGACTTCGTCCAGCTCCGCCTCCGAGCCGGGCTGCGACCCCGACTGCGACCCCTCCGCGCTCCCGCTGCCGCTCCCGGACGAGCCGGCCGACGACTCCTCGGCGCTGAACGTGTCGTCGGACTCCCGGCCCCAGTCGATGATCGGTTGACCGTCGGACCCCTTACGGCGCTTCTTCGCCGACGTCGCCCCGCCCTTGGCCGGCCGCTTCGTCCCCGCGCTGCTGCTCCCGCTGCTACTGCTGCTCCTGCTGTCCTCGCTCCCGCTGTCCTCGTCCTCGTTCTCGTCCTCCTCCTCGGAAACGAACGGCACATCACCCCCGTCGCCCTCGTCGCTGCCCGAGGAGTCGTCCGACGAGAAGCCCAGGTTCGACATGCGGTGTCCCTTCGCGGTGGAGGTCCCGGACATCCTCGCCGCGCCCCGGCCCGCTGTGACGACCCGATTCGGTCATATCATCCGCTTTGCCCAGCGCATCACGTTTCCCCGGAGAACCACCCATCCCGCCCACCGGCCCCCCCCCCCGGTCAACCCCCCCCACACCCCCCCCCACCCGCTGGC
>JAJSZB010000509.1:0-4178 GCA_050613715.1 Streptomyces sp. IBSBF 3018
AGCCGGCGCCGGCCTCAACCCCCGCCCCGGCGCCGGCTTCGGCCCCGGCAGACCGGCGGCGGCGCTGGTCGCCGCGCTGGCAGCCGTCGGCGTCCTGGCCGGGTGTTCGTCGTCGGGGGGAACGTCCCCCGCCGCCGGGCGCCCGGCCGCCGCGTCCGCTTCCGGTCCGTCCGGGTCCGGTACGTCCGCGGGCGGTTCCGCGGGCCCGGTGTCCGGCTCGCCCGCTCCGGCGGGCGGCTCGGCGGCCCCCGTGGTGCCGGCCGGGGACGACCCGCGGTACACCGCCCGGCTGCCGATCGCCGCGTACTCCTTCACCGACGCGCAGACCGCCTCGGTCGACGCGGCCGTGGACGTCCTGACCGACCGCTGCATGCGCCGCTACGGCATGCGCTACCAGGCGCCCGCCGAGCCGCCGCCCCCGGCGCGGCAGTCGGCCGACCGCCGCTACGGCCTGTCCAGCGCCTTCGACGCCGCGCACTACGGCTACCACCTCACCCCCGACGAGGAGTCGCCGAGCACCCCGGCGCCGGCCGCGCGCGGCGGCACCGCGCAGTACCTCGTGCTCTTCGGCCGCCCGGACGGCACCCACCCCGACGCCACCGGACCCGTCACCTACCAGGGCCGCGCGGTGCCGCTGGGCGGCTGCCGCGGCGAGGCGCGGGCCACGCTCGACCGCGACGACGATCCCGCCGCCGCGCGGGCCGCCGCGGCGATCGCCGACGACAGCTACGGCGCGTCGGCGAAGGACCCGGCCGTACGCAAGGCGACGCAGGCGTGGTCGGCGTGCATGCGCGGCAAGGGGTACGCCTACCCGACCCCGCTGGCCGCGCTGGGCGACAAGTCCTTCATCGGGCGGCCGGTCTCGCCGCGGGAGGTCGCCACTGCCGAGGCGGACATGGCCTGCAAGCGGACGACCGGGCTGCTCGGCACGTGGTTCGCCGCGGAGACCCGGGTCCAGGACGCGATGATCGCCCGGCAGCGGGCCGAGCTGGGCGCGCTCAGGAGCGCGCACGCGGCGAAGCTCGCGGCGGCCGCGCGGATCGTCGCGGCGGGGTGAGCGGCTGCCCTCGGCGGGTGCGCGGGCGGCGTACGGGCGGGCGGGTCGGCCGCGCCCGGGCGGCACGTCTGCGGCGTACGGGCGGGTGCGTCCGGGCGGGTGCGCGGCGCGCGGGAGGGCAACCAGGAGGTCACTGTCAGGTATCGGCGGCTGTGTATAGTCGGGCGCGTCAGAAGCTGTCCCCACGTAGATGAAGGAGGTCACGCCATGAAGAAGTTTCTCCTGGTCGCGCTGGCCGCGGTTGCCGGGCTGTTCGTTTACCGACAGATTCAGGCGGACCGAGCCGAGCAGGACCTGTGGACGGAAGCCACTGACACGGTCCCGGGGTCCGGCGCGAACGTGTGAGACATCGCCGGACGCCCGCGCGGCGTCCGAGCGCAGCAGGGCCCCAACCGCCGGCGCGGTCGGGGCCTTCGCTGTTGCCCGACCGTGACGCCGCCCCCTTGAATTTGCCCTAGCAAACGGATTACGTTGCTTGGGCAAAGCTGGTTGGGGCCGGGTCACGAGGGGGAGAGCGACGCCATGGAACGCCCGTGGATACGGCCGGCGCGGCCGGTCCGGCTTGTGTCAGTCCGGCCTGTGCGGTCGGTACGGCTCGCGGGGCGGGAGCCGTCGACGCGCTCGGTACGGTCGGCAGGGTCGGTACGGTCGGCGCGGTTGCTCGCCCTGATCGCGCTGCCCCTGCTGCTCGCCGCGCTCTGCCCGCCGCAGGCCCGCGCCGAGGCTCCCGCACGGTCGCCCGGCACCACGTCCGGCACCACGTCCGGCGGTGCGCCCGGCACCACCCTCGGCGCTGTGCCCGCCTCCGCACCCGCCGCCTCGTCCGACGCCGACGGCAGCCTGATCATGGTGCTGGACTCCTCCGGCTCGATGGCCGGACCGGACGGCTCGGGCCACACCCGGATCGCCTCCGCCCGTACCGCGATCGGCTCCGTCGTCGATTCCCTGCCGGACGGCTACCCGACCGGCCTGCGCGTCTACGGCGCCGGCCGCACGCACGGCTGTGACGACACCAGGCTGCTCCAGCCGGTCACCGCGCTGGACCGCGACGCCGTCAAGCGTGCCGCGGCCGGCGTACGGCCCAAGGGCGACACCCCCACCGCGCAGGCGCTCACCGAGGCGGCCGCCGACCTGCCCGCGGACGGCCGCCGCACGATCCTGCTGATCTCGGACGGCGAGTCCGACTGCGGCGCCCCGCAGCCCTGCGAGGTCGCCGCGCGGCTCGCAGGCGACGACCGGTCGCCGCTGCCGCTGCGCATCGACACCGTGGGCTTCCAGGTCGACGGCGCCGCCCGCGACGAGCTGGAGTGCGTCGCCCGGGCCGGCCACGGCGCCTACTACGACGCCCCGGACGCCGCCGCGCTCGCCCGCCAGCTGGTGCGCGCCTCCCAGCTCAGCGCCGACGGCTACCGCCTGAAGGGCCGCCGGATCACCGGCGGCGCGAGCCAGGCCGCGGCGGCGCCGATCGCCCCCGGCCAGTACCTCGACACCATCGGCCCCGGCGAGACCCGCTGGTACGCGGCCATGCTGGACGCCGGCGCCACCGACGACCTGTCGGCGACGGCCGTCCCGCAGCCCGGCGTCGCGGTGGACTACGGCGACGGCGTCGAGCTGCGGCTGAAGGCCGCCACCGGCTACGGCGCCGTCTGCGACACGCAGTCCCGGCACTTCGACCAGGACGAGGGCGCGATGACGCTCACCGCCGCGGTCAGCCGCATCCCCGGCCAGCACCACGACGGCGGCTGCGACGGACCCGGCCGCTATCTGCTGTCGGTGCACCGCACCAGCGCCGCCGCGTCCGACCGCGGCCGCTGGCCGCTCGAACTGCGCTTCGACCGCGAGGCGCCGCTGCCCGCCGGCACCGTGCCGGCCGCCGCCCGCACCGACTACGGCGCCCCGCCCGCGCCGCTGACCGGTGCGCCGAAGGACGTCACCGGCGGCACCGGCTTCAACGACGCGACCCGGATCGCCACCGGCTCCTGGCGCGACCGCCTGCTGCCGGCGCAGATCCGCTACTACACCGTGCACGTCGGCTGGGGCCAGCAGCTGAGCTACGCGGCCCAGTTCGCCAACGAGCCGGTCCTCGACGGCGCCGGCTCCGCAGCCTCGACCTTCGTCGCCACCTGGGCGTACGCGCCGGACCGGGTGCCGCTGGGGGACGCCTCGGACGGGCACCCGGAGCGGATGTACGACGGCGCCCCGGCCGCGGTCGGCCTCGGCACGGTCCCGGTCACCTGGACCAACCGCTGGGTCGACGAGTCCCAGGCGAGCGGCGCCCACCGCGCGGGCGACTACGTCATCGCGGTCGGCCTCGGCCCCGACGCGGCGCGGCTGGCCCGCAACAGCGCGGTCGGCGTGGTGCTGCGGGTCCAGGTCACCGGCACCGAGCTGGCAGGGCCGCAGTACCACGCGCCGGCCCTCGCGGCCGGGGCCGACGCGAAGGCCGGCGGGTCGGGCGGCGGCGGGTCAGGCGGCGGGTCAGGTGGTGACGGCTCCGCGCGGCGCACGGCCGGCCGGGACGCCGCGTCCGCGGCCTCGGAGCAGGGCTCCGGCTCCGGGATCACCGGCACGGACCTGCTCGCGGCGGGCACGGGCGGCGCGGTCGCGCTGGTCGGCGTCGCGGTCGCCGCCGCGGTGCGCCGCGGCCGTGCCGGCGCCGGAGCCGGCGGGGGCACCGGCGGGGGCACCGGCGGTCGTACGGACGGACGCGGCGCGTGAGGCGCGGCGCCATGACGCGTGCGGCCACGAGGGACGCGGGCGTGAGGGAAGCGGCAGGCGTCGGTCCCGCGGTCGTCGGCGCCGCGGGCACGGGCATGGACGGCACGGACACGGACGGCACGGGCACGACGGGGAGGACGGCGAGCGTGGCAGGCACGACAGCGGCGAGGGGAAGGGAAGGGGCGACCGTGACCGGTGCGATGCCGCACACCGCGCGTACCGGCGGACGTGTCGCCGGGGGTGCGGCCGGGGGAGGTGACGCCGGGGCCGGGCGTACGGCGGAGGCGGTCCGTACGGCTGGGGAAGCGCGTCGGACCACAGCCGCGGCCGCGCGAGACCTCGCCGTACCGACCGGGCCCCGCGCGGCCGGGGGGAGCGTCCGGCGCGGCGCGGGGCGCGGGGG
>JAJSZB010000050.1:0-28235 GCA_050613715.1 Streptomyces sp. IBSBF 3018
GGAGCTCGCGCTGGCCCGGACGGTCGTCGCGGCGGACCCGGGCCGCCCGCCCCCGCCGTGCGGGGGGCAGCGCTGGTCATGTCATGGGTCGTGTCGTCGTTCCTGGGCTGAAGGAGTCGTTGTGCATCTGGATCATCCCGAGGTGTTCCCCGAGCGGTACGCCCACACCGTGGCGCCCGGCGCGCGTGCGCTGCGCATCGGGCTCGGCGGCCCGGTCGGTTCCGGCAAGACCGCGACCGTCGCCGCCCTGTGCCGGACACTGCGCGACGAGTTCGGCATCGGCGTCGTCACCAACGACATCTACACCCGCGAGGACGCCGACTTCCTGCTGCGCGCCGCCGTGCTGCCGCCCGAGCGGATCACCGCCGTCGAGACCGGGGCCTGTCCGCACACCGCGATCCGCGACGACATCTCGGCCAACCTCGAAGCCGTCGAGGACCTGGAGAGTGCCGCGGGCGGGCTCGACCTGGTGTTGGTGGAGTCCGGCGGCGACAACTTGACCGCCACCTTCTCCAAGGGGCTGGCCGACGCACAGATCTTCGTGATCGACGTGGCCGGCGGCGACGACATCCCCCGCAAGGGCGGCCCCGGCATCACCACCGCCGACCTGCTGGTGATCAACAAGGTCGACCTCGCCCCGCACGTCGGCGCCGACCTCGAACGTATGGCGCGCGACGCCGCGCACCAGCGCGGCGACCTGCCCGTGGTCCTGACCTCGGTCAACCGCGGGGAGGGCGTCGCGCCGGTCGCGGCCTGGGTGCGTGAGCGGCTGGCCGCGTGGGTGCGCTGAGCGGTGTCCGCGCCACCGCGCGGATCAGGGCGGCCGCGGCGGCGCCCGGCCACGGCACCGTCTTGCCGCTGCTGGCGGGGGAGGGGCCGCTGGCCCTGCGCAGGACCAGGGCCCTGGGAGCCGGCGCGGAGGTGACCGTCGTCGGCGCGATGAGCGCCCCGCTCGGCGGCGATCGGCTGCGGATCGAGGCCGAGGTCTGCGCGGACGCCAGCCTGACCGTGGGCTCGGCCGCGGCGACCGTCTCGCTGCCCGGGGGCGGGCAGGCCCCGGCGGTGTACGGGGTGCGGCTGACCGTCGGGCCGGGAGCGGAACTGCGCTGGCTGCCCGAGCCGGTGATCGCCGCCCGCGGCAGCGACCTGCGGATGACCACCGTCGTCGACCTCGCTCCCACCGCCTGTCTGGTTCTGCGCGAGGAGCAGATTCTGGGCCGGTTCGGGGAGATTCCCGGGCGTGTGGTCTCGCGGCTGACCGTGCGGGTGGCCGGCCGTCCGCTGCTGGACCAGGAGGTGTCCTTCGGGCCCGGTGCCGCGCCGGGCTGGGACGGCCCCGCGGGGCTGGCCGGCCACCGCGCGGTCGGCCAGCTGCTGTACGTCGGGCCGTCTCAGCCGGAGCGTCCGGCGGATTCCGCGGGTTCCGCGGGTCCTGGTCCTGCGGCGGACGCCGCCGCCGTCCTCGATGCCGGCGGGCACGGCCGTGCGACCCGCACGCCCCTGGCCCTGCCCGGTACCGGCGCCCCGGGGCGGGCCGTGCTGGTGACCGCGGTCGCCGCGGACGGCCGCCACCTGCGCTCGCTCCTCGAACAGGCGGTGGCGCTGTGATCCGGCGGGGAGCCGTCTTGTCGTGCTGAACGTGACGGGTGCGCTGATCGCCCGTGCGCGGCCGACGTGATGGGCCGGGCCGGGCACGGTCAGCGGGTGCGGTGCGTCCCGGTGCCGTTGCCCGTGCCGCGGTCTGTGGCGCGTGCCCGGGCGAGCGCGGCATGCACGGACCGCAGCGCGAGCAGCAGGAATCCGAGGTCGTCGAGGTAGACGGGGTCGGGCAGCAGGTCGACCGGCCAGATCGTGTACGCGATCGACCCCCAGAACATCACCTTGGTCGGCAGCGGAACGCCGGTGGCTTTCAGCAGCCGTCTGGCGCGCACGAGCTTGACCAGCAGGCGTACCGCGAGCACCGCGGTGACCAGGGCGAGCACGGCGACGCCCGCCGCGAGCCACCCCCACCGGGTGTCGTCCACCGTGCACCTCCCGCGTCGTGGTTCCGGGGCCGTGGTTCCGGGGTCGTGCGCCCGTGTGCCCGCCGTTCAGCGAGCGGGCTGCGGCCGCGGTTACGGCGATGACGGCGACGGGGTGTGCGGCGGCGTGTGTGTCGGGGACGTGGGGGAGGACGTGGGCGGTGGCCCGAAGGTCACGTTGACGGTGGTGAAGCCGAGGGTGGTGAGCATGCGTTGCAGCATGGTGCGGGTGTTGGTCTCGGCGCGGGCGGCGAGTTCGGTCTGTCGGGCGGCGTTCTGGATTTTCTGCGCGGCGAGTTCGTTGAGCTGCTGCATGTTGCCGGGGTTGCTGCCGAAGAAGTCGCCGACGCGGTCGAAGAACCCGCGCTGCTGTGAGACGACGTAGGAGTGTTTGGGGTCCAGGGAGGTGCGTTCCAGGGCGGCGTGCGGGAGGCGGATCGACGCGGTCTTGCGGTCGTCGGTGACGGTGACGGCTCCGGGGCCCACCGAGCCGAGGTCCACGTAGGCGTCGACGCTTCCGGCGCCCACGTACAGCGTCCGTTTCCCCTTGACGACGTCGGGCAGGAACTTCGCGTCCTTCTGCAGGTCGACGACCACTTCGAAGTTGCCGCTCGCGCCCTCGAACCTGTTCATGTCCTGGATGGACTTGAGCAGCACCGGGCCGCTGCGGTCCTTGTCGGTCTCGGCGAACGGGTTGGGCAGGCCGGGCAGCAGATCCGCCCGCCCGAGCAGGAAGAACAACAGCCCGAGGACCACCACCGCGATGACGGCCCGTGCCCACCACGGCGTACGGCTCATCGTCGTCTGCGCGTCCATGACAGACCTCCCTCCTTCCCCGGTCTGCTGCCCCGGCCGCGCCGGACCATGGGCACGGGTTCGGCAACTCGCGGTGCGCGGCGCACAGTTGGCTGGATCGCATCCGTACGCGGACGCCCCCGGCCGGGACGGGGCGGCGCCCGCGGCGGCGTGGCCGGAGTCCTGCGGGGTCTGCACCAGGCCGGGTTCCCGGCGGCCGGTGGACTCTGTCAGGTGCGGTCGTGGAGGGTGATGTGGTAGCCGTCGGGGTCGGCGAAGGTGAAGGTACGGCCGAAGGGACCGTCGACGGGCGGGGTCACGATGGTGCGGCCGTCGGCGGCGAGGGCGTCGTGGATGGCCTGGACGTCGGTGGCGTGGAGCCAGATCGCGGTGCCGGCGCCGGGCCGGGGGGCGGAGGAGAGGTCGGTGCCGGGGAGGGGGTCGCGCAGGGCGAACGCGATCGGCCGGGTCTCGAAGACGACGGCGTGCGGGGGGCCGGCCTGGGAGCGGGTGAGCCCGAGGTAGTGCTCGTAGAAGGCTTGCGAGGCGTCGAGGTCGCGGGTCTGGAGGGAGATGAAGTCGGGGCCGGTGACGGGCATGGTGGTGCTCCTTGTGTTCGCGACGGGTCGTGTCAGCTTCCTGACACGATCCACCGTATGTCAGACTTCTGACATGAGTCAAAACGGTGCCGGGATCGATCTGGACAAATCGCTGGGCTATCTGCTGAAAGAGGCGTCGAGTGCCCTGCGTGCGGCGATGGAGGAGGTGCTGCGGCCGCTGGGAATGACCGTGACGCACTACTCCTGCCTGGAGCTGCTGGCCCAGCGGCCGGGCCTGTCCAACTCCGAGCTGGCGCGCGGCGCGTTCGTGACGCGCCAGTCGATGAACGTGCTCCTGCAGAACCTGGAACGGGAGGGCTACGTCACCAGGCCCGGGAAGGCGCCCGTCGGAAAAGCCCTCCCCGCCCGGCTCACGCCCCGCGGCCGGCAGAGTCTGGAGGAGGCGAGCGCGGCGGTCCGATCCGTGGAGCTGCGGATGGTGGCCGGTCTGACGGGAGCGGAGCAGTCGCAGGCGTTCCGAATGCTCCGGACCATGACCCGCTCCCTGCGCGACGCCGGCGGCGACCAATAGCCCACCGCCGGACCAGCCAACCCCCCCGGAGCAAGATCCTTTTTCTGGGAGCGCCGGTGTCCTTCCGGTAGGTGCCGACGCCGGTGGACAAAGGCGCGGTCAGTGCTCCTTGAAGCCGTAGGCCGTCCAGTTGGCCAGGACGCGGTCACGGATCTCGGCGGGCCAGCCGTTCTCGAAGCTGCCCTTCACGGGGCGTTTGCTGTCGGGGTAGAGGTCGGCGAGCAGGCAGTTGTAGATGACCTTGCCGGCCATGAAACTGCGGGCCTCGTCGGGCGTCAGATAGACGGCGAGCTGATCGCTGACCGCCGGCGGGTAGTGGAACTCTCCGCGGTCGACGTCGGGATGGGAGCGCGTCGCGAACGCCCACACGAGCTCGGAGAGATCGGTGATGTCGACGTCGTCCTCGACCAGGAGGATCTTGGGTGCGTTCACCGAGGGCTTGCCGTGGAAGATCACGGCGGCGATCCGGTCGACGAGTTCGTGGGAGCCGAGCCCGGTGGTGCGGTGCCAGTCGCTGCGCACGGCCAGGCTCAGCCAGTGCACCGCGGCCTCGAAGTTGTACCAGGCCGAGGAGATCGGGAGCCCCGCCTCGCGCAGCAGGTGGAGGATCTCGGCGGCCGAGGTCGTACCGATGATGGTGTGGTCCTCCTCGACCGGTGGTCCCGCGGCGACCACGGGCTGGATCGCCCCGTCGCGGTAGGTGACTGCCGACACGTGGAAGACGGCCTTGGGGGAGGCTTCGGTCGCGTTGTAGCCGGGGAACTCGTTGAACGGCCCCTCCATCACGGTCTCGTCGAGGGCGATGTGCCCCTCGACGACGATCTCCGCGGTGGCCGGGACGAGCAGGTCCACCGTCTCGGCCCTGACCAGCTCGATCCCCTCGCCGAACAACGCTCCCAGGTAGTCGCTCTCGTCGGCGCCCTCGGGCAGCGGCATCCCGCCGACCCAGGGCAGGCCCGGTTCGACGCCGATGGCCAGGGCGATCGGCATGGGCCGGCCGAGAGCGGTCCACTGGGAGCGGATGACGCCGAGGTGCTGCGGGGCGGGGATGAGGCAGGCCAGGGTGTTCCGGTCGTGGATCATCATGCGGTTGATGGACCAGTTCGTCCACGATCCGTCCGGGGTCCGGACGATGTTCATGCCGTAGGTCTGGATGTAGCGGCCGCCGTCACCGGCGTGGATCAGCGGTGTGGGGAACGCCAGCAGGTCGACGTCGTCGCCCAGCATGACGTTCTCCTTGCACGGGGCCTGTTCCCGGGCGACCTCCACCGGCGGCACGCCCGGCCTGGCGCGCGCCGCCGCGAGGTGTTCCACGATCTGCTGTCCGGTGGCGTCCGCGTCCAGCCCCAGGGCGAGGGCGATCCGTGCGAAGCGGTGCCGGGAGGAGCTGAGCGCTCCGGGGGCGCCGAACAGGCGGAATCCCGTGCCGGTGTAGCCGGTGAGGCTGGTGAACAGCGGAGCCGGCGCCTGCAGGTCGTAGCAGCGGCGGATGATCGCGCCGGCCTCCAGGTTCCAGTCCACCTCGGCGTCGATCCGTTGTACGTCGCCGAGTCGTTCCAGTTCGTCGATGAATGCGCGCAGGCTGCGCAGATGCTTCAACGGGGTTCCTCTCGAAGCAGGGGAAGTGAAAGGGGCGGTACGCAGGTGGAATCGCGCGGGGCACGAAGGTCCGCGGCGGGATCGGACCTGTCGAGGGTGTCGAGGGCTACTCGCCCCAGCGCGGCAGATCCGGGACGTCGATCCCGAACAGGTCCAGGGCCCGGCCGACGGTGTGGTCGACGATGTCGGCCACGCTCCGGGGCCGCAGGTAGAAGGCGGGTACCGGGGGCATCACCACGGCGCCGGACTCGGTGGCAGCCTGCATCGCACGCAGGTGACCGAGTGTCAGGGGCGTCTCGCGGACCAGCAGCACCAGTCGCCGGCGCTCCTTGAGCGTCACGTCGGCAGCCCTGGTCAGCAGGTTGTCGTTGCTGGCGTACGCGATCGCCGAGAGGGTCCGCACCGAGCAGGGGACGACGAGCATGCCGGCGGTACGGAACGAGCCGGAGGCGATCGCCGCACCGACGTCGGCCGGCCGGTACGTCACGTCGGCCATCGCGGCCAGGCTGCGGGCGTCCAGATCCGTCTCGTGCGCCCGCGTCTGCTGCCCCGCGGACGTCACCACGAGATGTGTCTCCACTCCTGCCTTGCGGGCCAGTTCCAGCGTCCGTACGGCGTAGGCGGTGCCGCTGGCGCCGCTGACCCCGACCACCAGCCGGCGGGCAGGGCCGACGGCGGTGTCCACGTCATTCATGCGTATCCCCGTTCCGATCGCCCGCGGCGATCTGTCTCGAAGGGTTTCAACCACGCACAGATGGATCAATCGCCGTCTGCTGTATGATCATCAAGTGGCAGTTGTCGAACCCGGCGAGCTCGAAACGTTCCTGGTTCTCGCCGAGGAGCTGCATTTCGGGCGGACCGCCCAGCGTCGCCAGGTGTCCCCGCAGCGCGTCAGTCAGCTCATCCAAGCCCTGGAACGGCGCATCGGCGGCGCACTGTTCGAGCGCACCAGCCGGCATGTGGCCCTCACCGGTCTCGGCCGCCAGTTCCGGGACCACCTCCAGCCGCACTACCAGGGCATACAGGACGCCTTGGCCTGCGCAACCGCGACCGCACACGGCGTCACCTGCCATCTTCGGATCGGCGTCTTCAGCACGCTGTGGGCCAAAGTGATCGTCGAGGTCGCGGACGTGCTGCGCGCCCGCCGGTCCCCGATCGAGCTGCTCGCCCACGAGATATCGGCCGGTGACGCCTTCGAGCCTTTGATCCGCGGCGAAGTCGACGTGATGAACGCGAGCCTTCCGGTCCAGGAGCAGGGGATCACCGCCGGCCCGGTGCTGCTGGAGGAGCCGCGCGTACTGGCGATCTCCGCCCGGCATCCGCTGGCCCGGCAGGACGGCATCTGCCAGGAGGATCTGGCGCGGACCCCGCTGCTGGTCGCCCCCTACATGTCCTCGTACTGGAACGAGGACCGTTCACCGACCCTCACCCCGAAGGGGCGCCCCATTCCGCGCGGCCCGCACATCTCCTCGGTGTCCGAGGGGCTGGCGCTCATCGCCGCGGGCAAGGGCGGCTTCTGCTTCGGGGCCCACACGGCCCGGTACAACCCGTTTCCCGGCGTCGCCTTCCTGCCCATCCATGACGCGCTGCCCGTGCGTTGGGCCCTCGTCCGCCACGCCGGCGCCCGCGTCCCCCTCCTGCGCGACCTCACCGACGCCGTCCGCACCGTACTGGCCGACGGCGGCTGCGCCTAGGAACTGGCCGCGTCGCCGTCGGGTGCTTTGCCGTGGCGGGTGGCCAGGCCGCGCCAGGTCTTGCGGTTGGCCTGCTGGCCGGTCTTCTCCGGGATGACCGCTGCGATGCGGCGGCGGCGTAAGTACGCCCGGTCGGCCCTGGGGGAGTGGGCCCGGTCCGCGGCCACGGCGGCCGCTGCGGGAGCGGAGCCCCCTTCCCCGCCGACCCGCCCAGCGTGCCGTCCAGCAGCACCATGGGGTACGTCTTCGATCAGCGGTCGATGGCGGCCATGTTGTCCGCGTCGTAGCGCTCGCCGGAGGCCGGGGGCAGGTCGTTCAGGCGGGCGATGTGGCTGGCGGTGAGCTCGACGTGGTCGGCGGCGGCGTTCTCCTCCAGCCGGGCGACTCGCTTGGTGCCGGGGATGGGCGCGATGTCGTCACCCTGGGCGAGCAGCCAGGCCAAGGCGACCTGTGCGGGCGTGGTGGCGATCTCGGCGGCCACGGCCCGGACCTCGTCGACGATTCGCAGGTTGCGTTCCAGGTTGCCGTCGGCGAAGCGGTGGTTGGTGCGGCGCCAGTCGTCGGTGTCAAGATCGTTGAGGGAGCGGATGTCGCCGGTCAGGAAGCCGCGGCCGAGCGGGGAGTACGGCACGAAGCCGATGCCCAGTTCGCGCAGGACGGGCAGGGTCTCGGCCTCCGGGTCGCGGGTCCACAGCGAGTACTCGGACTGGACCGCGGTGACCGGATGCTCGGCGTGGGCGCGGCGGATCGTGGCGGGGCCGGCCTCGGACAGGCCGATGTGGCGGATCTTGCCTTCGGTCACCAGGTCGGCCAGCGCGCCGACGGTCTCTTCGATGGGCGTGCCGGGGTCCACCCGGTGCTGGTAGTAGAGGTCGATGTAGTCGGTGCCCAGGCGCTTCAGCGATCCCTCCACGGACAGGCGGATGTTGGCCGGGGTGCTGTCCGGAGCCGAGCCGCCGGTGTGGGAGATCAGCCCGAACTTGGTCGCCAGCACGGCCTCGTCCCGGCGCCCCCGCAGGGCTCGGCCGACCAGCTCCTCGTTGATGAAGGGGCCGTACCCCTCAGCGGTGTCGATTTGGGTGACCCCGAGGTCCAGCGCGCGGTGGATCGTACGGACCGACTCGTCGTCGAACCGGCCGGCCCCGCTGTAGAACGCCGACATTCCCATGGCTCCGAGACCGATGCGCGAGACCTTGAGGCCGCCGAGCGAGGTGGTTTTCATGGCACGGACTTCCCTTCCCATTGATTAAGTACCGGTCGGTACAGAACCGTAGCACATCAAGACCGTTCGGTACTGAACCGTGCTCGCTGCTCGGACGGGATGAAACCGCTGGTCACCGTAGATCTGTACCGAGAGGTACGCTTATGGCATGGATGACTCGCGCAGGGCCGTCATGGGTCGGCCTCGGGGATTCGACAGCGACCAGGCGCTGGAACGGGCGATGCGGGTGTTCTGGGCGCGAGGTTACGAAGGTGCGAGCCTCGCCGAACTGACCGGCGCCATGGGGATCACCAAGACGAGCATGTATGCGGCCTTCGGCAACAAGGAACAGCTGTTCCGAAAGGCCCTCCAGCGCTACGGCGCGGGGCCGGCCGCCTACGCCACGCGCGCCCTGGAGGAGCCCACCGCGCGGGCCGTGGCTCTGGCCTTCCTCCGCGGAGCGGTATGCGCCACGACCCCTCCCGGCGGCCCCTCCGGGTGCCTGACCGTCCAGGGCGCGCTGGCGTCGAGCAACGAGAGCCGGGCCGTCCACGACCTGCTCGTCGACTGGCGCAACGACGCGGGGGTCCGCCTTGAGGAGCGCTTTCGGCGCGCCGTCGACGAGGGCGATCTTCCGCGCGACGCCGACCCCGGGCGTCTTGCCCGGTTCGTCATGACGATGGGCTTCGGCATCGCGGTGCAGGCCGCCAACGGCCTCGGTCCTGCCGAGCTCGATGAGATCGTCGACACGGCGTTGCTCGGCTGGCCTGCCTAGCGGCTGCCCCCTCCGCCCGCCCCCGGTGAGACATTCGCCTCGCCATCAGGGCCGTGACGGTGCGGCGAAACTTCGGTACCGTCCGGTACTGAAGTTGCGCAGCGGTTCCTCCCCTCTGCCGACGATCATCGCGACCAGACCGTCAAAGGCCGTCGCGAAACACGAGCATGATCCTCCTCTCCGGGGGCCGAAGAAGGGCATCATGTCTGACACCGACCTGCGCGAGTTCTACCTGCGCTACATCGGGGCGCTCAACGCCCACGAGATTCACCGCATGGACGAGTTCATCGACGACGAGACGACCCTGAACGGCGAGCCGGGCACTCGGGACCAGGTCGTCGCTGTGCTGAACGGCGACATCGACGCGGTTCCGGACTTCCACTGGGAGCCCCGGGAGATCGCGGTCGATGGTGATCGCCTGGCCGCCCGTCTGACCAACACGGGCACGCCCGCCAAGGAGTGGCTCGGCGTGGCCCCCACCGGCGCCTCGTTCAAGATCGTCGAGTACGCCATCTACCAGGTGCGTGACGGGCGGTTCGTGCACATGACGGCCCTGCACGACGCCGAGACCCTCAGGCGGCAGCTCGGTGCCTGACCCCCGTAAGCCGATCGGCGTCGGCATCGTCGGCCTGAGCGCCACGGGAGGCTGGGCGGCCGGGGCTCACCTGCCCGCGCTGAACGCCGTCGACGGGATCGAGCTTCGCGCGCTGGCGGCGAGCTCGGAAGCCTCGGCCCAGGCCGCGGAAGCGGCGTACGGCGTGCCCGCGTACACGTCGGTCGAGCAGCTCGCCCGCGACGAGAACGTCGACCTCGTCGTTGTCGCCGTCAAAGTGCCCCGGCATCGCGAACTCGTGTTGCCCGTGCTGAAGGCGGGAGTGCCGGTGCTCTCCGAGTGGCCGCTCGCCGTCGACCTGCGCGAGGCCGAGGAGATGGAGCGTGCCGCCGGGGCGACGCGCACCTTCGTCGGCGAGCTTCAGGAAGTGGTCGCCACGACCGCGACCCGGCGCCGCCAGGTTCCCCTCGGGCGCACCGGGCGCGTCGTTCCGATGACCGCCGAGGACCAGATCGCGATCTCGGGCACTGTGGCGGGCGGCGCGATCCTGTCCGTCCACCACCGTGGAGGCGCGGCATCGGACGCAGGGTTCTCTCTGATCATCGACGGCACGGAGGGGAGACTCGAGATCACCGCCGCCGAGTTCCCGCACATCGGTCCGGTCACGGTGCGTGGCACCCGCAGCGGCGGTCGGCCCACGAAGCTCACGCAGCCCAGCGGTTACGACGACTATCCCGGCCTGGCCGGAACAGTGATCCACACGCTGGTGCACGCCTACGCCACGATTCGGGACGATCTCATCCACGGAACGGCTGTCGCCCCGGACTTCACCCACGCCGTCAAGCGCCACCGACTCCTTGACGCGATCGTACGATCCGCCGCCACAGGCCAACGCAAAGCCCTCCATCCTTACGGGGTGCGTCGCGCTTGAGGTCTGGACGCGCTGTCTGGGCTTGTTTGGTGGGTGATTCAGCGGGCTGTCGGACGGATGAGGACGAGTCCGGTGCTCGGCTTGTGCTGGGTGGCGCGCCGAGCGGCCCCGGTCGGAGACCAGGGCGGCGATGGCCAGGTGGGTTCGTCGTAGGTCTCGCGGCGTCCGGTGTACCGCTGTAGCGGGTGCCACGGGCGTTGTCAGGTCACGGCAGAGTCCAGTGTGTCGCTCCTGTCTACTCTCACCCGTATGACGATCGACTGGATAGCGGAGGCCCGACGCATGGCCCGCGGGAGACGCCTTGACGAGTTCAGCAGTCCGTCCTCGGGACAGAACTCCTCCCCGGCGCCGCTGTCCGAAGCGCAGGTCTGCGAGGCGGAGGCGGAACTGGGCATTGTCTTTCCCGTCGGGTACCGGGAGTACTTGCTTCGACGGAGCGCTGGCGGCGCGATGAACCGCCCACGCCGAACCGCGGCAGGTTGGGGCTGGCAGGGAGACTCAGGCACCAACTACGCCCTGCTCACCATCGCGTTCCCGCATCCTGACTCCTATCGCGCTTACGAAGACGAACTGGATGCACGCGAGCCGCTGGAAGAAAACTACCCGGACCGCGACGCCTACCAGCAGGCATGGACGCAGTGGGACGCGGAGTACGAGGTGTTCCAGGAACGCAAGGCGTCCGGCGCCGTGTTCATCCAGGACAACGGCTGTGGCTTCTCGACCCTGCTCGTCGTCACCGGTCCTCACCGAGGCACGATCTGGTTCGACGGCCGCGCGACCTGTGACCAGATCCTTCCGCTCAACCTGGACGGTCGGCCCGTGTCGTTCACGGACTGGCTCGGTCGGAGTTCCATGGATCTGCTCGACTGGTGAACCCGCCGAGTCGACACCCGGTCAGATCAGGAGCGGTCAGATCAATCGCGGGTCAGGTCGTTAGCGCTGCCGGTCAGCGCGGTAGATCCACAGGGCGGCCGGTGCAGTCGCGGGCGAGCAGGTCGTCGTGGCCTTCGCCATTCGTGTCGCCGGCCACCTGCAGCGCGGGGATCTAGTTTCGTCCGGTCCGGATCAGTCGGCGCGCCCCGTGGATCAGTCCCTCCCGTCAGAGCAGGACGTCGCCGTTGTCGACTTCGTTGCAGTCGCCGTACTGGGCGATGCTGCCGCCCTTTTGGCCGAAGTAGACGCGGACGAGACCCTGGTAGCCCTTGCCGACGGCGAGGAGGTCGGGGGCACCCGGATTGTCGTCGTCGACATTGCCGATGCCGAGGACGGTGGGGAACATCGACCATCCGCCGGCGCCGATGAGCTTGCGTGTTCCGTAGCGGCCGTGTCCGTCGCCGGGGTAGAGCCAGAGTTTGCCGGTGGCGTCGCTGACGACGAGGTCGTTGTGGCCGTCGCCGCTGAGGTCGCCGGGGGCGGCGAAAGCGCGCATCTGGTTCCAGCCGGTCCCGATCATCTTGCGGGCGCCGTAGCGGCCGTGTCCGTCGCCGGGGTAGATCCACAGGCGGCCGGTGGAGTCGCGGGCGAGCAGGTCGTCGTGGCTGTCGGAGTTCATGTCGCCGGCGGCCTGCAGCGCGGTCATCTGGTTCCAGCCGGTTCCGATGAGCTTGCGGGCGCCGAACCAGCCCTTGCCGTTGCCGGGGTAGATCCACAGCCTGCCCGAGCCGTCGCGCGCCAGCAGGTCCTCGTGTCCGTCTCCGCTGAAGTCCCCGTGCCGGGTCAGCGCGGTCATCTGGTTCCAGCCGGAACCTACGTACACCTCGGTGCCGTCGCCCTTCAGGAACCACAAGTGCCCGTTCCAGGTGCGCTGTAGCAGGTCGAGGCTGCCGTCGCCGTTCAGGTCGGCAAAAGTGTGTGCCGTGTGGGTGTAGACGACGAACGGGTCTTTCCAGTCGAGGTATTCGGGCTGTCCCGTGGCCTGCCGCATGGTGTGGCCCCAGCGGATGGAGCTGAGGTTGTGGTACATGGACAGGCCGTTCCCGTAGCCGCCCCACAGATCGTCTTCTTTGTCGTCGCCGGTTCCCTCGTTGCACACCGTGAGGTTCTTGTGCGGGTCCCCGATCGAGAACTGCGACAGGCTGTACATGCACAGGGCAGCGTTCCCGGTGCGGTTGTACACCGACGCAGCTTTGTTGTCCCAGGGGCCGAGCGAGGCCTGCGGGGTGGAGTAGGCGACCATCGCCCCGGTCCCGCCGTCACCGGAGAACAAGCAGACCTTGCCCTTGGGGCATCGGTCCCAGCCGGTCGCGGCGTGCGCCGGGGCAGTCCCTGCGCCGATCACGCCCAGAACGGTCGCCGCCGTGACGACGGCAGCACGCAAACGTTTCCCCACCCTGTACCCCCCCAAGATCCCTGACCGCGCGACAGCGGCTGCGCAGAGTGTAGAGCGGCGCCAGGAACACGATGGGACCCGGGTCCTTGCCCAGCTACCCACCGATCAGCCAGTTGTCGACGTCGACGACCCCGCGACATGGCCGGTGCCTTTCGCCGACCTGATACGCCAGCTCGCGGACGCCGCACCGATCGACGACATCGAACTGTCGGACGACCTGGACCTGTACGACGAGGAGGAGCAGGCGCGACGGCTGCTGCGCGGCTACCTCATCCGAGCCCGCCCCTGCACGCGGTTGCTCGACTACGAGGACGACGCCATCCGTACGCGAGGGCTACGGCTTCTGACCCCCGCCGCGATGGTGCACAACGCCGACGGCGGCGTGCGGCTGCTGACGTTCTGGGGGTGGTGAGGCGATCTACTGGCTGTACTGCGAGTCCCACCCGGATATCGGCCGCAAGCTGCGGACCATGGGAAGGCCGACGGTCGTCACCGCCCTGCTCGACCTGTCCGACCTGCAGAAGCACCATACCTTCAAGTCGCTGGTCCACAGCTTCGTCGGGAAGTCGCTGGGCAACGGCAAGGCGGACGCGGACGTTCAACTACCACCAGGCCGTCCCGCCACAGCACATCGAGTCCATCGCGCACCCCGGAGGTCCCGAGTACGATCGCTTCCGCGCGCTTCTTCGGGTTTGACCACCATCCCGCCTCACGCGCTGGCCGCGTGGGGCTACCGTGGGATCAGTCCGCAAGTGTCCTGGAGGCCCGTGATGAGCGACCAGCCCGCCCCCGACGACGGCCGGCCCGCGGTCGTCGGCCGCGAGGCGTTGACGCCCGACGGCGCGCAGGCGCTGCGTGCGTACGCGGCCCGCACCCGCGAGAACGCGGACCTGCTGGCCGGCGTGCTGGAGGACATCGCGCTCAACGGGCTGCCCGACCCCGCGACGTGCACGCCGTGGGAAGAGCTGCGGGAGCGCAAGCTCGCACAGCTGCACGCCGCGCGCGGCCACGTCGCCTGATGCCGCGCCACTCCCGCCCCCGGGCGAAGGTTGTCTTCTCCGAGTCGGCGCAGAAGCAGATCGAGGCCCTGACCGACGAAGCCGCGCTGCTCGCCCTGGACCGCGCCCTGGCCGTGCTGTCCGTCGACCCCGACGCCGGCGCCCCGATCCCCGGCTCCCACCCCGGCCTGCGCGACTACCGTGACGACGTCGACGACGTCCGCGTCATCTACTTCGTCACCGCGCTGCGCACCGTGGTGGTCGTGGCGTACATCGAGGCGTAGCCCGCGGTGGTGCCCGCCGGGAGGACACTGGCATGAGTACACAGCCCGACCCCTCTCCCGACCCGGCTGCTGTTCCACCCATGCCACAAGCCCCGCCCTCGGCGGGCGCCGCGTCGGCCGGGGGAACGGCAGCGGGCAGGAGACGTCGACGCAGGCTCAGCACGTGGCAAACGGTGATCGCTGCTGTCATCGGAGCGGCGGGCGCGGTCGCCGCAGCTGTCATTCCCATGGTGGCAAATTCATCGACGGTGCCTGCGCCGGCGCCATCACCCCATGTATCGCCGACGTTGTCGCCGCCCTCGGACAATCCGGCCATCACGATCTCCACAGTGAGTCAGACGCCCGCAGCGAACGGTGCGACCCGCTACACCTTCACCGGCACGTCGTCGCGTACCGACTCGGCCGCTGCGCTCATCTTTGTCATCGCCCAGAACCACCAACGAGCTGCTGCTGGTGGTACCTGGCTCGTCTCGCCTGCGGCCACGGTGGCGGCCAACGGAAATTGGTCCGTGACGTGGAACCTGTCCACGACGCCACCGCAGGTCAAATGGGTCGCGGTGATCTACGACAGTTCCTGCCGTTCTCTGTGTGCAACGGCTCCGCCCGCGACCGAATGCCGGACTTCGGGTGCCGCGTGCGTGACCCTGACGTCGCCACCGGATATCGGGTCCGACGCGGAGGAGGCCGCGAGCGAGCTGGCTCAGTTCGGTCCCGAGGACGCCTTCGTCGTCGCCACGAATCCGCCACCAAGCCCGTAACCAGGGCTCGGTCCGCGGTCGGCGCGAGCACTCCTCATGCTGGTGCGTCTCGTCCCCGGCGCCGCCCGCGCTAGCCGGCTCGACCTTGTGCTCGACGGGCTGTGCGCCCGGCTGACGGAGGGCCGGCCGGGCGGCCCGGCCGCCGTCGCTGAACGTACCGCGGCGCGCAGAAGCAGGACGAGGCCATTGTCGACGGAGACGAGCTGCTCGCCCTGGACCGCGCCCTGGCCGTGCTGTCCGTCGACGCCTCGGACGCCAGCGCGCCGGTCTCCGGTCTCCCATCCCGAACTGCGCGACTACCGTGACGACGCCGACGAGTCCGCGTCATCTACTTCGTCACCGTCCTGCGCACGATCGTGGTCGTCGCCTACATCGAGGCGTACGCAGCGGGGTCGTCCGCAAGACCGGTGCGGAACTGGCCAAGCTGCTCGACCTGGACCCCACCGTCATCTCGCGCCTGCGGCGGGACCTGATCAAGGAAGGCTGGCTGGAAGAGTCCGGGCCGCCGCCGGGGAACATCCGTTACTAGTCTTCTGAGTCAGGAATTCGCTTCAGATATCCGGCGAGGTGTTCGAGGATGTCGTCGGCGGTCTTGGTCCAGATGTAGGGCTTGGGGTCGGTGTTCCAGCCGGCGATCCAGTTGCGGATGTCGGTCTCCAGGGCCTGGACGGATTTGTGGACGCCTCGTCGTATCTGTTTGTTCGTCAGTTCGGCGAACCATCGCTCGACCAGGTTGAGCCAGGAGGAGCCGGTCGGAGTGAAGTGCAGGTGGAAGCGTGGGTGTGTCAGCAGCCACGTCTTGACGGCCGGGGTCTTGTGGGTGGCGTAGTTGTCCAGGACCAGATGGACATCCAGGCCACCGGGGACCTCCTTGTCGAGCTTGGCCAGGAACTTTTTGAACTCCTCGGCCCGGTGCCGGCGGTGCAGGGAACCAATGACCTTGCCGGTGGCGACCTCGAGCGCCGCGAACAGCGTGGTGGTGCCGTGCCGGACGTAGTCCGCGGTCTGCCGTTGCGGGACGCCGGGCATCATCGGCAGTACCGGCTGGGAGCGGTCCAGGGCCTGGATCTGCGACTTCTCGTCCACGCAGAAGACCAGGGCCCGCTCGGGCGGATCGAGGTAGAGGCCGACGACGTCGTGGACCTTGTCGACGAAGTAGGGGTCGGTCGAGAGCTTGAAGGTCTCGCTGCGGTGCGGCTGCAGGCCGAACGCCCGCCAGACCCGCGAGACCGTCGACTGCGACAGACCGGTCTCCTTGGCCATCGACCGCGTCGACCAATGGGTGGCGTCCCTCGGGGCGCGCTGCAAAGTCCTGGCCACCAGGTCAGCCACCTGTTCATCGGTGACCGTGCGCGGGGCGCCCGGCCGGGGCATGTCGCCCAGGCCCGCGATCCGGTGCTCGACGAACCGGGCCCTCCATCGGCCCACCGCATGCGGTGTCGACCCCACCTCCGCCGCCACATCCTTGTTCGATGCCCCGGCCGCACAGGCCAGGATGATCCGGCACCGCAAAGCCCACGCCTGCGGCGTCGAACGACGCCGCACCCACCCCTCCAGGGCAGCCCGTTCATCGTCCGACAACACCAACTCGGCCTTCGGCCGACCCGTCCGCGCCACACCCAAAGTCTACAATTATGACCAGAACTTACGACTCATAAGACTAGTTGTTGCTGAGGTGGTCGAGGAGGGTGATTCCGGTGCGCCGGAGCGTCGCGTCGAAGTCATCCTGGTGCTCGATGTAGTGGAGCAGCCGGGCGAAGGCACTGTGCCAGTGGGTGACCTCGTAGCGCAGCAGTTCCGGCTCGCCGTTGACGTCCTGGAACACGGGCGTGGGCAGCAGCAGGTAGACACGGCCGCCGTCGGCGACCAGCCCGTGCCGGTCGATCAGGGCTGCCCACCGGGCCCATCCTATGGACGCGCCGCGTCGGGGACCTGGGGAATTACCTGATCGTTCTCACAGCGCCGGTGAGTTGGTGGGCGAAGCGGTCCAGCGCAGGGGCCGGCAGCTGCCGGCATAGCCGAGGTGCAGCAGCGCGTGGCCGACCGGGCGGCCGCGTCGGGGCCGACCGGGTGTAGGGGGCCTGCTGGGTTTCCGGTCTCGGCTGTTGCCGGCGGGGAACAGCGGCTGCCGCCTTGCGTGCCGGACGTGCTTGGAGCTGACAGCCGTTGGGTGTCGGTCCCGGCGGTTAAGGTCTGTTCACTTATGTCCCCGAGCGGTTGTCGTACGGAGCAGAGGGCAGTCAGATGAAGCGTGAGCGGGCTACGGCGGTTCTGCACGAGATACTCGACCGGCTGGAGCAGGGTGCCTGGCCGGTCAACCTGGTGACAGAGATCCATCTCTTCGGGTCCTACGTGCGTGGGGCCATGGAGGTCGGTGACATCGACGTCGTGGTGCAGCACACCACTGACGAACGCTGGGTCGAGCAGGCGGTCAGCGCGTTGTTCGAGGGCCGTGACGGCTACATCCCGATGCGCCGGGCGCTGCGCGGTAACCGTCGCGGGGTGAGTTTTCAGTTTCAGGAGCATGATTCCCTGGTGAATGAGGGCATCGAACTGCTGTTGCTGTGGCGCCAGGGCGAGTCGGTCGCCCTGGCCCGGCAGCGTCTGGCTGGGATTACCACCGATGCCTCTGCAGGGCGTGCTCCCCGCGATCATGTGCTGCCCGATTACGAGGAGCTGGCCGATCTCATCCCCCGGCCGGTCCGCATCGACCTCCACCGCTGGTGCACCGATCGCAAGGTCGCGGTGAGGGCGTTGTCCTTGCCTGACGCACAGCCCCGCTCCGCGTCGGCGGCCAGCCACCTCGACGAGAGGTGGACTCCGAACAGTCCGCTGCGCCGCGCTGCCGCGGCAGCGCTCGCCCATCTGGAGAACGCCGGTCAACTGCTGGACCGCTGCGAGGTCCACAGCCAGTACATGGCCCACAGCACGACGGACGCGGCGATCGACTGCTTCGTCGACCTCCGCTGGCGCTACTGGCGACGCGCGCAACGCTACCTGGCCGACGGGCAGGCCTGGTTCGAGGTCCTCCCGGCAACGCCCCGACAGTCCCTCAACGCCCTCCACATCACGCCCGCCGCACAGCCGTAGGGCACCAGGGAGATCATTTCTGCGGCTGAGGCTGCGGTCTGGCACGTACCACATCGGACAAGCACAGCGGGTCCGCAGCGTCCCCGGCAGCGGCGATGGTCACGGTCCAAGTCGGCGACCCGGGAATCCAGGCATCGGCCCGCTGGACCTCGCCTCCCAGCCGGAGACGGCTTCCAGACCTGCCTCGCGGACGCCGCGCCGGGAGGGGACGGCGGTGTCCCGTGGTGCTCGGCCGGCTCGATCCGCCGGCATCGGCGCCCGGACCCGATCACGGCCTGGCGGGCCGCCTTAGGCTGCTCCATCGGCACCGATCCAGATGGCTATGCCGATGGAGATGGCCAGGAGAAGCAGGAGCAGGACGACGGCGCGGCCGCGCCGGTGTGACGGCTGGTAGAAGACGGCGGGCGGGAACGCTGAGGGCTGTGGAGGCACAGGCCGCGGTAGGGGACGGGCCGGGATCCGGACGGATTCAGGAACGCGGGGCAAGTCCGTGAAGACCAGGGGAGGGTGGCCGCTGCCGGGCGCGGCGTCGGTGGGCCGGCTGCTCTGGGTCATGCCGCTGATGATCTTCGGGGTGTCGGCGGCGGTACTGGCGGCGGCCCTGCCCGCGTCCGCTTCGGCCTCTGCCTCTACCTCTGCCTCGGTGAGTGCATCGATCCAGGCATCGCGATCGGCTTCGGGGAGCTGGATGGTGACTTCGTCGGCCAGGTCCATCAGGGTGTCGGGGTTGGCGGCGATGACGAAAGCTGCACTGTCGCGTAGGTGGGGCTGGGTGGGGATGGAGCGGGCGACGATGGTCAGGCAGTGTTCGCGCTGCGTGGTGTCGAGGTGGGGTGAGGGGAGGACCTCGGTGAGGAAGTGCTCGTCGGAGGCGTCCTCGAGTTCGTCGATGAGGGCGCCGGTGAGGATGTCGGGTCCGAATCCGCCCCAGTAGGAGCCGTCGGTGCTGGGGTAGAGGTCCTGGAGCGTGTGCAGGATCGCCTGGTGGGTGTCGGCGCCCAGCGGGTGATCGGTGAACTTGCGGTAGTGGAAGTCCCAGGCGGTGCGGATGGCGGCAAGCGCCTGGTCCTCGTTCTTGGCGTGGGCCATGCGCTGCACGGCGACCAGCGCACGGCGCAGCTCCAGGGGGAGGTGACCCAGGCCACCCGCGTGGAAAGCCCGGTCCCAGTGCTTGATCTCGTGGGCGAGCAGCACTTTGGCCGGGGACAGGTCGTCCTCGAGACCGTCGGGAGTGTGGAGGAGCACGCCTGCCAGGGCGTCCATCTGCACGGCGAGCGTCCCCGAGGCGTCGTAGACCGGCGGATCGCCGGCGGCGCTGATCAGGTCGGCGATCTGCTCGGGGTCCCAGTCGTCGGGCAGGTCCGCCCACCGTAACTCCGCCAGACGCCGGCTGAAGGCGAGGACTGCCTGTTCACGGGCCTGATGCCGGTCCTGCTGGCGATACAGGCCGCCGGTGGACAGCTCGATCAGCGGCCCGCGGGTCGTGGGACCGTAGCCGGCTCTGAGCTCTTCCCACCACTGGGGGACCGAGCGGGCCAGCAGCAGGATCCGCACCCGGTTGCCGGGGGCACGGTGCGTCGTCAGATTGTCCAGGAGCCGCATCAGTTGGGCACGGCGCGATTCGGCGTAGTCGACGATGACCAGAACGGGGCGGATCAGGTTCCGCAGCATCCTGGATGGCGGGAACGGACTTGACGCTGCGGTGTCCAGTTGAAGGAACCCGGCTGTCCAGGGCATATCCGGGCTGCCGGCCTCCTGTTCGGCTTCCGGTCTGCGTTCGCTGACCCGCCGTGCCAATTCGACAGCCAGCCTTGTTTTGCCGACACCTCCCGGACCGTGCACCACCGCGACGTCCACGGTCCTGGCGGCGGAGGTGCACCAGTCGACCAGGCGTGTCATCTCGCGGTCCAGGCCGGTGAACGGCACCACCTCCGAGCGGGGCGAGAGCAGATACGAAGCAGCCGCTGCCGGCTGCGGGCGATGGTCGAACAGCACATCCAGATCGGCCGGCTCCAGCACCGGCGCCATGCCCGAAGCGTTGGCCACCAGCGCATGAAACCGCCGGTCGTCCAGCAGCCGCCGGACAGGCAACGCCTCCAGCCGGGCGTTGTTCCACCCGCCAGGATCCTCGATGATCACACCGATGAGCAGATCGTCGCAGAACACCCCCGCGCCCGACATGCCCTGCCAGGGCGAGCCGGCACCGGCAGAGTCATCCGGAGGCTCACGGTCGACCTGAAGGCTGTAGGTGCGGGCCGCGTTGTCCACCACGTTGATGACCCCCGCCACCATGTGCTCGGCCCGGTAGCCGGACCCCGCTCCCTGCCGGTCGCCGCGCACCGCCGCACGCGGCAAGCCTACCGCTGAACACTTCGGCGACTGCGGCGGGTTGATACACGTCAGCTCCCCCCAGCGCACCGGCGCGAACTCCTGGCCCAGATCGTGGGGACGCACGCTCAGCAGCGCCGCGTCCCGGTAGTGCCAGGCAACCTCGGCCTGCGCTGCGGGCCCATCGCCGCCCTGACTCAAGGGCCGCACCGTGACGGGTTCGTCCTCCCATTCCTCGGCCGGTGCCACCACATGGTGTGCGGTGAGGACCAGCCCCGGAGCAACCACACACCCAGCACCCACCGTCCCGGCGCACTCCACCGAGACAGCCCGGCTCCACTCCATCGCGCGCGCCCGCTATCGAAAGGCCGGGCCACTGGGGCGACCGGCAGCCTCTCCCCGGTCGCCGACCCGCACCGGACCGTCGACCCCCAACGTCACCGTCACACGATGCGCGGCACCCTCCGACCGCTCACCGCGCGCTTCCCCGGACACGACCAACGCCTTCACACCGCCGCCTGCGGAGGCCGAGCTGCGGATCTCGATACTGAAATCCAGGACGATCTCCTTGACCGTGAACCGGATCTCGGTGCCGGCACCGTCTTGCTGCGCAGCGGTGAGAGCGGCGCGCACTGCCGCAATCGCCTGGGACAGCTCCGTCTCGTCCTGCGCCACGCGTCCACCTTCTCGTTCAACGATGTTCCAGGCCCGCACCAGCGGCGGTGGACGACGATCGCCCGTAGCCGCCGCTTCGATAGTCTCAGCAATCAAGGACGGCCTGGTTCGAAACAGGACAACCGAGCCTCGGGTGAGCTGGGGCCGCCAAGGGCAACACACCGCCCAGGGCGGAAGAATGACCGCCCATGCCGACCCATCCCACGCTGGCCGGCCGAAGAGGACAGTGCTTCCGTCACCCCAGTGGAGTAGGCACCACCTGGACAAGTGGGCCTGCCGACTGCCCCCCGATACCCGTCGCGGCCGCGTCACCCCGCAGCACGGCGTCCGGCTCGTAGCGTTCCATGACGGCGGAGGCGATGACGGTGATGGCCAGAGCACGTCCCGGTCAGTCGGACCGGGGGCAGGCCGAGGAGCACGGCAAGGCCGGGGGAGGACCGGCCCTGGCGGGCATCGCCCGCCGGCGCATCACAAGGGTGGGCGGGCTCGCCCACCAGGTCGGTCACAGCGCCGGAAAGGAGTTCTGTGGCACTGTGCCACCCCGGCGTGATGTCAAACAGCTGGATCACCCCTGGGCGGTCGAATGCTGGTGAGCCCGGCAGATGTTGGAGTTGACCGAGACCGTCCATCCAACGTCCTCATCGGCATCCGGCACGGCAAGGACCGTTGCGAAGCCAACTGCCCCCGATGGCCACCCGGTACGGCCCTCACCCTGCAGCAGCACGTCCTCGGCACCCCGCACCCGCCCGCCTTCCGCACCCTCCCGGCCTTCGCGCAGGGAGGCCGGGAGCGGTACGGCATCGGGCCGGACACCCGGGCGCGGCTCGACGCGTGCCTAGCCGAGAGCGCAGCGGACGGGCCCGGCGCCCTCCCGCTGACGGCGCGGGCCGCCCGGGCCTACCTCGACGTCTGCTTCTTCCACCCATTCGACGACGGCAACGCCCGCTGCGCCCTCGTCGCCCTGCTGTTAGTCCTCGCCCGCGAGGGCGTCGGGCTCGCGGGCGTAAGCCTGCTCCGGAGAATCACCGTCCGCGCCGATGTACCGGGCGAGGGCGCCGCCTCGCCAGCGTGATCGCGTCCTACCTCAGTAACACCAGGAGCGAGGCCGCCGCGGCATCCGGGTGAGCACCCGGCGTGGGAGATGATCCGCTACAGAGAGCTACTTGTCGCTTCGCCGTAGTTTCGGGAGAACAGGGCCGCATCGCTGGATCGACAAGATCACCGTCAGCGACCGGGGCCCCGAGATCGACCACGTCCTTCGCGCCTGCTTCGGCTGACCGTCACCGATCACCAGGGCCCGGCGACCTGACGGTCGCCGGGCCGCAAAGCGGTGTCGTCAGGCGGGTGATCCATCCGCGTCGGGGAGCCGTTCCGTTCCGCCGCCGAAGGGGAGGAAGACAGTGCGGCTGGCGAGGAACCAGGCGCCGTCGATCTTCCGGAAGATGTCCTCGTAGTGGCCGACGTTCGCCGGGAGCCTGGGCTCGATCATTCCACCTGAGTAGCCATCGACCCGGTATGTCGTCAGATACGAGAAGGCCCGCGCTGTCGCCTCGGACTCCACCGTGACCAGGATGTTCGTCATCAGACGGCGCGACAGCCTGTCCGCCGGGCGAGAGGCGAAGTAGGCGCGCAGGACCTCGCGTCCCTCGATGCGCCGGTCTCCGAAAGGCCAGTGCCAGACACCATCGGGCGTGAACAGCTCGGCCACCGAACTCGGGTCGCCGAGGTCAAGGCGGTGGATGAAGTCCACAATGATGCGCTCGCAGGCGCGTTCCGCGAGCATCCGCTCGACCGAGAGCATGACCTTGTCGTCCATATCCCTGTCTATCAGCCCCAACAGGTCCCAGAGCAACGGCTTTTCCACACCAGCACCGGCAGGGCGCGCTCTTCGCTCCCCATCCTCCCCACTCGATTTACCAGCGGACGAACTGAGGCGAAGATCGACCGTGGGGATTTTCGCGAAGCCTCATCAGCCACGACTGCCCGCGCTGCGGCGTCCAGCCCGGCTCGCCCTGCCGCTCGCGCTCGGGCGCCGGGATCTACCACACCTGCCGCTTCAAGAAGGTCGCCCGGCTCGCCAAACTGCTGCGGGTGCCAACCCCGGCAGACCGCGGACCCGGCCAGCCCTGGCGGCCCGGCACCCCGCCGCCAGTCGCGCTCGCCACCGGAAAGCGCGATCCTTCAGTCGCTTTCTTGGGTCCCCAGCTTGCGACGCAGGGCGAGGAGTTCGCCATGGGCGGCGGCTAGCGCGGCCTGGAACTGAGCAACCTCTTCTCGGTGCTTGGGCGCTCGGTGGCGAGTTGTTGGGTGAGCCGGCGGACCAGAGTGCTGGCGGCGGCTTCGATGTCGGGGTTGTGAACAGCACCGCCGGCAGGGGCGTTGCGCCGTGCCCGGCGCAGGGCCTCGACTTGGGGGCGGAGGGTGGGGTGGCGGTAGATGAAGTCGGTGGAGACGCCCGCGGCCCGGGCGATGGAGGCGATGCTTACGGGTGGGCTTGATCCGGTTCGACGGACATTCGAGATCAGGGGTTCTGCCCCGGGAGGATGTCCATCATGGAGAGCATGGGGAAGAAGAAGCCACGCCCTCGCCGCTCTTTCACGCCGCAGTACAAGGCCGAGATCGTCGAGCTGTGCCGGCGCGGTGACCGCACCGTCGGTCAGGTCGCGAAGGATTTCGACCTGACCGAGACTGCGGTGCGCGACTGGGTCAAGCAGGCTGAGGTCGACGCCGGCGAGCGCGACGGCTTGACCAGCAGCGAACGCGAGGAACTGGCCGCGCTGCGGCGGGAGAACCGCCGACTGCGCGAGGACGTCGACATCCTCAAGCGGGCTACGGCTTTCTTCGCGAAGGAGACCCGGTGAGGGTCCACCCGTTCATCGAGGCGGAGAAACGCGCAGGTCACAGCGTGGCGTCCAGGGGCTGGCTGTTCACCCGCTGCTGCATCGACCGGAACGCGTGCATCGTCTCGGCGGCCGCCGTGGCGGCGGCGTCGTGCTTGGCGAGCCAGCGCAGCGCGGTGGCGTGGACGGCGGGCTTGCTGACCCAGTTCGGCAGGTCGTACTCGACGACAGGCCGGTCCTTGGCGTAGCCGATGCGGCGGGCGAGGTTGGTGACGCAGGCTGCGGCGACGCTGCCGGGCTTCAGGCCGGGCGTGCGCTGGCCCCAGGCGACGGAGCCGGCGGCCGCACTCCAGCACACGGCGATGATCTGGCCGAGGGTGAAGCCGCTGTCCAGTGCGGCGCGGGTGGTGGCGTGCGCGTCGGGCAGGCCCCGTGTCCGCGCCCGGGGATCATGATCGCCCTACGGGGCTGTGACCTGGGCTGATCATGTGATTGGTTGGGTTGTTTTTGTGGTGGAGAGAGGGCTGGAGACCGGTGATGGCGTGGATTTCGTGGTCTGTGACCTGCATATTCATGAGATGTGGTCAGGTTCGTTGATCGGTTGATCAGTCTCACCGAGTGGCCCAGAGGGTGCATGTGCTCAAGGTGGATGAGTTTGTCGCGCTCGGGGTCTGGTGGTGGTTAGGGCAGGAGTCGGTAGATGGCTCCGGCTCCGAAGTCGGCGAGATAGGTCTCGCCGGTGGGGGTAGTGGCGAGTTGTCCGGGGTTGGTAAGGCCGGCGGCGACTTCGCGGAGTTTGTTGTTGCGCAGGCTGAACAGCCGTCCTTCGTTGAAGCCGCTGAGCAGGATGGATGATCCGGTGAGGGTGATGCCGTTGATTCCGGCGAGCTTGTGGCCGTGGAGGAGATCTGTGGTTCCGTTGGTGTCGGTGAGCGGGATTCTCCATACCCTGTTGTAGTCGTCTCCCATGGCGGGGCCTGGTGAGGGTGCGCAAAGGACGTGGACAGAGTCTGCGCTGGTGGTTATCCCGATGGGCGTTCCCTGGACCCGGGTGATTTCTGTTGCTGTGCCGTCCATGTCGACTCGGTGCAGTGCGCCGTCGTGCATGGCGATGAGCAGATCTTCGTTGCGCCATGCGAAGGCCATCGGCGTGCCTTCTGCCTCCGGATCTACGATTTCGCTGCTCTGGTAGTCGTTGCTGTGGTGAAGTACCAGGATGCGGCGGTCGCCGAGGAGGCGGACGGCGAGTTCTCCGTCGTCTCGCGCGGCGATGGTGTCTGTCCCTTGGTCGTGTGCGGAGATCGGAGGCACTGCGGTGACCATCCGGTACGCCCCATCGGCATCCACTCGCCAGATGTGGCGGCCGCGTGTACTGACGACGAGGCCCTTGGGGGTGCAGGCGATACCGCTGACGGGTGGGAGACCGGTGAGCATTTCTGTGACGGTCCAGCGGGGGTGGGCTCCAACGTTGACGAGTGCTTCGGCGTAGCAGCCGTCGTGCTGGCAGCGCAGCGTGGTGCTGCCTGGGTGCTTCGCCCGGACGACATTGTTCTTGGAGAACGCGATCGTCTTGTCCGTGCTCTCCACCTCCGGGTCGTCCAGTGGTCCGGTCCATGTCGCCGTGCCGTCCGTGTAGTGGCCCAGAACACGCAAGGGCACGGCGTCACCGCGGCGCAGACGCAGCGTTCCTGGTTCGATGCTGATCCGCATCAGACGTTCCTCGTGCGCCGGGGCGCTTGGCTGGCCGACGAGTAGCTGATTGGCACTACCCAGCAGGGGGCGGAGCGGACCGTCATCGCGGTCGCGCGCCCAAGCGGGTTCTGCTTTCCCGGGGGAGGTTGATGAGCGCCATTCGACGTAGTGGCCTACCTGGTAGGTCTCGCGGGTGGCCGCAACACGTTCACCGGTGACGCCGCCCTCCAGGACTTCCAGCCGCACCCCGGAGACGTCGAGCAATTGTTGCCCGAGGGCATCTTTGAAGAGGGGGACGCCTACTTCCGTGATGCGGTACCAGGTCGAGAGCCGTGGATCATGCAGCAGCCATACGGGGTGTGCCGGCCCGTGGCGTGTTCCGTCGACGAGGTGGACGCGGTGTTCGCCGGGGGAGACGGCGGAGACGTCGAGGACCAGGGTGCCCGGCTGGAAGCTGCGCGTGGCCAGCGGAACCGTCTCGTCCAGCCAGACCTGGGCTCGGGGTCCGGCCCGCTCGACCCAGAGGGTGAGGTCTCCCTGGCCGTAGTGGTATCCGCGGACCGCCGGCGCACGGTCGAGATCGCGGTCGAGCAGGTCAAGCAGCGAACTGGCATGGGCGAGGATCCGAAGGCACTCCCGACGTGACACGCAGGGCACACTCGGCCGGTCCTTGTGGGAGCGGTCTCCCTTGAAGAGCCCGATCGCGCCCGCGAAGAGCTGGACCATGCGGTCCATGTCGCCATCGCGGTCGGAGATCCGGATCGGGTTCGTCTTGTCCTTGAAGGCGGCATTGATCAGAGGGTTCCCGATTGCCGAGTTGCCCGATCGTTGCTGGACCTCGTCCTCCAGGCGTCGGAAGGCGGCGAAGATGGCTTCGTCGTACAGGTCAGCGCGCAGCGGTGCCTGGCAGGAGTCCACGATCTCCTCGCGCAGCAAACTGAGCAGCACATCCAGGCCGCGGTCCTGGATCGGCGTTGGCTGTTCGTCGGCGGGCTCTGCTGGCTCTTCGGCGTGGGCTGGGGGCTGGGCGTCGTTGAGTCTGTGCAGCAGTGAGGAAGCTGCCGTTGTGCGCTCGCGCTCGATCTTTTCGGCGTACTCCAGGAGTCCGTCCACGCCGTGCACGTGCCGGTAGGGCCGCAGGCGCGGCCGGTCTACGGTGAGGTTCCACAGCCAGGGATTTTGAGACGCCCAGCCGCTGCTAGACCAGAAGCCTGGCAGTAGATCGACGAGGACCCTAAGGCGCGCTACCTGGCCCTGTGTGGCTTCTACCTCTGCTGGAATCGCTTTCTCGTCGGCATCTGGAGATGCCCGGGAGGCTGAGATGGCGGCCTCGTCCGAGGCTCTAGACGTGCCTGCCGCGGATTCGTCGATGTCGTCCGAACTGCCGATGTGCAGGCCCTCGTGTGCGGCGAAGGCCTTGCTGTCGGCGATGAGTGGAGTCTCGGCCGGGCTGGTGTCGCCGAGCTCGAGGTCCACCGTCCAGGCCACGAACCGCTCAAGGAGGTGCAAATCGTCCGCCCCGTCATCGCATGCGCCGACTCCTCGCAGGGTCAGCCGGACCGGGTCGTTGCTGGAGAAGCCGTACGCCTGCCAGGGGCGGAGCAGGTATGCGTCAGGAACGCCGAGAAGCGCGGCCTGCGCGTCCTCGATACCCAGATGCCTGTCGACCCACAGGTCCACTGCGGTGAACGTGGGCCAGTCACCTCGCTGCTTCATCAGGGTGTACACCGCTTGAAGCAGCGCTCGCGTACCGGCGTCAAGCCGTGCGTCGTCAGTCACACGATGATTCTTCCGCTGCAGAGCAGGTTTGGCCCCGGTTTTCAGATCGCCGGTGATCAGCTTTTCTCATCGGCTGGCCGGGCCTGGTGGGCGGCTGTTGTAGCCCTGCAGTGGTGTGGGTCCGTGGATGCCGAGGGTGGTCAGGAGGTGTTGCTGGTGGGGGTGGAGTTGGCTCCAGGCGCGTTGCTGGGTGCGGATCCATTTCGTGGTGTTGTTGGGTAGAGGGTGTCCGGTGGTGTGATGGGTGTGGGCTTGGTGGTAGCTGTGGTTCCAGGTGGCCCGCCAGGGCGGGTCCCACCAGGGGTCGAGTTCGGTGAGCTGCGGGTCGTGGAGCCAGGGTTTTTGACGCTCGGAGGGGGGTTTGTTGGTGTGTCGCGGGCTTGTTGGCCTGGGGTGTTGTGGGTTGGTTGAGAGAGGCCGGGTGCAGGATTCGAGTGGGCGGTTCGGGGTGTGAGCTGGGGTTGTGTCGTGCGCGCTGAGTGAGGCCGGGTTCGTTGTGGGTTTCGTTAGCTCGTAATAGCCTGGTTTGTTTTTGTGCTGGTCAGTGGTCTTTTGTCTGGCTGGTGGTGGGGTTAGCGGTTTCGGGTGGGGCGGTGGTGGGTTTCGGCGAGGTGGTCGAGGCGGATCGCGTCGAGGGCGGTTTTGGTGATGCGTTCGGTGCCGTCGTGGATGGCGGTGATGGCGGCTTGGCGGATGAGGCGGGTGAGACTGCCGATGCGGCCGGCGGTGCGTTGGTGGAGGTAGGGGGCGTGCCGGGGGAGG